>DATJHJ010000138.1:0-60822 GCA_035494015.1 Acidimicrobiales bacterium
GCTCATGACCCGGACCGCGGGCTACCCCGAGCTCTCGGTGGGCGACTTGGTGGCGCGGTGCCTCCACGACTGGGACAACGAGCACGGGCTCGAGGTGGAGGGCGGCGACGTGGTGTTCGGCGACGGGCGGGTCGGGGACGGCGCCACCACGGCGCTCGCCGTCGCCGCAGTGCAAGCGGGCTGCGACGACATCGAGGTCGCGTTCGACCTTGGCGCATCCGGGCGCCAGGTCACCGGGAGCGCGCTCGATGCCGCCGTTCGCCAGGCCACCGGTGCCGAGGGCGACGCCTTCGCCGCCGAGATGAGGATCCCGCGCCTCCCGCCGGCGGCCCCACCGCAGAATTGGCAGGCCCGGGATATCGACGCCCTGTGGGAGACCCCGATCGTCGGTGACCGTGGGACGACGGTGGGCCAGGCCCTCGGTGCCATGCTGGACCCCGACGGTCAGTTCGTCCGGCAGCTGGACGGGCTCGGCGAAGGACTGGCCGGTACGCATGGCGTGTTCGCGACGCCGGTCGTCGGGCCCTGGCTCACCGGCAAGTGCTGCCAGGCCTTCCATGACGGGTTCGTCGCGCCGCTGGCCCGTGAGCCGGCGTCGGTGATCTTCGCCGTGGTTCACGACGCCGAAGCCGGGGCCGGCTCCGGCGCGGACGCTCAGCCCCGCTGACGGTTTGGCAGATCCGACGCGTCAAAGCGCGCCGGATCTGCCAAACGACGAGCGAGCAGCGGCGGCAGAGAACTACTCGACAGCAGCAAATAGCATGTGCAATGCTTGGATTGACGAGAAGTGATCTGAAGCCACGGGAGGGCGGGGCATGCGGCGGTTGTACGCGTTGGTGGCGTTGACGGCGCTGGTCCTGAGCGGCTGTGCGTCGTCACACCGGGCCGCGCCGAGGGTGACCGAAGTGTGGAGGAACCAGACGATCACGCCCATCGGCCAGCCGGTGGCCGTCGGGGACACTCTGGTCGTCTACGGGACCGTGGGCCGCGAGCTGTACCTGTACGGGGTGTCCCCCGCCGACGGCAGCATCCGCTGGCGGCAGGCGGCGTCGCCCAGCCATACCCTCACCGGCAGCCCGTTCTCGCCGGGCGTCGTCGACAAGCGGGTGGCGTACTTCCGCCCCGATCCGAAGGTGGTCGGTGCCGTCCGGCTGGTCGTCGCCAACCCCGAGGACGGGAACGACCTGCTGGTGTCCGACCCGGCAGTGTTCTACTCCCAGCCACGGGAGTGCTCGGACGGCAAAGACGTGTGCCTCAACGCCGCCGATGGGCGGGGCGGCATGGGCCCCGTGCGGTTCTCCGTCACCGCCCACGGCGTGGTCGCCGACCCGTCGCCTCCCCCGCCCGGTTCCCGGTATCTGGGGGAAAACCTGCTCGACCTGGGCGAGCGCCAGCCCGAGGTGCTCGCGGGCTTTCACGACGGCGTCGTCCAGTGGCGCATGTCGCTCAGCCGCTTCTTCTCCCCCGGCCACACGTCGGACATCGGCTGGTACTTCGAGCTGTTCAAGGCCGACCATCTCCACGTCGGCTCGGTCGGCTACCCAGCCGACCGAAGCGACCCGTCGGTCGTCGTGCGCGACCTGGCCACGGGGGAGACATCGGCGATCGACGCCACGTCCGGCGTTCCGGTGTGGCGGGACGAGGGCACCAAGCTCGGGTGCGATGCCAATATCGACGTCGAGCGGTCGGTCGCCGACGGTCGCTGGGAGCCTTGGCCCGTCCGTTGCCGCTACCAGGGAACCGCCCGCTATGACCAGCAGGGGGCGGCCTCCTACCAGGGGCTCGACGTGACGATCGAAGGGTTCGACGTGCCGACGGGCAGGACCACGTGGTCCGTGCCCCTCGGCGCGGCGCAGGCGTTCATGGACGTCGAGAAGCCGCCGGCGACGGTCAGCGAGTCCGAGGTGCTGGTCCAGGCGGCGAAAGGCCCGCTCATTGTCGACCTTGCCACCGGCAAGAGCCGCCGTCCGGCCAAGGGCGTGGCCTTCTGGTGCAGGACAGAGGTCTTGTTCGACTACCACGAGCCCGGCGCCGCGGTGGGCTCGACGACCAGCCAACGGCGGGGCGGAAGGCTCCTCGACACCTGCGCGGCCGACGGCTCGCACTCGGCCAGCCTGCCTTCGTACATCGGCGAGCAGGTGGGGGCCAAGGCCGGCGGGCGGACCGTGGTCGGCACCGCCCAGGGCCTCGTCGCCTACGAGCGCGCCACGCCGCCTACCCATTAGGGCGAAAGGCCTTCGGGGCAAATAGAGTTGGCCCACCATGATGACCGAGGTGGTTCGGCGACGCGACTACGACAGCTCGGCCCGTAAGGCCGGCTCGGATGAGACCAAGCGGCGGATCCTCGATGCGGCCCGGGCCAGCATCGTCACGCGCGGGTACCGGGCGACGAAGATCGCCGACGTCGCCGAGGCCGCCGAGGTCCACGTGGCCACGGTCTACGAGCTGGTCGGCAAGAAGCCGGTCCTGTTGCGGGAGCTGCTCGAGCAGGCGATCTCGGGAGCCGACCGCGCCGTGCCGCCCGAGGAACGTGACTACGTCACGGCCATGCGGGCCGAGCGCGATCCGGCGGGCAAGCTGGCCATCTACGCCGCAGCCATGCGGGCGATCCACCGGCGGATGGCGCCACTGTTCGTCGCCCTCCGTGACGCGGCGTCGACCGAGCCGGAGGCCGCCGCGGTGTGGCGTGACATCAGCAGCCGCCGGGCCACGAACATGCGCCGGCTGGTCCGTGACCTGGCGGAGGCCGGCGGGCTGCGGCCTGACCTGACGGTGGACGAGGCCGCCGACTTCATCTGGGCCACCAACAGCCCCGAGATCTACGTGATGCTGACCGCCGAGCGCGGCTGGACGCCGGCGCGTTACGAGTCGTGGCTGGCCGACCTCTGGGCCCGGTTCCTCCTCCCCACCCCTTGACTCGGGGCCTGGCACCCTGGATACTCTTACACCCGAAGTCACTTCGGACTAAATTCAGACGGAGGAACCAGTGACCTACGCCTTCACCCAGGACGTCCCCATCGACGCCGCCGTGTACCAGCGCATCGTCGACGGTCTCGGCAGCGAACCGCCGAAGGGGATGATCGCCCACCTGGCCATCGAGCGGCCGGAGGGCGGGCTCCGCTACATCGACGTGTGGGAGTCCGAGGAGGACTGGGACCGCTTCGCCGAGGAGCGGCTGCACCCGGTGGTCCATCCCCTCCTCAGCCGGCGCTTCGGCGACAACTTCCCGCCCGAACCGGAGCGGGTCCCGCTCCCGCTGATCCACGTATGGCTCGCCGACAACGGGTGAGGCGCCGGCGCCGGTGAGGTGACACCATCCCTGCGTGTCCGACGTGGGGGTGGACGAGCTCGGGGGGCCCGAGCTTCGCGTCCGGCTCATGGGCCGGTTCGAGATCACGGCCCGGGGCCCGCTGGCGCTACCGGTCGGCAAGGCCACGACGATCGTCGAGCTCCTCGCCGTCCGCCGCCGCTCGTTCGTCCCGGTCGACACCATCGTCGAGGTGCTGTGGGGCGACGAGGCACCCGCCGGCGCGGCCCAGAACGTCGCCTCGCTGGTCAGCCGCCTGCGGCGGGTGCTCGGCCCGGAACGGATCATCGGCGGGCGAAGCGGGTACCGGTTCGAGCCTGCGGGCTGCTGGGTCGACGTCGACGACGCCGAGCGCCTGGTCAGGGAGGCCGAGAGCCAGCTCCGAGGCGGCCGGGCCGCCCTGGCGGGCGCCGCGTCGGCCCAAGCCCTCCAGCTGCTGGAGCGCGGCCCCCTCCTGGAGGACGAGCCCTACGCGCTGTGGGCCGCCGACGCCCGGCGCGAGGCCGAGCGTCTTCTCCGCCGGGCCCGCCGGGCGGCGTGGACGGCGGCGCTGGCCCTCGGGCAGCATCGCCAGGCCCTCGACCTTGCCGCCCGCGCCGTCGAGGCCGACCCGCTGGACGAAGAGGCGCACCGGGCCAGAATGCAGGCCCTCTATCTCGGCGGTGACACCGCCGCCGCCCTGGCCGCCTACCAACGGCTGCGGGAGGCCCTGGTCGAAGACCTGGGCGCCGACCCGGGGCCGGAGACCGAGGCCCTGTACCTGGCCATCCTGCGGTCCGAGCCCCTGGCCTCGCCCGTCGTCGCCCCGAGAACCGAGCCCGCGGCTTTGCCCCCCTGGACGCAGCTGGTCGGCCGGGACGGGGAGCTGGCCAGGCTGTACGACCGGTGGGCAGGTGCCGTCGGTGGCCGACCAGGGGTCTTGGTGGTGAGCGGTGCGGTCGGCGCGGGAAAGACGCGGCTGGTCGCCGAGCTGGCCCGCCGGGCGGCGGAGGGCGGCGCCGCCGTGCTGCGGGCGACCTGCCACGAGGCGGAGCGGTCCCTGTTCCTCCAGCCGGTGCTCGACGCCCTGCGGGGGTTCGTCGACGCCACCGCCCCCGACCGACTGGCCCTCCTCGCCGGACCGTGGGCGGGCACCCTCGCCGAGCTGATGCCCGACCTGCGCGCCCTCCTGGCCGCGGAGGGCTACCAGCGAGTTGCGCCGGAGCTCGAGCACCGCCGATCGCTGGAGGCGGTCACCGGCTTCGTCCAACGACTGTCCCGCGAGCAGCCGGTCCTGCTCGCCCTCGACGACCTGCATCACGGGGGCGCGTCGACGATCGAGGCCCTGCACTTCCTCCGTGAGCGAGCGACCGACGAGCCCATTCTCATCGTGGGGACGGTCGCTTCGGATCGCACGCGAGACGTCATCGGGCTCCTCGGTGCCGACGTGGAGGAGGTTCCCCTGGGCCCCCTGACCGTCGGCGCCGTCGAGCAGCTGGCCCAGCGCTTCGACGTGCGGGACGTCGATGCGCGGGAGCTGCACGAGCGCACTGCAGGGCACGCCCAGTTCGTGGTCGAGGCGCTCCGCCTCGCCGCCGGCCATCGTGGCGGTGCCGCCCCCGCCGGATCGCTGCGGCACGCCGTCGAGGAACGGGTGGCCCAGGCCGGCGCCGACGTGGAGGAGCTGCTCCGTGCGGCCGCCGTCGTGGGGACCACCTTCGACCTGGACCTCGTCGCCGACCTGGCCGGCGTGGGGATCGGTGACGCCCTCCGCCGGGCGGACCGGGCCATTCGCGCCGGGCTCCTCCACGCCGCCGGCATGCGGTTCCAGTTCGCCGGCCAGGTCATCCGCGATGCCCTCTACGAGACCACGCCCGTCCCCATCCGGACCAGCCTCCATCGCCGAGCCGCCGCTCGGTTGGCCGATCGCCCGGAAGCGGCTGCCGTCCACCTTGCCGCCACCGGCGACTGGACGCGGGCGAGCGAGGCGTGGTCGGCCGCGGCCGAGCACGCGGTCCGGGCCTTCGCCATCCGCGACGCCGAGCGACTGCTGTCCGAAGCCGTGGCCGCCGCCGATCACGCCGGGGACACCGCGGCGTCGGCCCGGGTGCGGCTCCGGCGGGGTCAGCTGCGGGAAGAGCTGGCCGACTACCAGGGCGCCCAGCGCGATCACGCCGCGGCGCTGGAAGCGGCCCGCCACCTGGGCGACGCGGGTCTGGAGGCGCAGGCGCTCGAGCGTCTGGGCTGGACGGCCTACTACGCCCGCGACTCCGCCGAGGCCGGCGAGCTGGCCACGGAGGCGGCCGAACTGGCCGAATCCGCCGCCGCCGCCCCGGCCGCATTACCCAGCGCCCTCGTCCTCGTGGGCCGCATCCGGCATTGGAACGGGGACATCGACGGGGCGGCTGCGGCCTACGAAGCGGCGCTGGAGCGCGATCCGGATCCGGCCACCTTGGCGTCCGCGCTGAGCTGCCTCGGCGCCCTGCTCGAGCACGGCGACCGTTTCGCCGACGCCCGGCGCACCCTGGATCAGGCCGCGGCGGAGTCGACCCGCACCGGTGCCTTCCGGCCGCTGCTGCGCACGCTGTTCTTCGCCGGGCTGGCCCGGGGCAACCTGGGGGACTTCGGTGGGGCGCTGCGGGCCCTGCAGCGCAAGCGCCGCCTGCTCGAGGAGTACGACGTCCACTTCTACCGGGCCCGCACGGACACGCTGCTGGCGTGGGTCTGGCGGGAGGTTGGCGACCTCGGGCGGGCGCGGGACCTGGCTGCGCAGGCGGTGGCTGAGGCGCGGGAGGTGGCGGCGGGGTCGCTGCAAGTCGAACAGGAGCTCCATGGGCTCCTCGGCGCCGCCGAGTGCGACCTCCTCGCCGGGGACGACGATGCCGCCGCCGCCCTGGTCGCCGAGTCGCAACCGTTGCTGTCCGCCTGGCTGCCGTTCAAGTGGCGAGCCGAGCTGCGCTATCGAGACGTCCGCTGCTCGCTCGTGCCCTCGGAGGCCGAGGAGCTGCTCGACCTCTCGCGGCAGCGCCGGTCCCGAAAGTACGAGGCCCTGGCCCTGGCCCACCTCGGACGGCACGAAGAGGCGGCGGTCGTCGCCCAGGCCACCGGCTCGGATCTGCTCCTCGCCGACGTGGCGCCGCGCCCGCAGGCCCAGCGCGCGTTCGACCGGCTGGCGGCCGCCCTCCCGTCCGAGTTGCGGGACGGGTTCGTCACCCGAGGACGGCTGGCAGGGCGCTTCGCCGATCGACCGGGGTAAATCATGCAACGCCTGCGCAACGGAGGACCGTAGAAAGAGGCCGAGAGAAGGGAGACAGTGAGATGGCAGGGGTTCTCGGCTACCACCACCTGAGCCTGAGCGTGAGCGACCTGGGCAAGAGCACCGAGTGGTACCAGCAGGTGCTGGGCCTCGACGTGTCGGCTCAGATCGAGGGCGACGGGTTCCACCGGACCCGGCTGCGGGCACCGGGCAGCGGCGTGACCCTCACGCTCACCTCGCACGACCAGCAGTCGGGTGAGGCGTTCAGCGAGCGCCGTCCTGGGATGGACCACGTCGCCTTCAGCGTCGGCGGGGTCGAGGACGTCGAGGCCCTGAAGGAGCGCTTCGTCGAGCTGGGCGTCACCCACTCCGAGATCAAGTCGACGACCACCGGCACCGCCATGATCACCCTGCGGGACCCGGACAACATCCAGATCGAGGTCTTTGGCGGCCCCCGTTGACGGGGCCATCGCTCGCGGCCGCCGCCGCGCCCGACCGGTCGCACCGCCCTAGGTCGTGCCCTCGATGATCCGTATGTCGCGGACAGCGCCGTCGCCGAGGGCATCGAGCGCGGCCTGGTACGCCGGCCCGTTGTACGTGGCCAGGGCTTGATCCACGCTGTCGAACTCGATCAGGGTGGTGCGGGCCACGATGCCCGCCTCGAACGCGGCCGCCGGCATACCCCGGGCCAGGAACCGACCCCCGGAGGCGGTCATCGCTGGGCCGGCCAACTCGACGTAGCGGGCCAGCTTGTCCGGATCGCTGACCGAGCGGAGCGTGTTGATCCAGTACGCCTTGGCCATGCGGGCAGGATAGGGCGAGGGGTTGACTCTCGGGTTAGCGGAGGGTCGAGGATCGAGGCATGGCTTCGATTCGCATGGGACATCGTGGTGGGAGCACCGGCCCGGCTGGCCTGGGACGCGCTTCGGGACTTCGGCGCCTTCCCAAGGGGCCGGTAGGGTGAAAAGGTGGACGTGGGCGTGGATGTCGTACGCCGGAACAACGTGACTGAGGGCGGGAACCCGGCGGGGCGGCCGATGATGTTCGCCCACGGGTTCGGGTGCGACCAGGCCATGTGGCGGTACGTCGCCCCGGCGTTCGAGGACCACTACCGGACGGTGCTGTTCGACCACGTGGGCGCGGGCCGGTCGGACCTCGCGGCCTACGACGCGGAGCGGTACGGGACACTGCAGGGCTACGCCCGTGACGTGGTCGAGATCTGTGAAGCACTCGACCTGAGCGACGTGGTGTTCGTCGGTCATTCGGTGAGCGCCATGGTCGGCGTACTGGCCGCGGCCACCGCCCCCGACCGCATCGGCGCCCTGATCCTGGTCGGGCCGTCGCCTCGCTACATCGACGACGGCGACTACGCCGGCGGCTTCACCCGCGACGACATCGATGGGCTCCTGTCCTCTCTTGACAGCAACTACCTGGGCTGGTCGAGCGCCATGGCGCCGGTCATCATGGGCAACCCCGATCGCCCGGAGCTGGGCGCGGAGCTGACCGAGAGCTTTTGCCGGACGGACCCGGAGATCCAGAAGCGCTTTGCACGCGTCACCTTCCTCTCGGACAACCGGGACGACCTCCAGGCCGTGCGGATCCCAACGCTCGTGTTGCAGTGCTCGGACGACGCCATCGCGCCGGCGTTCGTCGGTGATTACGTCCACCGCCACATCGCCGGCAGCCGGCTCGTGCCCCTGCGGGCCACGGGCCATTGCCCCAACCTCAGCGCGCCGGAAGAAACGGTCGCGGCCATCGCCGCCTTTCTCGACGAGGCGTGACCGCGAACGCGGAACCGGCAGACGAGTTCTACAGCGCCCTCCTTGAGGACGACCCCGAGGAGCTGTACGACAACGCGCCCTGCGCCTATCTGTCGACCCACCCGGACGGGACCATCCTCAAGGTCAACGCCACGTTCCTGGCCTGGACCGGCTACGACCGGGAGAGCCTGGTCGGCCTCCGTCGTTTCCCGGATCTGCTGGCGCCCGGCGACCGGATCTTCCACGAGACCCACGTCGCACCCCTGCTGCGCATGCAGGGTCATGTCCGGGAGATCGCGGTGGAGGTCGTCTGCCGTTCGGGGGCCCGGCTCCCCGCCCTGGTGAACTCGGTCCTCAAGCGGGACGCGGCGGGCGAGCCCATGGCCGTGCGCACCGCGGTGTTCGACGCCACCGAGCGGCGGGCCTACGAGCGCGAGCTGCTCGCCGCCCGCCGGCGGGCTGAGGAGTCGGAAGCTCGCGCCACCGCCCTGGCCCGTACCCTGCAGGCCAGCTTCCTCCCGCCGGCTGTCCTGCCCGTGCCCGGCCTCGACGTCGCCGGGGCCTACCGTCCGGCGGGCGACGGCAGCGAGGTCGGGGGCGACTTCTACGACGTGTTCGAGACCGGCCGGGGCGCGTGGGCAATCGTGCTCGGGGACGTGTGCGGCAAGGGGCCCGCGGCCGCGGTGGTCACCGCCCTGGCCCGCTACACCGTCCGGGCCGAGGCCCTGCGAACCCCGTACCCGAGCGCCGTGCTGGCCGCCCTGCACGAGACCCTGGTCCGGTACCACCCGGACCAGTTCTGCACCGCGGTGTTCGTCGTCCTCGAGCCGAGGGAGGGCGGGATGCGTCTCGTCGTCGCCTCGGGGGGTCATCACCTGCCTCTACGGGTCCGGCCGACCGGCGAGATCGACACCATCGGCACGACGGGGACCATCCTGGGCATGCTCGACCGGCCGCTCCTCACCGACACGTCCACGGTCCTGGGGGCGGGTGAGACGATCGTCCTGTACACCGACGGGGTGGTCGAGGCCCGCCGGGACCGGGAGTTCTTCGATGACGACCGCCTCCGATCCACGGTCGCCGACCTGGCCCGCCGGGGCGCCAGTGCCCAGCAGGTGGCCGACGCCATCGTGGCCGCCGCCCTCGACTTCCAGGATGGCGACGCCCGCGACGACATTGCCGTGGTCGTGGTCCGCGCTCCGGGCTGAGCCGGTTTCCCGGCGCGGCCGGGCGAAAGCGAACCAGTGGACCCGCGCGCTGACCAGGGCTTGACTCTCCTCTAACGGCGTTCTACTATCCTAACAATGTTAGAGGAACCAAACATCGGTAGGGGTCCGGCGGTGGCGACGACTTCGGGCTCGGACGGGCGGGACCGGCGGTCCGAGCGTCGGGAGGCCACCAAGGCCGAGATCCTCGACGCGGCGTGGGCCATCGTGCGGGCCGACGGGCTCGGCGCCCTGTCGCTGCGGGACCTGGCCGGAAAGGTGGGCATGCAGGCGCCGTCGCTCTACCAGTACTTCGACTCCAAGAACGCCATCTACGACGCCATGTTCGCCCAGGGCAATCGGGCCCTGGCCGAGCGGGTGGCCCAAATGCCGGAGAGCGACGACCCCGAGGCCGACATGCACCGGGTGGCCCGCATCTTCGTGGAGTTCTCCGTCGAGGATCCGGCCCGGTACCAGCTCCTGTTCCAGCGCACGATCCCGGGGTTCGAGCCGTCCCCGGAGTCCTATGGGCTGGCGGTGGACCTGCTGCAGCGGGGGGCGGACCGGCTGGCCGAGGCCGGCGTGCGCCACCCCCACGCCCTGGACCTCTTCACCGCCCTGGTCGCCGGCCTGTCCGCCCAGCAGGTCGCCAACGAGCCGGGGGGCACCCGCTGGGTGGCCCTGGTCGACGACGCGGTCGACATGTTCTTCACCTACATGCGGAGCCAAGCGTGACTACCACTGCCCAAGACGTATCGACCATCCCGCCGCTCGGCCGGGACGAGGCCATGGCCCTCGCCGCCACCGCCTACCAGCGCTTCGCCGACGCCATCGACGCGCTGGCCCCGGGCGACTGGGACCGCCCGACCGACAACGAGGAGTGGGTTGTCCGCGCCCTGGTCGCCCACGTCCTCGGGATGATGGAGATGAACGCCACCGTGCGGGAGACGGTCCGCCAGCAGCTGGCGGCCACGCGGGCGTCGAAGCGCAGCGGAAAGCCCTTGATCGACGAGCTCACCGCCCTGCAGGTCGCCAAGCAGGCCGCCTTGTCCCCGGGCGAGCTGGCCGGGGCCATCCGGTCCACCGCGCCGAAGGCGCTGGCGGCGCGGCGGCGGGCCCCCCGGCTCGTGCGCGCCCTGCCCATCCCGAGCGGAAGCCCCGAATTCCCGGAGAAGTGGACGATGGGGTACCTGCTCGACCGCATCCTCACCCGGGACACGTGGATGCACCGCATCGACCTCTGCCGTGCGGTCGGCGCCGAACCCACGCTGACGGGCGACCATGACGGCCGGATCGTGGCCGACGTGGTGGCCGAATGGGCCCGCCGGCACGCCCGCCCCTTCACCCTCGTCCTCGCCGGTCCCGCCGGCGGCGCCTTCGCCCAGGGCGGTGGCGGCGCGCCGATGGAGCTCGACGCCGTCGAGTTCTGCCGCATCCTCTCCGGCCGGGCCGATGGCACCGGCCTCCTCGCCACCCGCGTCCCCTTCTGAGCGAAAGGAATCAAATCATGGACACCCCCTACCAGGTTGGTCCGGACATCCACGTCCTGCCCACCAGCCTGCCCCTCCCCGGCGTGGGGATCCTGCCCGTGAACGCCTACGTCATTCGCGCCGAGGAGCCCGTGCTGGTCGACAGCGGGATCGGGCTCGACAGCGACGACTTCATGGACGCCCTGGCGTCGATCGTCGACCCGGCCGAGCTGCGGTGGATCTGGCTGACCCACGACGACGCCGACCACACGGGGAGCATTCGACGGGTGATGGCGGCCGCCCCGCGGGCCAGGTTGGTGACCAACGCCTTCGCCGCCCTGCGGATGGCGACGTGGTGGCCCGTCCCCCTCGACCGGGTCCACGCCATCAGGGTGGGCGACGCCATCGACGCCGGCGACCGCACCCTTCGCGCCGTGGCTCCCCCGTTGTTCGACAACCCGCTGTCGATCGGCGTGCTGGACGAGTCGACGGGCGCCCTGTTCACCGTCGACGCGTTCGGCGCCATCCTCCCCGCCGTCGTGGAGGACGTCGCCGACGTCGAGCCCGAGGCCCTGGCCGGCGGGATGCTGGGCTGGGCGACCTCCGACTCGCCCTGGGCCCACCTGGTCGACCGCGAGCGCTTCGGGCAGGTCTTGGCCCGGGTGCAGGACCTGCAACCCACCCGGATCCTCTCGTCCCACCTGCCGGCGGCGTCGGGCGACGCGCTGGGCCACCTCCTCCAGGTTCTCGAGCGGGTGCCCGACGCCGAGCCGTTCGTCCCGCCCGGGTACGAGCAGTTCGGACACCTGCTCGCCGCCCTCGCCCACCAGGCTGAGCCGGTCGGCGCCTCGGCCTGAACGCCTACGACGGGGCCTTGAACGAGTCCTTGAAGGCCTGGAAGACGGGCTGGAGGCGGTCCCAGTCGGCGGCCTTGGTCTGGAAGTTCAGGGCGAAGCCGTAGCGGGGGGTGATGAAGCCCAGGTCGACGGCGTGCAGGTCGGCACCGCCGCTGCTGTAGGTGTACTCCCAGACGGCCGCCCGGTAGCCGGAGTAGGTCGTGGGGTCGATGCGGATGCGCTGGTAGTTGGCGTTGGCGGCCGCGAAGCTCGGCTCCAGCTGGAACCAGGCCCCTTCGGGGGACGGGCCGGGGGGCTGGACGTGGTCGACCCGCAGGTAGGCGCCGCTGTCCGGGTCGCGGAAGTCGGTGAGGGTGCCGTTGGTCGACACCGACCAGCCCTTCGGGAACGAGATGGTGAAGCCCGTCTGGGAGTCGGTGTACGCGGTTGTCGCGCCAGACGACCCACCCCTGGGTGCGGCCGTCGTGGCCGACGCCTTGCCGCCGGCCGTCGTCGTGGAGGGCGACGTGGCGGTTTGCGACCGCGAGCCCGAGCGGGCGGCCAGGGCGATGCCGATCAGGCCCAGGACGACGAGGGCGACCACGGCGACGATCACGCCGTTTCGCCGGCCACCGGCCGGGCGGGCGACGGATGTCGGGGCCGGCGTCGGGCGCGGCGGGGTCGGGCGAAGAGGTGGCGGGGCGGCGACCGCTGGGGGGGTCGGCGGCGCGGCGGCGACCGTGGCCGGCGCCGTCTCGTCCAGGTCGAGGACGGCCGTGTCGTCCGGCCGCGGCTCCGGCCTCGGGGGCGGGGAAGCGGCTTCGCCGGCGGCGATGCGGGCCAGCCGGGGCCGCAGGTCGGCGGCGGTGAAGCGATCAGCCGGCGACTTCACCAGCAGTCCCTCAAGCACCGGCCCGAGGGCGCCGGCCCGCTCCATGGGTCGGGGCGGGTCCTGGACGATCGACGCCAGGGTGGGCAGGGGGGCGCCCTTGTCGAAAGGCGGCACCCCTTCGACGGCGAAGTACATCGTCGCCCCGAGGGACCACAGGTCCGATTCGGCGATGGCGCCCTTGTTGGTCGCCTGCTCGGGGGCCATGTAGGCGGGCGAGCCCGTGACCGCCCCTGACGTTGAGACGGTGGGGTCGTCGAGGATGGCGGCCACGCCGAAGTCACCGAGGCGGACGCGACCCGACGGGGCGACCATCACGTTGGCCGGCTTGACGTCCCGGTGGACGATGCCGTGGGCGTGGGCCGCGTCCAGGACGTCGAGGATCTCCAGCCCGATGCGGGCGACCTCGGCCGGCGCCATCGGCCCCCGTTCGGCGACCAGCTGGGACAGCGTGGGCGCCTCGACCAGCTCCATGACGATCACGGGGTGGCCGTCGTCGTCGATGACGTCGTAGACCGTCACCGCGCCCGGGTGGTCGAGCCGGGCGGCGGCCCGGGCTTCTTTCAGGACCTTCTCCCGCAGGTCGATTCGGTCCTGTTCGCCCAGGAACCCGGGGATGTGGATCTCCTTGACCGCCACGTGACGCTCGAGGAGGGTGTCGCACGCCCGCCACACGACCCCGAACCCGCCCCGGCCGACGGTCTCCAGCAGCTCGTAGCGGTCGGCGACGAGCTGGTGGGCAAGTCGGGTGTCCGGCATCCCAACAGAACTACCCGGCGGTTCGGCCGGGTATGCCAGAGGGACGAGCTATGCCACCCGTGAGGAGCGGCGGCGGAACGGCTTGGGACGGGGCGGCTCGGCGGCCACCGGCGGCTTGAGCAGGACGTCCTCGCCGATGACCCAGCCGTCGCCGTGGTCGTCCTCGGCCAGGTGCTCGAGGATGGCGGTGCAGGCGTCAGCGGTCAGGTTGCAGTGCCAGTACGGCCGGGTGTCGTCGCGGCCGGCGGTCGACCGGAGGGCGGCCCAGAGCACGTGACCCACGAAGTCGGTGGGGATGAGGCTGCCGTGGTCCCAGGCGGCGTGGCCGTCGAACACCAGCGGGACGGACCAGCTGGTGATGCGCAGGGGCTCCCGGAAGGCGACGCCCCCCTTGGCGTTGGGCCGGAAGGGAACGCCCAGGCGTCGGGTCAGATCCTCGGCCAGGTCCTCGAGATTGGCTGCTGTTCGGGTACTTGTGGTCGGCATGATGTACATATCGACCAACCGGCGCGATCGCATTAGGGAATCATCCTGAGCCTAGATTGTTGAAGGTTCAAACAAAACGATCTTCTGCAAGGGAGCCGCTGCCATGCCTGCTGTCACCGTCGACGACCTCCTGGCCCTGCCCAAGGTGGCGGTGCCCGCCGAGCGCCCCAATCGGGTTCGCCCCGTCCGTTCGGTGACCACCGCGCCCAGAGGTTACGAGGGCGAGGGGTTCCCCGTGCGACGGGCCTTCGCCGGGGTCGACCTGGCCGACCTGGACCCGTTCATCCACATGGACCAGATGGGCGAGGTCGACTACGGCCCGGGCGAGCCCAAGGGCACCTCGTGGCACCCGCACCGCGGCTTCGAGACCGTCACCTACATGATCGACGGGATCATGGAGCACCAGGACTCCAACGGCGGCGGCGGGGTGATCACCAACGGCGACACCCAGTGGATGACCGCGGGCGGCGGGATCCTCCACATCGAGCGGCCGCCGGAGTCGCTGGTGGTCAGCGGCGGGCTGTTCCACGGGCTGCAGCTGTGGGTGAACCTGCCGGCCAAGGACAAGATGATCCAGCCCCGCTACCAGGACATCCGCGGCTCGTCCGTGGCCCTGCTGTCGTCGCCGGACGGCGGCGCCCTGGTCCGGTTGATCGCCGGCGACCTGGGCGAGCACCAGGGCCCGGGGTCGACCTACACGCCGATCTCCATCGTCCACGCCACGGTGCTGCCCGGGGCCCAGGTCGACCTGCCCTGGCGGCCGGACTTCAACGCATTGGTCTACGCCCTGAGCGGGGCGGGGACGGTCGGCGCCGAGGGGCGTCCCATCCGGCAGGGCCAGCTGGCCGTGCTGGGGGCGGGCGACACCATCCGGGTGGCGGGCGACCGTCACCAGGACAGCCACACGCCGGCGCTGGACCTGTACATCATGGGCGGGCTGCCCATCCGCGAGCCGGTGGCCCACTACGGCCCGTTCGTGATGAACAGCCGGGACGAGCTGATCCAGGCCTTCGAGGACTATCAGGCCGGCCGGCTGGGGTCGATCCCGGCGGCGTAGCGGGTTCGCAACTCGGCCGGCGGGCCGGCGGCCACGACCCGGCCCCGCTCCATCACGTACCCGCGGTCGGCCACGGCCAGGGCCAGGTGAGGGTGCTGCTCGACGACGAGCATGCCGGTGCCCTGGTCGTCGGCCACCTGCCGGAGGGCCCGCAGCAGGCCGTCGACCACAATGGGGGCCAGGCCCAGGCTGAGCTCGTCGACCAGCAGTAGTCTGGGCGGGCGGGCCAGGGCCATGGCGACGGCCAGCATCCGCTGCTCGCCCCCGGACAGGGTCGACGCGTCCCGCCCGAGCAGGGGCCGGAGCGCCGGCAGGCGGTCGAGCGCCTGGTCCGTCGGGCCCGGGGTCAGGCGAAGGTGCTCGGCCACGGTCAACCCGGGGAACGGCGTCTGCCCCTGCCGCACGCAGGCCAGGCCGCGCCGGGCCAATCGGTCGGGGCGGCCTGCCCGCTCGCCGAGCACGGTCACCTCGCCGGCCATCCGCCCGAGGACGCCGGCGATGGCCAGCAGGGTGGTCGTCTTGCCCGCCCCGTTCAGCCCGAGGAGGGCGACGACCTCGCCGGGGGCCACCGCCAGGTCGACCTCCCGCACCACCGGTACGCCCGAGTACCCGGCGGTGAGGCTGCGCACCTCGAGGACCGGCGTACCCGCGGGCGACCGTCGAGCCAGGGTGGCGCCCCCGAGCCGGCTCGGCGCCCGACCGAGGTAGGCGTCGATCACGTGGAGGTCGTCACGGATCTGCTGCGGCGGGCCCTCGGCCAGCACCCGGCCCCGCTCCAACACGGTGACCCGGTCGCAGAGGTCGAGGACCAGCCGCATGTCGTGGTCGACCAGGAGCACGGCGGTACCGGCGGCGGCCACCGAGCGGAGGCGGGCGGCCAGGGCGGCCCGGCCGTCGTCGTCGAGCCCGGCGGCGGGCTCGTCCAGGAGCAGGACGGCGGGGGCCGCGGCCAGGGCCCGGTCGACGGCCAGCCGGGAGCGGGCGGCATGGGACAGCTCCGTGGGGTACCGGTCGTCGGCGGTCACCGGCCGCCGGCCGCCTCCGGCCACCAGCAGGTTCTCGGCCACGGTCAGATCCTCGAACAGCTCCAGGGCCTGGAAGGTCCGGGCCAGGCCGAGCCGGGCCCGGCGGTGGGGCGGCAGGCGTTCGGCCCGCACGCCACCGACCGTGATCGTCCCTGCCGTGACGGGGACCAGCCCGGTGAGGGCGTCGAGCAGGGTGGTCTTGCCCGCGCCGTTCGGGCCGATGAGACCGGTGATCGTGCCGGGCCGCAGCTCCAGGTCGACCCGGCCGATGATCTCGGTGCCGGCCAGCCGCACGGTCAGCCCCCGGGCCACCAGTCCCGCGGTCATCGCCGGCGAAACCCGGTAATGCCGCCGGGGGCGAGGACGGTCACGACCACCAGGCCGATCCCGCTGACCAGGAGCTGGTAGCGCCCGAGGTCGAGGAGGGTGAAGACGATCCCGTTCGGCACCAGCAGCCCGCCGACCACCGCGCCCGCGATCCCGGCGATCCCCCCCAGGTAGGCCACGGCCAGGTAGGCCAGCGACACGAAGACCCCGAACGACCCGAACGACAGCTGGCCCTGCTGGTACCCGAGCAGGGTCCCGGCCACGCCGGCCAGGAACGCCGACAGGACGAAGGCCCCGAGCCGGGTGGCGCGTACGTCGATCCCGCACACGGCCGCGGCGCGTTCGTCGGCCCGGACCGCCAGCAGCTCCCGCCCCCGGGCGCTGCGCCGCAGCCGGGCCAGTCCCACTGCGCTGGCCAGCAGGACGGCGAGCACGAGCAGCCCGAACCCCAGACCGGGTGGGTCGAGGTGCAGGCCGAACAGCGACGCCGCAGGTACCCGCGACCCGCTGAACCCTCCGGTCAGGACGGCGCTCTTGAACACCATCTCCTCGACCACCACCGCGCCGGCCAGGGTCACCACGGCCAGGCTCACCCCCCGGGCCC
This sequence comes from Acidimicrobiales bacterium, assembly GCA_035494015.1. Lineage (GTDB taxonomy): Bacteria > Actinomycetota > Acidimicrobiia > Acidimicrobiales > AC-14 > CADCTB01. Next base: position 16,960 of record DATJHJ010000138.1, read on the forward strand.
GGAGCGCAGGCAGGCCGACCGCGACCCCGACCACGGCGGCGACCGCGGCGGCGAGCAACGGCGCGATTGGGAAGGGGATCCCGAGCCCGATGCTCAGGCGGCTGAGGGTGAACCCGGCCACCCCGGCGAAGGCCATCTGGGCCAGCGAGATCTGCCCGGACCAGCCGGTGAGGACGACAATCGACAGGCAGACGAGGGCGCCGACCACGCTGGTGTCGAGGGCCAGCCGGTCCTGCCCGTGCAGGACGAGGAGACCGACCCCGGCGACCAGCCCGCCGCCCACCGCCCACCGACCGACGTGGTCGGGCCGTGCCGCCCGGGGCAACCGCCCGCCCGCCACCGGCCCCGCCAGCGCCGACCCTCCACCCACCACCAATGCGACCAGGATCACCACCAGCGGCACCGCCTCCCGCACGTCCGAGCGGGGGATCCACGAGTGCTGGTCCTGCAGGAGCAGGATCCACGACTGGCCCACGCCGAGGGCCAAGCCGGCGGCGACGGTGGCCCCGAAGGAGACCAGCCGGCCCACGAGGGCGGCGGCCAGGGCGGGGACGACGAGGAGAGTGGTCGTCGCCGGGTCGAGGCCGGTGACCGGGGCGACGAGGATGGCGGCGGCCCCGGCCAGCGCGCTGGCCCCGACCCAGTTGAAGGCGGCCAGCCGGTCGGGCGACCAGCCGAGGAGGGCGACGCCCGCCCGGTCGGCGGAGAGTGCCCGGCTGGCCAGGCCGAACCGGGTGAAGCGGTAGAGGGCCCACAGGGTGAGCCCGGCCACTGCCACCAGCGCGGCCAGCAGCAGCCGGTCCCGGGGCACGGCCACGCCCAGCACGCTGACCGGCCCGGCGGGCAGCACCGCCGGGACCGGCCGGGACCCACCCGGGAAGCGAAGCACGATGAGGGCCTGGAGCACGGCCAGCAGGCCCACGGACGCCACCAGCCCGGCGAGGGCCGGGGCCGCTCCCAAGAACCGGAAGACCAGGGCGTACATGGCCAGGCCCAGCAGGGCGGCGACCACCAGACTGAGGGCCAGCGCCGCCGCGAACGGCACCCTGTCGCCGAGGTGGAGGGAGCCCACCGGCAGGACGAGGTCGCCCGTCGCCCGCAGCTCGACGAACAGGTAGGCCACGTAGGCCCCGACCGCCCCGTGGGCCACGTGGACCACACCGGACGAGCGGTGCACGAGCACCAGGCCCAGGCCCAGGGCGGCGTACACCGCTCCGGCCCCGAGGCCGAGGAGCAGGAACGCGAGGGTCTGGTCGATCAGCGCACGTTAAGGGGCGACGGCGAAGGATTCCGCCATCCGCCGCAGCGCCGGCCGGGGCGGCGGGGGCACAATGATCGGGTGAAGCGACGGGCTGCGGCCGCCCTGATGGTCGCCGCCCTGGCCGCCGGGGCGTGCAGCAGCAGCAGCGGCGGCGGCGGGGCGGGGGCCAAGGGCGGCGGGGCGATCGTCCTCGGCATGGTCAACCAGGAGGACGCCCCGACCGGCTCCTTCCCCGAGGTCCGCCAGGCCGCCCAGGCCGCGGTGGCCCACGTCAACGACCACCTCGGCGGCGTCGCCGGCCGGCCCCTCCGCCTCGACGTGTGCACCACCACCGGCACGCCGGAGTCGTCGGCGGCCTGCGCCAACCAGTTGGTAGCCAAGCACCCCGTCGCCATCCTCGGCGGGGTCGACCTGGGCGCCGCCGCCTCGCTGCCCGTGTTCGAGAAGGCGGCCATCCCGTACGTCGGTGGCATGCCGGCGCTCGGCGAGGAGCTGACCTCGAAGACGGCCTGGATGCCGGCGGGCGGGGCGGTGGCCGACCTGCTCGGCCAGGCCCAGTACGCCCTCGACACCCTGAAGGTGAAGAAGGTGGGCGGGCTCTACGTCGACCTCCCCGGCGTGCTGGCCACCGTGGTCACCGCCGCGGAGGTTGTGCTGCGGGCCAAGGGCGTGGGCGACGTCAAGCTGGTGGCGGCCAAGGCCGACGCCGCCGACTTCGCCCCTCCGCTGAAAGCGGCGACCGCGTCGAAGCCCGACGCCGTCGTCGTCCTCTTCCCGGCCCAGAGCTGCGCCCGCATCATGACCGCGGCCCGGGCCCTGGCCGTCAAGGCCAAGATGTTCTACCCGAGCGCGTGCGCGTCGCAGGCCGTGGTCGACGCCGCCGGCCCGGCGGCCGAGAACGCCTACTTCGCCACCGGCTACCTCCCGTTCGACGACCCCAGCCCGGACGTCGCCACCTGGAAGGCGGAGGCCAAGGTGACCAAGCCGAGCGTGCTGTCCCAGGCCGGCTTCGCCGTGGTCATGGACGTCTACGACCTGCTCAAGGGCGGGGCGACGACGCCGGCCGAGGTGACGGCCGCCCTGGCCGGCGCCGTCGACCATCCCGGCTTCATGGCCCACACCTACACCTGCGACCGCAAGCAGGTGTCGCTGCTCTCCGCAGTGTGCAACTCGTCGGTCCGGCTGCTCCAGTACAAGGGCGGCAAGTTCACCGACGTGACCGGCAACTGGGTCAACGGGGCCGACCTGGTCAAGCTGTTCGGCTGACCTGCTGTAATCGCACCCCGTGGAACAGCCGGCAGGTATCCCCGACGCCTACCGCACCGGCGGCCCGACGTTCGACGTCCTCTGGGCCGAGCCGTGGTCACCGTCCGAGGACGAGGTCGGCGACGTTGAGTGGGCACTGCGGGCCACGCTCGACGACCTCCCCCGATGGGTCGCCGGCATCGACGCTCCCCGGGGCTGGCAGGGCTCGGGCGGGGCCGCGGCCCAGGATCTCCAGGACGCCTTCTACCTCCTGCTCGGGGTCGGCTCCCAGGCCGGCGGGTCGGTGGTCCCCCGGCTGCTCCACAGCCTCGACCCCTGGCGCGACGAGCCGTACGACGCCGACCAGGTCACCTACCTGCCCCGCCAGACGTGGGTCCGGCCCCCGGACGTGTTCGTCTTCCGCGCCGCCGGGCGGGACGCCGGCCGGCGCCAGGAGGCGGTCGATCTCCTCGCGGCCCAGTACCGGGCCTGGGCGAGGGTCCCGCCCCTGGCCGCCCGGGCCCGTGCTCTGGCCGACCTGGCCGAGGCCCAGCGGGGTGCCCTCGGCTCCCTCGATGCTGCGGCCCTGTCCCGTGAATGGGCGGTGACCGCCGATCCGGCCATCCTCGAGCTGGTGCCCGAGCTGTACGGCCCGGCTGGTTACATCGAGTGGTGCGTCCGCCAGCTCGACGGCCTGAGCGCCACGGCGGCGGGTGTGCTCGGCGAACCGGGGGACCGCGTCGACGAGGAGGTCGCCGTCCAGGTCCGCCGCCTCGGGTTCGACCAGGTCCCCGCCCTGCTCGGTGCCGCGCTCGAACGGTTGGCGCCGGGCCGGACGGCCACGGTCATCGCGCTGGTGGCCGATGTCGACCCGTCGACCTTCGTCGCCCGCGACATCGTGCAGCTCGGCCAGGCCGGTCGCCTCCTCGTGCGTGGGCACCTCGACATCGCCCGCGCCCTGGTCGACACCCGTTCCCGCTTGAGCCTGGCCTTCGCCACCGCGGCGTCCGCATCCGACCTGTGGGTGGTGGCCAACAACATGACGTGGGTGGCCGACCGCCTGGCCGACCACGCCCGGGCCCTGGTCGCCTATCCGCGCCTGCGCCCCGTCCCTGCGCCGGTGGCGGCCGGCCCAGCCGGGCCCGACCCAGCGGTACCCGGCGAGCCTGCAGACCCGTTCGCCGACGTCGTCGCCCAGCCCGGCCTCCTCGCCGAGCTGCGGACGTGTGTGCAGATGGCCCGGCAACGGCCGGGCGCGCACGGCCCGCACCTGCTCGTCGCCGGCCCTGAAGGGACGGGCCAGCGGGTGGCCGCCCGGGCCTACGCCCAGGCCCTGGCCGGCGCCGGCGTGGGATCGGGCGCCCTGCACGCGGTGACGGCCACCGACCTCGTCGGCCCGGCCACCTGGCAGATGAACCCGCTCGTGCGCGTGGCCGAGGCGTTCGACCGAGCCGGCAACGGGGTGCTGCTGGTCGAGGGCCTCGACCGGCTGGTGGTGGCCGACGGGGGCCCCGAAGCGCTCGAGGAGATCCGCCGCCGGCTGTCCGAGACCCACTGCCTGGTGACCCTGGTCGCCACCTCGGCTGCGGGCGCCACCGGCGCGCTGGCCGCCGCGAACCCCGACCTCCTTCGCCGGCTGCGGACTGCGGCCACGGTCGACCTGGACGACGCCGCCCTGCTCGACCTGTTCGTGAGCATGGCCGGCGAGCACGGCATGGAGGTCGACGAGGAGGGCCGGGCGGCGGCGGCCGAGGTGCTCGGCGCCGCCCGCCCGGCCGGCGCCTTCCGCAACGCCCGCATCGCCGAGGCGCTGCTGGAGCGGGCCCTGGGCGAGCACTCCCAGGACGCCGGCGGCGGCTCGGTCCTGTCCGCCCGCCACATCCGCGCCGGCGGGCTGCCCAAGCTGGCCACGGCCTCGGCTCCCAGCCCGAGCGACGTCAACGCCGAGCTCGACCAGCTCATCGGCCTGGCCGACGTCAAGGCCGAGCTGCGGCGGATGATCGCCGAGGCCGCGTTGGCCGGGCCTCGATCCCGGGCCGGCCTGCGCCTGCCCAGTCCCACCCGCCACATGGTCTTCACCGGCAACCCGGGCACGGCCAAGACCACCATCGCCCGCCTGCTGGCCCAGGCCATGGCCGCCCATGGCCTCCTGGCCACCGGCCAGCTGGTGGAGGCCACCCGCGCCGATCTCGTCGCCCGGTACATCGGCCAGACCGCGCCTCGGGTCGCCGCCGTCGTCCAGCGGGCCATCGGCGGGGTGCTCTTCATCGACGAGGCCTACGCCCTCGTACAGGGGGCCGGCAACGACTACGGCTACGAAGCGGTTGCCACCCTGCTCAAGCTCATGGAGGACCACCGCGACGAGCTGGTGGTGATCGTGGCCGGCTACCCGCGCGAGATGTCGTCCTTCCTCGACACCAACCCTGGCTTCGCGTCGCGGTTCGCCCGCACCCTCACGTTCCCGGACTACGACGCCGACGAGCTGGGCGCCATCTTCGACCTGTTCTGCCGCCGGGCGGGCGTGCTCGTCGCCGCCGGCGCGAGGGCCCAGGTCTCCGTCCACCTCGCCCGGCTCCCGCACGACCGCTCGTTCGCCAACGGCCGTACCGTCCGCAACCTGTTCGAACGGCTCCTCGCCGCCCAGGCCGCCCGCCTCCACGCCGTCGCTCGTCCCAGCGACGACGACCTGCGCACCATCACCGAAGCCGACGTCCTGTCCTCGCTCGACGTGTCCGCCACCGACGCCAACTACCCCGGCTACGTCTGAGGGCGGCCCCCGCCCCCACCCCCACCGTTTTGGCTGCAGTTACCCGCGCATGGGCGGCTAACTGCAGCCAGAACGAGCGGCGGTCACCACTTCCAGGACTCGGCCAGATCCTGGCGGACGGTGGAGGCGTAGCCCTCCAGGGCCCCGAGCAGCTCCTCGGAACCGAGCTTCATCTCGGCCGAACGCACGAACCACACCGGAGCCCCGTCACCCCGGCGGGCCTTGATCACCGCGAACACCGACTCGATCAGGTACTCGTCCTGGACGCCCACCGTCTCCAGTCCGTCGAGCAGCTGGCTGAACTGGGTGGGAGCCGGCGGCTCCGCGCCCGTGTTCGCTGCCGGGGCGTCGCTGGCCGTGCGCTTCCACGCCTTGGTCAGGGTGTGGCGCACCGAGGTGGCCAGGCCCTCCAGGACCCCGAGTAGCTCCTCCAGCGTCAGGGGCACCCCGCCGCTGCGGACCGACCACGCCGCGTTCCCGTCCTCGCCCCGCAGCTTGAGCAGGGTGAACACGGACTCGATGCGGTTCTCGTCGCCGATCGTGGTGGTGCCGTAGCCGGCCAGGAGCTGGCTGAACGGCATGGGCTCCTCAGCCACCGGGCCTTCCCTTCTCACCACGCACGCCCGAGGAAGGTAGTTCCTCGGCCTGGTCGCAGAGCCGGCACTCGAGGTCGGCGCCGATGCGGGCCTGGCGTTCGTGCTCGTCGAGCACCCATGGGGCCAGGCGGAAGGGCGGGTTGTGGCGGATGTGCTGGCTGTGGCCGCACGCCAGGTCCGCCACCCACACGCCCTCGTCGTCCTGGCGGAAAGCGACGATCTGACGGTCCATCGCCGCCGACCCTACCGGGTGGCGCCCGGCTCGCTAGAGCCGGATCGCCCGCCGCCAACCGAACGCGGAGACCACCAGGACGGCGCCGACGACGGCCAGGTCCCCCATGCCCGAGCCGAGGCCCAACCAGGGTTGGCGGATGGCGCGGGTGACGTGGGTGAGGGGCAGGACGTTGGCGACGTGGCGCAGGGTCGAGCTCATGGCGTCGGGCGGGGGACCACCTCCGCCGAGCAGGAAGGACGGGAAGAAGGCCAGGAGCCCCACGCCCTGGGCCGCCCGGGCGTTCGGCATCAGGGCACCCAGCAGAAGGCCGACGCTCGTGAATGCGACGGCGCCGAGGACGACCCCGGCGACGGTGGTCACGGGCGAGTCGATCGGCGGCAACCCGTAGGCCGCGCTGGCGACGAGGAGCAGCACGACCGACGCCACCAAGGTGAGCGTCACCCCGACGATCAGCTCGGCGGCGGCGAACGACCAGCGGGGGAAGCCGGCGGCGGCGAAGCGTCGCAGCACGCCCCGCTCGCGGTACCCCGCGAGATGGACGGGGACCATGACCAGGCCGACGGCGGCGATGACGACGGCCAGGTACGACGCCACGTACCACTGCGACGGGTCGACGTTGGCGAACGAGTGGGCGTCGTCGGCGCCGAAGGAACCGGCGATGACCAGGACGGTGATGATCGGGAACGCGAACACGAAGGCGAGCACGAGGGGCTCGCGCAGCACCAGGCGCAGCTCGGTGCGGACCAGCTTGACGATTGCGCTCATCGGGCGCCTCCTGTGGGCTCCAGCGCCCGCTCGTCGCTTCCGGCGAGGAGGGCGATCACTGCTTCTTCCAGATCGGGCATGACCACGCTGAGGTCCGCAGGGACCTCGCCGCCGCGGACGAGGGCGCAGCAGAGGTGGGCGATCATCTGCCGGTCGCCCCGGACCTCGACCTGCGCCCCCGCCTGGCGGACGTACGAAACTCCTTCGACGGCTCGCAGGCAGTCGATGGGCACGCCGCCCGCGGTCATGTCGAACCGGACGGTGGCCCACGGTGCGTGGCGGTCGACGAGCCGGGCCGGCGTGCCGACGTCGAGGACGCGCCCGCCGTGCATCACCGCCACCCGGTCGCACAGGGCCTCGGCCTCGTCCATGTAGTGGGTCACCAGCAGGACGGTCGTCCCACCGTCGCGCAACGACCGGATGGCGTCCCACACGTCCCGGCGGGCGGCCGGGTCGAGACCCTGGGTCAGCTCGTCGAGGATGACCAGCCGCGGCCGGTTCAGCAGGGCCAGGACCAGGAACAGCCGCTGGCGCTGGCCCCCACTGAGCGCCGAGAAGGCCCGGCGGCGGTGCTCGGCCAGGCCGAAGGCCACGAGCAGGCCGTCCACCGCGGCGCGGGACCCCTGGATGCGGGGGTCGCGGAACAGCTCGATGGCCTCGGCCACCCGCAGCCGGTCAGGCAGCGCCGAGTCCTGCAGCTGGCTGCCGACCAGCGTTCGCAGCGTGCTCCCGTCGACTTGGGGGTCGAGCCCGAGCACCCGGACCGAGCCGGCGTCGGGTCGCCGCAGGCCACTGATGCACTCCACCGTCGTCGTCTTGCCCGCCCCGTTGGAGCCCAGCAGGCCAACGATCTCACCCTCGGCAATCTCCAAGTCGACATGGTCGACCACCGTCCGCTCGCCATAGCGCTTGCACAGCTGGTGGACCTCCACCACCGGTTCTCCCACGTCGCTCCTCCGTCTCGCTCGGCGGGCTCGTCCCGCTCACTGGGTCAACCATGACGGAGGGGCGGGCGGCGCACATCGGCCCGGAGTCGAAACCCGGCCTCCCCCCTGAGGTGGAGGGCGCGCGCCCTACGTGGTGACGAGGCCGTGCTGGTAGGCGAACACGATGGCGCCGGCCCGGTCGCGGACGCCGAGCTTGGCGAAGATGCTCCCCACGTGGGTCTTCACCGTCGCCTCGCTGACGAAGAGGGCGGCGGCGATCTCGGAGTTCGACTGGCCGGTGGCCATGTGGCGGAGCACGTCGAGCTCCCGGTCGGTGAGCGTGGTGGCCTTCTCGACCTCACGGCGGTGAGGAAGACCGGTCGCCCGTGTCACTTCGAGCACCCGCGGGGTGACGGCCGGGTCCAGCCACGCCCCTCCCGACGCCACCGCCCGGGTGGCGGCCATGAGGTCCTCGGCCGACGCCTCCTTGAGCACGAAGCCGGCGGCGCCCGCCTCGATCGCTCCCCACAGCACCTCGTCGTCATCGAAGGTGGTGAGGACCAGCACGGGCGGGCCGTCCAGCTCCCGGATGCGCCGCGTGGCTTCGATCCCGTCCATGCCCCGCATGCGGACGTCCATGAGCACCACGTCGGCGTTCGTCGTCTGGAGCGCGGCGAGCGCGGCCTCCCCGTCGGCGCACTGGGCCACTACGTCGAAGCCCTCCTGGGCGGAGAGGATGCGCTCCAGGCCGGCGCGGACCAGCGGCTGATCGTCGACCAGGACGACGGCGATCACGCCTGTTCGCCCCGGCCGCGTGGCAGGTGGGCCCGGACCCGCCACCCGCCGGCGTGGGGGCCGGCCTGGAGGGTGCCGCCCACGGCCTCGACGCGCTCGCGCATGCCGACGAGACCCACCCCCGCCACCCCCCGTTCCCGGCGGGCACCACCGGTATTCGAGACGTCGATGTCGACCGCGTCGGGGGCGACCGCCACCGCCACGTGGGCCGGCGCGCCCGGCGCGTGCTTGGAGCTGTTGCTGAGCGACTCCTGGACCACCCGGTAGGCCACGAGGCCGGTCACGGGTTCCACCTCGTCGATGTCGCCGGCGATATCGAGGTCGACCCGGGCGCCGGTCGAGACCAGGGTGGCCACCAGCTGCGGGAGGTCACGGGCGGAGGGCGTGGGCACGAACGCCGGGTCCCCGGCGCCTTCGTCGTCGCGCAGGGCGCGAGCACTGGCACGGATCTCCCGGAGGCTGGCCCGGCCCACCTCCTCGGCCTGGAGCAGGGCGTCGGTGGCGGCGTCGGGATCGTCCCGGACGAGCCGCCGGGCGCCGGTGAGGTTCAGCAGGACGACGGTGAGGGAGTGCCCGACCAGGTCGTGCAGCTCGGCGGCGATGCGACGGCGTTCCAGGTGCACGGCTTGGTCGGCCAGCAGCTCCCGGGTGGCCGCCAGCTCGGTGGCCATGGCGTGGAACCGGCGAGTTTGCTCACTGGACAGCCACCCGAAGGCGATGCCCATCATCCAGAACGGCCACCCCCAGTCCTGGGGGCTGATGGCCTGCACGACCAGCGGCGCGGACACGGCCAGCACGCCGGCGACCATCCGGGCCCGCCGGTCCGGCGTGACCAGGACCAGGAAGGAGACGGCGACGACGAGGAGGAACATGGTCGCCTCGCCCCGCTGGCGGAGGCCGAGCACGACGGCCGGCAGGAAGGTCCATGCGCCGAGGACCACCGCCGGCATTCCGCGCCACCGGGACCGGGCGGCGAAGCCGGCCAGCGTGACCACGCTCAGGGCCAGCACCTCCAACCGGGCGGCGGCGCCGTCGGCCGCGACGATCCCGACCAGGCCGATCACCCCGGCGACGACGACGGCCCGGCGTCCCCAGAGGTCCTCGAGCGCGGCCGGCTCTGACTGCTGCACCAGTCCGACCGTACCCAAGGTCGGCGTGGGTGACATCCTTCCGGGGACTGATCCGCCCTCTCCGCCCCCGGGGGGACCGCTGGGTAGTTTCGATCCGAAGGCGACCTACGACGAGGCGTCGGTGCAGTACGAGGACGCGTCCCGGGACTTCTGGCGGTACCTGTCGGTGCGGACCGTCGAGCGCCTCGGGTTGCAGCCGGGCGAGCGGGTCCTCGACGTGCCCTGCGGCACCGGCCACTCGCTTCTCGTGGCCGCGCACGCCGTGGGACCGGCGGGGCTCGTCGTCGGGCTGGACGTCGCCCCGCGCATGCTCGCCATCGCCCGGGAGAAGGTCGACGCGGCCGGCTTGGCGAACGTCGACATCCAACTCGGGGACATGACGGCCATCCGCCGACCGGAGGACCCGTACGACGCGGTGATCTGCGTGCTGGGTCTGTTCTTCGCGGACGACATGCCGACGCTCGCCCGCTCCTTCGTCGATCTCGTCCGTCCCGAGGGCGGCCGCGTGGCCGTGACCGTCTTCGGTGAGCACTTCGTCGATCCGCTACGGGAGGTCTTTGTCCGGGCCGTGCACGAGGTGGCCCGCGGGCTCGACGTCGTCCAGCCGTGGGGACGAACGGCGGACATGGCCTCGCTGCGCCGTGTCTTCGACGGTGCCGGCGCCGGTGCGCTGACGATCGACACCGAGGACGACTCCACGCCCCTGCCGACTGGCGACGACTGGTGGCGCGTCGTCATGGGCTCCGGCCTGCGCGCGACCGTGACCGCGCTCGGCCCGGAGCTCGCCGCCGCGGTCCGGGCTCGCGGCGATGCCCGCATCGCCCGGGAAGGCATCGACCACGTCGTCACCCGCAGCCGCTACGCCGTTTTCGAGCGTCGACCGTCGTTTCCCTGAGGGCCGCCACCTCCGCCATGAACAAGATACCGCGAGGGAGGGGGCTTGCCGCAAGCGACCAAAACGTGCTGACCATGACCCTGCGCTGCGCCGATCACGGCCAGGAAGCGATGGACCCGGGAGTCGCGGAATGCCTGTGTTGCCTTTGCCAGTCCGATCTTCTGACCTCGCAGGTGCGGGGCGATGACCGACCATGCGGTGGTGATCGCAGGAGGGGGCCCCACGGGGCTGATGCTGGCCGGCGAGCTGGCGTTGGCCGGGGTCGACGTCGTCATCGTCGAACGGCGCACGAGTCAGGATCTCGACGGCTCGCGCGCCCGCGGGCTTCTCCCCCGCACCATCGAGGTGCTCGACCAGCGTGGCATCGCCGAGCGGTTCGTCTCGGCGGGACAGGTTTCCCCGGCCCACGGGTTCGCCCTGATCCGGTTCGACATCAGCGACCTCCCCACCCGGCACAACTACGTACTCGGGCTCCTGCAGAGCCACTTCGAGCGCATCCTGGCCGGCTGGGTCGCCGAGCTCGGGGTTCCGATCGTTCGCGGCTGCGAGGTGGTCGGGCTCTCGCAGGATGCCGGCGGCGTCGACGTCGAGCTGTCGGGGGCCACGACGCTGCGAGCGAAGTACCTCGTCGGCTGCGACGGAGGCCGCAGCCTCGTCCGCAAGGCGGCCGGCATCGACTTCCCCGGGCTGGATCCCTCCACCAGCTGGATGATCGCCGAGGTCGAAATGGACGAGAAGCCTGAGCTCGGCTTCCGTCGCGACAGCGCCGGCACCCATGCCCTCGGCCCGGCGGAAGGGGGCCTGGTCGGCGTCCTGATCACCGAACGGGATGTCGCCCACCCGGGCGAGCCGGGCATTGACGACCTCCGCCAGGCCCTGATCGCCGTGTACGGGACGGACTACGGGCTCCGCCGGGCCCGATGGATCTCCCGGTTCACCGACATGGCGCGCCAGGCCGGCGCCTACCGCCAAGGCCGGGTACTGGTGGCCGGGGACGCCGCCCACATCCACCCCCCGCACGGCGGCCAGGGCATGGGCACCGGTGTGCAAGACGCCGTGAACCTGGGATGGAAGCTGGCCCAGGTCGTTCACGGCACCTCCCCCGAGAGCCTCTTGGACACCTATCACGCCGAACGTCATCCGGTGGGTGCCCGGGTGTTGCACAACACGAGTGCGCAAGTGGCGCTCAGCAGTCCCGACGACCGCCACCAGGCCCTCCGGGACGTCATGGCCGAACTGCTGGCCCTCGACGAGCCCCGCCGGCGCATCGCCGCCATGCTCTGCGGGCTCGACATCCACTACGACCTCGGGGAGGGGCACCCGCTGCTGGGGCGGCGCATGCCCGACCTCGATGTGCACACCGCTGACGGTCCGACGCGCGTCTTCGCCCTGCTGCACGGCGCCCGGCCCGTCCTGCTCAACCTCGGTGCACCCGGCGGGTTCGACATGTCGCCCTGGGCGAGCCGGGTGCGGTTCGTCGACGCCAGGCACGAAGGCGCTTGGGAGCTGCCGGTCCTGGGCGAGGTCGCCGCGCCCCCCGCGGTGTTGATCCGGCCCGACGGGCACGTCGCCTGGGCGGGAGACCTCGGAGACCCGGAGCTGCCCCGCGCCCTGGCGATGTGGTTCGGAGCGGAGCTCGACCTCTCTACGAGGTGACGGCGCGCGGCTGTGCCGCCTGGCGTTCCTGACGTCGTCGAGCGAGCTCCTCGACCGCGCTCGGCAGGGTCTCGTGGAAGTCGATCAGCTTCGCCCACGTCGGCGTGACGACGATCCGCACCATCGAGTCGTAGAGGGACCGGACCTCGGTCTCCCACTCCGCCCGCTGCTCCGCCGTCATCTCGGAGGTGCCGTTCATCTGGAGGTACTCGTCGGGGATGCCCTGGACTTCGTCGAGCACCGCGTCGCCCCGGAGCAGCAGGATCTTCGGCGGGTGGACCTCGGTGTCGATCGTGAGGGCCACCGCCGGGTTCTGGCGCAGCGACGCCAGCTTTGGGGCGTTGGTCGCGGTGCACATGACGACCTCGGTGCCGTTCCAGGTGAACGCGATCGGGACGACCCTCGGGGTGCCGTCTGTGGCCACGTACGCCAACCGGGCGATGTCCCGGTTGAGCATCTCTCGGCTGATCGGCTTCTCCAGGATCGCAGCGACGTCGCCCGGCGTGCCTCGGTCGTGCTTGCGGTTCAGATCCTCGGCCATGGCGTGCTCCTCGTCGGTCGAACTTTACGGGACACCCACCGGCGAGCGACGCGACCGCTCAGCGGCCGTCCTCGAGGCGGCGGAGCCGGGCTTCCAGCTCGTCGACCCGTTGGCGGAGGAGGGCGACCTCGACCTCGATACCCATGGCCGCCGCCACCCGGCGCTGGATCCGGGGGGAGCGGGCGGCCCGCTCGACCACCACGTCGAGCGGGACGAGGCGCTGCAGGCCGTGGGGTCCGTCGACCAGGCGGGACGGGACCTGCCCGCTGCGGTACCAGGACCGCAGGGCCGAGTTGGACACGCCGGCCCGTTGCTCGGCCTCGGCCAGGGTGACCCAGGTGCCCCGCTCGGGCTCGGCCGACCATTCCTCCAACGCCTGTTCCCAGTCCAGCTCGTCGGCCATGGCCACCACCTTATCTCAAACAGGGGTTGAACCAGGGTATTGACAGGGGCGCGATGCTCAGCACCATGTTCGAACGGTTCACCGATCGAGCCCGGCGGGTGGTGGTGCTGGCCCAGGAAGAGGCGCGGGTCCTGCACCACAACTACATCGGGACCGAGCACATCCTCCTGGGCCTGCTGCGCGAGCGCGAGGGGGTGGCGGCCCGGGTGCTGGAGCGGATCGGGATCTCCGCCGAAGCGGTGCGGGAGAAGGTGGCCAGCATCATCGGGGAGGGTGGCGACGTCCCGACCGGGCACATCCCCTTCACGCCCCGGGCCAAGAAGGTGCTCGAGCTGTCGCTGCGGGAGGCGCTGCAGCTCGGCCACAACTACATCGGCACCGAGCACATCCTCCTCGGCCTGGTGCGGGAGGGCGAGGGCGTGGCCGCCCAGGTCCTGGTCAACCTCGGGGCCGAGCTGTCGTGGGTCCGCCAGGCCGTGGTCAACGAGCTGCGGCGCATGGACCCCCGCACCGAGATCCGTGCCATGGGCCCGCCTCGCACTCCGGAGACGCCGGCGGTGGCCAAGGCCGGGGTGCAGGCCCGGCGGCTGGCCGGCGGCAGCGCGGTCGGGTCGCAGCACTACCTGATGGCCCTGCTCGGCCAGGAGGACAGCCTGGCGGCCAAGGCCCTGGCCGACCTCGGCGTCTCCCGGGAGGCCGTCGAGGCCAAGCTGGCCCAGCTGGAGCCCACCGGCACGTCGGACGAGACGCCCGAGGAGGCCGGCGCCCGCCGCATCGGCATGCGGGTCGAGGGCAAGCTCCTGATGCTGGAGATCGACGACCCCGAGCTGGCCACCGCCCTGGAGAAGGCGATGACCGGGCGCAAGGTCCGCATCATCAAGGGCACGGATCCGGAAGCGGCCGGCTTCCCCGGCCTGTGGTCGGCGGTCTCACGGACCGTGGAGGACCTGACCCGGAGGTTGAGCCGGGGCGGCGGTCGGGGGGTCACCGTCCCCACCGAGATGACGACGTTCACGCCCATAGAGTGGGATCCCGCCGCCGACGCCGCCAACTACCGGATCGTCAGCCACGGCGACGGGACGCGGGCCTACCTTGAGGTCTCCCCCGCCGTCGACCGCGAGGCGCTGCGGTCCTGGCTGCGGGAGTGGATCGGCGCCAACCGCGAGAAGCTGCTCCCCGCCGACGTCACCGAGGCGGCGGGCCTGTCGTTGGTCATCCGGCCTGCGGGCAGCTCCTTCGCCATCGGCGAGTTCCGCCTCGTGCCGGCCGCGGAGGGTGGCGGAACGGCCGTGCCCGTTGACGAGTTGGTCGACGCCGCCGTCCGCGACCTGTCGGCCCAGGTGTGACGCAGCCGGCCCGGGGGCGATGAGTTTCCGCCCGGCATGGCGTCGAAGCATCCGAACCGACACGACCACCATTTGAGGAGCCGACGATGCCGAAGCGTGAGCAAGCCCCCCTCGGAGCACCTTGTTGGGTCGACGTGACCACGTCCGACGCCGACCGGGCCCAAGCCTTCTACGGCCAGCTGTTCGGCTGGACCGCGGGCGAGACCGCCCCGGAGTTCGGGGGGTACGTCAACTTCTCCAAGGACGGCGTGCTCGTGGCCGGGTGCGTGCCGGCCCAGCCCGGGACCGGTGCGGCGGACATGTGGTCGGTCTACCTGGCCACGGACGACGCCGAGAAGACCGTCGCCAAGGCCACCGAGGCCGGGGGCACCGTGCTCGCCCCGGCCATGGACGTCGGCGACCTGGGGAGCATGGCCGTGCTCGTCGACGTCGGCCGGGCGGTCATCGGCGCGTGGAAGCCCGGTACGCACAAGGGCTTCGGCGTCCTGGTCGAGCCCGGGGCTCCGAGCTGGTTCGAGCTCCACACCCGGGACTACGACGCCGCCGTCCGCTTCTACCAGGACGTCTTCGGCTGGCAGACGTCGGTGATGAGCGACACGCCCGAGTTCCGGTACACGACTCTCGGCGAAGGCAGGGAGGCGATGGCCGGGATCATGGACAGCAGCACGTTCCTGCCCGAGGGCGTCCCTGCCCACTGGTCCGTGTACTTCGAGAGCGCGGACGTGGACGCCTCGCTGGCCCGCCTGGCCGAGCTGGGCGGCACGGTGCTGGAGCCGGCGCAGGACACGCCGTACGGCAGGATCGCCCTCGTCGCCGACCCCATGGGCGCCACCTTCCGGCTCGTCACCTCACCCCGGCCGTAGACTGCCGGCCCTTGGCCGAGCCGTGGTGGCCGCTGGTCACGCAGGGGCACCAGGCCCTGCTCGAAGGCCGCCTGCGGGAGAGTGAACGGCTGGCGGCACGGGCGGCCGCGCTGGCGCCGGGGGAGCTGGCCCCCGGCCTGCTCGGCGTGGCCAGCCGCCGGGAGCAGGGTCTGGCCGCCGAGGCCGAGGTACGGGCCCGCGAGCTGGTGGCCACCCACCCGGGCTCGACCGACGCCCACGTCATGCTCGGGGCGGTGCTGGCCGACCTCGGTCGCGACTCCGAGGCCGCCCGCCAGCTCGACCCCCTCGACCCGGCGGCGTGCTCGCTGGACGTCGCCGCCGTGGCCGCCGAGGTGGCCGCCGTCCTGCACCTGCCCGAGGAGGCCGAGGCGTTGTACGACCGCCTCCGCACCCGGGGCGGGGAGGTCGTGCCTGCCGCCGGGGCCCTGGGCCGCCACCTCGGCCAGCTCTGCCACGTCCTCGACCGGTGGGACGAGGCCGAGCCCCACTTCGAGCGAGCCCTGCACGACAACCTGGCCGCCGGCGCGCCCGTCTTCGTCGCCCACACCCGGCGGCAGTACTCGGCCCTGCTGCGGGTGCGGGGCGAGGAGGGCGACTGGGACCGTGCCATCACGCTGCTGGCCGACGCCGCCGACGTCTACCGGCGGTTGGAGATCGACCGGCTGGCCGACGAGGCCGAGGCGGTGCTGCGCCGCTGCCACGAGCTCGACGACGACGGGCAGGACACCCCGGGCACCGTCAATGCCTTCTACCGATCACACGGCCGTTGGACGTTGTCGTTCGGTGGACGGAGCGCGGTGGTGGAGGAGGACGGCCTCGGTCTGGACCACGTCGCCACCCTGCTGGCCGCCGCCGGGCGCCCCGTCCACGCCGTCGACCTGGTCGGCGGTCCCGGGACCGTCGAGGAGCAGGCTCGGGCCGAGTACCGGTCGAGGCTGGACGAGCTTGCCGCCCACGCCGCCGACCCGCTGGCCCGGGCCGAGCGGGACCTCCTCGCCGCCGAGCTGGATCGCCTCGCCCTCGCCCACCCATCCGAGTCCGACGCCGGCGACCGGGCCCGCCGCCTTGTCGCCCTGCGCATCCGCACCAGCCTGGACGGGTTGGATCCCGTGCTGCCGGCCCTCGCTCGCCACCTCCGCCGGAGCATCCGCGCCGGCACGTTCTGCGTCTACCAGCCGGAGCACCCACAACGGTGGAGGATCGAGGCGTGACAACTCCCGGCGTCCCGGTCGCCGGGACGCTGCGGGCCCGGACGGCCGCCGGCCGCTGGGTCATCGCCGCCACCGTGCTGGGTTCGGGCATGGCCTTCCTCGACGGGACGGTGGTCAACGTCGCCCTGCCGGCCATCGGGCGGGACCTGCACAGCGGCCTGGCCGGCCTGCAGTGGATCCTGAGCGCCTACCTGCTCACCCTCGGTGCCCTCCTGCTGCTCGGCGGGGCCCTGGGCGACCGCTACGGCCGTCGCCGGGTCTACGAGGTCGGCCTGGTGGCGTTCAGCGTGGCCTCCGCGGTGTGCGGCGTCGCCCCCGACCTGGACGCCCTGATCGTGGCCCGCGCCGTGCAGGGGATCGGGGGCGCCCTCCTCGTGCCCGGCAGCCTGGCCCTGCTGTCGGCCAGCTTCGTCGCCGACGACCGGGGGGCGGCGGTGGGCGCCTGGTCCGGGCTGGCCGGCGCCTTCAGCGCCCTCGGTCCCTTCCTCGGCGGCTGGCTGGTCGACGCCGTGTCCTGGCGGCTGGTGTTCCTCATCAACCTACCGATCGCCGCGGTGACGCTGTGGGTGGTGCGGGCCCATGTCCCGGAGAGCCGCGACGCCGAGGCGGCGGCCGGCGGGCCCCTGGACGTGCCGGGGGCGGTGCTGGCGACGGTCGGCCTGGCCGGGGTGGTGTTCGCCCTGATCGAGGGCTCGGCCGGCGGGGTGACCCCGCTCGTGGCCGCCGCCGGCGTGGTCGGGGCGGTGGCCCTGGTCGCTTTCCCGGTCGTGGAGCGGCGGGCGGCCGAGCCCCTGGTCCCGCTGGAGGTGTTCCGCTCCCGGCAGTTCAGCGGCGCCAACGTGACCACGCTGACCGTGTACGGCGCCTTCGGCGGCGCCCTGTTCCTGTTCGTCGTCCAGCTCCAGCAGGATCTCGGCTATTCCGCGCTGGAGGCGGGCTCGGCCCTGCTCCCCGTCACCGTGCTCATGCTCATCCTGTCCGCCCGGGCGGGGCGGCTGAGCCAGCGGGTCGGCCCCCGCCTGCCGATGACGGTCGGGCCGCTGGTGGCCGGTCTCGGCCTCCTGCTGCTCGGGCGGGTGGCGCCCGGCTCGCGGTACCTGACGGCGATCCTGCCGGCGCTGATCGTGTTCGGGCTGGGCCTGTCCCTGACCGTCGCCCCGCTGACCGCGGCCGTCATGGCCTCGGTGGAGGAGCGGCACCTCGGCGTGGGGTCCGGGGTGAACAACGCGGTGGCTCGGGTCGCCGGGCTGCTGTCGGTGGCCCTGCTCCCCCTGGCGGCCGGGCTGAGCGGCGTCGACCCGGCCGGTCCCGGGTTCGCCGACGGCGTGCGGGTCGCCCTGCGCATATCGGCCGTGGTGTGCGCCTTGGGCGGTGCTGTGGCGTTCGTCTCGGTGCGCCGGGCCGCCGCCGTGCGGCCGGTCGTGCACCCCGGCATGAGCCATGCCTGCGCCGATCCGGTGTTGCGCCCCTGACCCCGGGAGGCGCAGGCGGCGGGCGTGCGGCATCCTGGGGATGACATGGGGCCTGGACCGGCGCATCTCGGCGAGGACGGGCTCGACGCCCGCGCCTGGCTCGACGCCCTCCACCGGGCCACCGAGGCGGCGGGTGGCCGGAGCCTGGAGGCGGCGGCGGAGGAGGTCATCGACGCCATCTGCTCGGCTGCGGGCTGGCCCGTCGGGCGGCTGTTGACCGTCGGCCGCGAAGGGGTGCGTGGGACCGAGGTCTGGCGCCTCGCCGACGCCGATCGCTACGCCAGCCTGGTGACGAGCGCCACTCCCGGCGTGTCCACGGCTCGACTGGCCGAGCGGGCGGCCGCCCTCGGTGAGCCGGTGTGGACCGCCGACCTGGTCGAGGTGGGGGCGGTCAGCGCCGAGGCCGCCCGCACCGGTCTGGCCGGGGCGGTGGCGTTCCCGGTGCGCGGCCACGACGGCGTCTTGGCGGTGCTGGAGTTCTTCGCCGCCCGTCCGGACCGACCGTCGCCAGAGGTTCTTGACCTGGCTGCTGCCGCCGTCGCCCAGCTCGGGCGGCTGGCCGACCGCGATTCCGCGGTCACGGCCAGCGCCGACGCCCTTCGCATGGCCCACGTCGCCCATGACGCCTTTGTCGCCGTGGACGACGAAGGGCGGATCGTCGAGTGGAACCCGGAGGCCGAGTCGTTGTTCGGCTGGCGGCGGGACGAAGTGCTCGGCCGCTCCCTGGTCGACGTGGCCGTGCCTCCCCGCCTGCGGCCGCAGTACGAGGAGCGCTTCCGCCAGCTGGTGGCCGGGGACCTCCCGCCGATCGTCCCTCGTCGGGAAGTGACGGCCCTCCACAGGTCCGGCGCCGAGCTCCCGGTCCAGGTCACGGTCTGGTCCGACGGGCGCGACGGCAGCCGGCGCATCTGCGGCTTCGTCAGCGACCTCAGCGAGCGCAAGCGCTTCGAGGGCCAGCTGGCCAGCCAGGCGCTCCATGATCGCCTCACCGGCCTGCCCAACCGGGTCCTGCTCCGCGACCGAGTGCAGCACGCCCTGGCCCGAGCCGGACGGCGGGGCGCATCCGTCGCCCTGCTCGTCACCGACATCGACCGGTTCAAGGTGGTCAACGAGAGCTTGGGCCACGACGGCGGCGACCGGCTCATCGTGGCGGTGGCCGAGCGCCTCACGGACATGCTCCGGCCCGGCGACACCGTCGCCCGCATGGGGGGTGACGAGTTCGCCCTGCTGTGCGAGGACATCGCCGGCCACGACGAGGCCGCGGCCATCGCCTCGCGGATCCTCGGGGCGTTCGAGAAGCCCTTTCAGGTCCAAGGGGCCGACATGTCCCTGACGGCCAGCGTGGGGGTGGCCATCGGCGCCGTCGACGGGCCGGCTCCCGAGCTCCTGCTGCGGGACGCCGACGTGGCGATGTACCGGGCAAAGGAGCGGGGCCGCGACCGCTACGAGGTGTTCGACGAGTCGATGTTGGCCGACGCCTCCGAGCGGCTGTCGGTCGAGCACGACCTCCGCCGGGCCATCGACGAGGGTCAGCTGCGGCTCTACTACCAGCCCATCGTCCACCTCGATACGGGCGCCATCGCCGGGTTCGAGGCCCTCGTCCGCTGGGAGCACCCGACCCGCGGCCTGCTCCCCCCGTCGGAGTTCATCCCGCCGGCCGAGGAGAGCGGGCTCATCGTCGCCCTCGGCCGGCACGTGCTCTCGGAGGCGTGCCTGCAGGCGGCCACGTGGAAGGACACCCACTCGTCGGGCGAGCGGCTGCGGGTCAGCGTGAACGTGTCGGCCAAGCAGCTGGCCCAGCCCGGCTGGTCCGACGAGGTGGCCCAGGTCCTGGCCGAGTCCGGCCTGGCCCCCCGCCAGCTCGTGCTGGAGATCACCGAGAGCGTCCTCATGGACGACCCCGACACCAGCGCCGTGCGGCTGGAGGAGTTGCGCCGCCTGGGCGTACGGGTCGCCATCGACGATTTCGGCACCGGCTACTCCTCGCTCGGGTACCTGCGCCGGCTCCCGGTCGACATCCTCAAGATCGACAAGTCGTTCATCGACGGCGTGGCCGAGGGCCCGCACGAGTCCGCCCTGGCCCGGGCCGTGGTCAAGCTGGCCTCGACCCTGCGCCTGGAGGCGGTGGCCGAGGGCATCAACAGCCGCAAGCAGCTCCTCCAACTCCGCCGCCTGCGCTGCCCCTACGGCCAGGGCTTCTTCTTCTCCCGCCCCCAGGCCGCCGACGCCATCCCCGGCCTGCTCGAACTGGGCGTCCTCGAAGGCTCCGACTCGGGCGAGTAGCGGCCCGGCCGAGAGGTCCACGGGATCATGGAGTGCCGCGCCTATGATCTCATCGTCCGAACACAAGTTCGAGGAGAGGTGGACTGGTGAGCACGGCAAGCGTCGGGAGAGAGGTCGTCATGGGCCAGCCCTGCCGGCCCGAGGAGCTCCTCGCCATCGCCCCTGCACCGCTGATGACACGAGTCTTCCAGGAGCCCCAGAAGGCATTTCCGGCCATCGCCAAGGACGCGGAGGCCTGCGACCAGGTCCGTCGGGCGGTGAGCTCGCTCCCAACGCAGCACGTCCTGCGCCAGCTGGACAGCCGGGAGCTCGACCTTGAGCCCGGCAGCGTCGACCTGGTGGTGACCTCGCCCCCCTACTGGACCTTGAAGCGGTACAACCCCCATCAGGACCAGCTCGGGGACATCGGGGGCTACGACGACTTTCTCGACGAGCTCGACGAGGTGTGGCGACGGGCCTACCGCGCCCTGGTCCCCGGTGGCCGGCTGGTCGTCGTCGTCGGCGATGTCAACGTCTCGCGACGGGCGTTCGGGCGGCACCTGGTGTTCCCGCTCCACGCCAGCATCCAGGAACGCTGCCGCCGGATCGGCTTCGACAACCTGGCGCCGATCATCTGGTACAAGATCGCCAACGCCCAGTATGAGATGGGGGGCGGCGGCTTCTTCGGCAAGCCGTTCGAGCCCAACGGGGTCGTCAAGAACGATGTCGAGTACATCCTCTTCCAGCGCAAGCCCGGTGGTTACCGCAAGCCAGATCTCGCCACCCGGCTGCTGTCGGTCATCCCAGCCGTCGATCATGCCGAGTGGTTCCAGCAGATCTGGAGGATCGGCGGCGCGTCCACCGGGAACCATCCCGCGCCCTTCCCGCTCGCCTTGGCCGAGCGCCTGATCCGCATGTTCTCCTTCGTCGGCGATGTCGTTCTCGATCCCTTTCTCGGAACGGGAACGACCGCGGTAGCCGCCGCCCGTTGCGGTCGTAACAGCATCGGGAGTGAGGTCGATCCCGAGTACTTCGCCCAGTCGGTCGAGCGGCTGCGTTCCTCATTGCCGGCCGAACTGGATCTGTCGGCATAACGAGCGGTGGCCAAGCCGGCGGAACCGACCGGACTCGCCCTCGTCGATGGCCTGGCCGCACTGGTCCACCCGACGGTCGAGGAATACTGCGCAGCCTCCGCGGAGTACATCAGGGAGGCCACGGCGTTGGGCGCCCAGAAGGGCAAGGCGGCACAGCTCAGGCTCTCACGTGCCCTCGCTGTGGTTACCCTCGCCGACGTTCGCGCTGCCACCGGGCTGGCGATGCCGCTTGCCTTCGCCGGCCCGGTCGTCGTGTTCGACCGGCTCACTGGGGAGATTGACTCGCGTCTGCCGCCGGTCGGCACCGGCCTGCGATGGCCCGACTTTGTCGCCGGTATGGCCGACTCCTACGAGGCGCGGTTCGCCGAGATTTAGCGGCTACAGGTGCTCGGCGGCGGCCTTCTGCACCCCGGCGGTGATGACCTCCCAGTCGGCGCCCGGCTTGCGGGTGACGGTCACGAAGTCGTTCACGCCGAACAGGGACTGCACGCCCTCGACGGCGAACACGGCGGCAGCGAACGGGTTGCCGGCCGCGGCCTCGGGGTTGGCCAGGTTGAGGGTTCCGGGGGGCAGCTTGACGTCCAGCGTGTACTTCATGGCATTGGGGTTGGGGGTGGGCGAGGGGGTGGCAGTGGCCATGGAGGCGCATGCTAGGCGTTAGCTTGACCGCGCATGGACCCGACGAGCCGGTTCCGTGAGCTCGTCCACGGGCCGGAGGACGCCCTGCCGTTGGACGAAGCCTCCCTGCTCATCGCCGCCCACGCCCGGCCGGGGCTCGACCTGGCCGCGGAGCTGGCCAAGCTGGACGCGCTGGCCGCCGGGATCGACGAGCGCACGCTGGACGGCTGGCGGCGGCACCTGTTCGTCCACCTCGGCTTCTCCGGCAACGTCCGCCGCTACTACGACCCGGCCAACTCCTTCCTCAACGACGTGGTGCGCCGGCGCAGGGGCCTGCCCATCACGCTGTCGGTCCTCGGCATCGAGGTCGGTCGCCGGGTGGGGCTCCGGTTCGAAGGCGTGGGCATGCCGGGCCACTTCCTCCTCCGTCACGACTCGGGCACGTACGTCGACCCGTTCGAGGGCGGCCGCCTGCTCGACCGGGCCGGCTGCATCGAGCGGTTCCACGCCCTCCACGGGCCGCGCACCCCGTTCCTCGCCAACTACCTGGACACGGTCGGCCCGCTCGCCATCCTGGACCGGATCCTCAACAACCTGAAGGCCGTCTACACGGGGCGGGGCGACATCGCCGCCCTGGCCTGGGTGTTCGACCTCCGGATGGCCCTGCCCGGCGCGTCGCCTCTGGAGCGCCGCGACCGGGCCCGGGTGCTCGGCGCCACGGGGCGCTTCATCGAGGCGGCCGAGGAGTTGGAGGAACTGGTCGACCTGGTCCCCGAGCAGGAGGAGGCCCTGCTGTCCGAGGCCTTCGCCTTCCGCGCCCGCCTGAACTGAACCCTTGAACCTCACCTGGCCCGTTTCAGTCTCGGCGGGCATGTGCCGACAGCAGAGGGGTGAGGGACGGCCAAGATCTCGACGAGCTCTACCGGAAGCTGCAGCCGGCCCTCCTGGGCCATCTGCGCGTCGTGCACGCCGGTCAGGCCGAGGACATCGCCGGCGACGTCTGGACCGAGGTGGCGGCGTCGTTCCCTCGGTTTATCGGAGGCGACGACGCCTTCCGAGCCTGGGTCTTCACCCTGGCCCGCCGGCGGTCGATCGACACCTACCGCCGCGCCGCCCGCCGGCCCACCGTCTCGCTGGTGGGCGACCGGCACGACGTCGCCGTCGACCGGCCCGAGGACGAGACCCTCGCCCGCATCACAATGGACGCCACCGTCGCCCGGCTCCGGCGGCTCCTGCCGGCTGATCAGGCGGAGGTGGTCCTGTTGCGGGTGGTGCGCGGTCTGAGCGTGGACGAGGTGGCCGCCCTGACGTCCAAGACGGCGGTCAACGTCCGGGTCCTGCAACACCGTGGCCTCAACCGGCTGGCGGCGCGGTTCGGTGGCAGGGAGGTGGGCTAGAGGGACGACCTGGCGGCGATGGCGATGGGAAATCTGTAACGGCGGTCGCACCGCCGGCGTTTTCTCCTTACGCGCCCGGCCGGACTGGGACGGCGAACCCCCAGGAAAGGTGAACAGTTCCCATGAACTCTCTGACTCGACGAATCGCGGCCGCCGCAATGGCCGCGGCCGCCGCGGTGACCGCAATCGGCATCACGACGACGGTCACCAGGGCCGACACCGCCGTCGGCTTCGACGCCGGCGCCTCCGTCGGAGACACCTCCCTCGACGCCGGGTTCGTGCAGGAACTGCAGTCCACGCTCGACAGCCAGTTCGTGGGGGTCGACGTCGCCGTGGTGCGGGACCGCCTGGTCCTGAGCGGCTTCGCCTCACCCGGCGTCCACACCGCCGTGCTGGCCGTGGTGGCGAACCTGCTCCAGCAGGATCTCGCCGTGCCGGTGGGGCTGGGCGTGGTCACGCCGGCCCTCGGCCTGAACCTGCCCTTCCTCGACGCCGGCGCCGGCATCGAGCTCCCGGACCTGACCGGTGTGCTCCGCCTGCTGGGCGTCGTCGACCGCATCCAGATCATCCGGTAACGGAGGGCTGCGGGCGCCGTCACGCGGGCGGCGAGCGTGACATTCGTCATAGCGAAATCAGATCGTGTGGCACTTCTGCACAGGCGGGCGCTGCGTCATTGTCGTAAACAGACGACGGCACGAGGAGCCCGCCATGACAGCGATCACGGTTCGCGATCTCCACAAGTCCTACGCCCGCTTCGAGGCGGTTCGGGGCATCGATCTCGACGTCGCCGACGGAGAGGTGTTCTGCCTGCTGGGCCCAAACGGGGCCGGCAAGACGACGACCGTCGAGATCCTCGAGGGCTACCGCCGGGCCACGTCCGGCGTGGTGCGGGTGCTGGGCCACGACCCGGCGGCGGCCGGCCCGGGGATGTACGACCGGATCGGCATCGTGTTGCAGCAGTGCGGCGTCCAGGACGATCTCTCGGTCGGCGAGCTGCTCGACATGTACGCCAGCTACTACACGCGACCCCGCCCGATCGACGAGGTGATCGAGCTCGTCGAGCTCGACGCCAAGCGCGGCGCCCGGGCCAAGACCCTGTCGGGAGGCCAGCGGCGGCGCCTCGACCTGGCCCTGGCCCTGGTCGGCGACCCGGACCTCATCTTCCTGGACGAGCCGACGACGGGTTTCGACCCCTCGGCGCGCCGCCACGCCTGGTCCACCGTCAAGACGTTGTGCTCGCTGGGCAAGACCGTGTTCCTCACCACCCACTTCATGGACGAGGCCCAGGCGCTGGCCGACCGCGTCGCCGTCATGGTCGGGGGCAGGGTGGTGGCCGCCGGCACGCCCGATGACCTCGGCGGGCGCGACCGCGCCCCGACCCGGATCCGCTTCGAGCTGCCCGACGGCGTCGGCGCCGCCGACCTCCCCGATCTCGGGACCTCACGGGTCTCGGCCACTCCGACCGGCGTGGAGGTGGTGACGTCCGAGGGCATGGCCGTGGTCAACCGTCTCAGCGGATGGGCGCTCGAGCGGGACCACGACCTGGCCGGCTTCTCGCTGTCGCAGCCCACCCTCGAGGACATCTACCTGTCCCTCACCGAGGACACGTCGTCAAAGGAGGCCGTTCGATGAACGAGGTGACCGTGACCCGCGCCGCCGCACCCGATGCCATACCCACGCCGAGGACGGCCGCGGCCCGTCGACGTGCTCGGCGATGGCAGCTGCGGCTGGCAGCTCGCCAGGTGGGCTACGAGCACCGGTCGTTCTGGCGCAACCGCAGCCGGGCCTTCTTCAGCTTCCTCATGCCGATCATCCTGCTCGTCATCGCCGGCAGCGTGAACAGGGGCGACCGCATCACCGAGCGCGGCAACGTGGCGTTCGCCACCTTCTTCGTGCCCGGCATCCTCGCCTACGGCATCATCACCGCCACCTTCGCCAACCTGGCCGCCAGCCTGACCCTGCTCCGGGACCAAGGCGTGCTCAAGCGCATGCGGGGGACCCCCCTGCCCCCCTGGGCCTACATGGTCGGGCGCGTGGGCTCCTCCACGCTGGCCATGCTCGAGCTGGTGGCAGTGACCCTGGCGGTGGGCTGGGCGGCCTTCGGGACGCACGTCCGAGGGTCGACCCTGCCCGGCCTGGCCCTCGCGTTGGTGGCCGGCATGGTCTGCTTCACGGCCCTCGGCATTGGGGCGACGACCGTCATTCCCAACGCCGATGCCGCCCAGCCCGTCACCACTGCGCTGGTGTTGCCCTTGACCTTCATCTCGGGGATCTTCTTCGTGCCTGAGCGCCTCCCGGCCTGGCTCAACCAGGTGGCGGGCGCCTTCCCGATCAAGCGCTTGGCCGACGCCCTGCAGTTCGCCTACGACCCGCGTACGGGCGGCGCGGGGATCGCGGGCCACGACCTGGTCGTCCTGGCGCTGTGGACGGCCGCCGGCGTGGCCCTCATGCGCTCCTTCCGGTGGGAGTCCAACCGGCCGTGAGCGACGCCGGCCCCGTCCACCAGCAAACGATCGAGACCGAAAGGAGCGCAACCATGGCAAGCACGGAACACAAGGTCGTATCGGGGGTCTGCCCCGACCACGGTATGGTGCACGCGACCAAGGACGTCCCGAGGATCGGGTTCCCGTTCATCGTGTACGGCGTCCGGCGGGCGAAGGCGGCCCTGGCGCCGGCACGCTGCCCGCACTGCGGTGCCAAGCTGCGCCGAGCCTGACCGCGCCCGTGCCGGCGGGGTGGGCCACAATGGGGTCGTGAGGGCGACCCTCGCGACCAGCGCGGCGAGGACGGGCCTCACCCGGGTTCGCCCCGGTGATCGAGGCCCGGCGCCGTCGGAGTCCGCCGGCCGCATCGCCGCGGTGGCCTTTGCCGCCCTCCTCGTGTTCCCGGTCAAAGACCTGCTCGACAGCCACCCGTCGGCCGTCCGGCTGGGGTTGGTCCTCACCGGGGCCGCCGCCTTCTTCGCCGTGTACCTGTGGCGCTTCGTCTTCGCCCCGCCGGCGGCCCGCCCTACCCGCTCGACCTGGATGTGGCTGGCGGTGGCCGGCGCCCTCGTCGTGGTGCTGGTGGTCGGCGACGGAGCCCCGCGGTGGGCGCCGCTGTTCATCTTCCTGTCGGCGATCATCGGCGTGCGGGTGGGGCTGC
Source organism: Acidimicrobiales bacterium (assembly GCA_035494015.1). Lineage (GTDB taxonomy): Bacteria > Actinomycetota > Acidimicrobiia > Acidimicrobiales > AC-14 > CADCTB01. The sequence goes on from DATJHJ010000138.1 coordinate 43,603, forward strand.
CGTGGGCCGCCTACGGCATCGCCGCCTGCACGATCCTTTCCGGCATGGTGCTCGGGTTCACCGGCCCGATCGATAAGGCGTCGGCCGTCGCTCTCGAGGCGCTGGCCGTCGGCGCCCTCACCGCCGGCATGGGGAGGCTGCGGGCCACCATCGCCGAGCTGCAGGAGGCCCGCGAGCAGCTGGCCCGCCTGGCCGTGACCGAGGAGCGGCTGCGCTTCGCCCGGGACCTCCACGACCTCCTCGGCCACAGCCTCTCGGTCATCGCCTTGAAGGCCGAGCTGGCCGGGCGGCTGCTTCCGGACCAACCCGCGGTCGCGGCCAAGGAGCTGGCGGACATCGACGGGGTCGCCCGCGACGCCCTGGCCGAAGTGCGCCAAGCGGTCACCGGCTACCGCCAGCCCACGCTGGCCGAAGCGGTCGCCGGGGGACGCCAGGTGCTGGAGTCGGCCGGCATCGAAGCGACCGTCGACGTCGCCCAGGTGAAGCTTCCGAACGACATCGACGTCGCGCTGGCCTGGGCGGTTCGAGAAGCGGTTACCAATGTCATCCGCCACAGCCGCGCCGAGCACTGCTGGATCCGGGTCACCGCCAACCTGGTGGAGGCGGCCGCCGAGGTCGTCGACGACGGGATCGGTCCGGAGGGCGACGCCGGTGAAGGCCCGGCCGCCGCCCCGGCCGACGGCACCGAGCTTGCGCCGCGCGCCGGCAACGGGCTGGCCGGCCTGGCCGAACGGGTTGCCGCCCTGGACGGCCGGCTCGAGGTCACGCCGGTCCCCGGCCGCGGGTTCCGGCTGCGGGCCACCATCCCCACCGCGGCCTCCCTGGGCCGCGCCCCTCGGTGATCACCGTCCTGCTGGCCGAGGACCAGGTGATGGTCCGAGAGGCATTGGCGGCCCTGCTCTCGCTGGAGGGTGACCTCGACGTGGTCGCCCAGGTGAGCAGGGGCGACGAGGTCGTCACCGCTGCGCGGGCGGCGCGGCCCGACGTGGCCCTGCTCGACATCGAGATGCCCGGCCAGGACGGTCTCGCTACCGCCGCCGCGCTGGCCCGTGACGTACCCACGTGCCGGGTCGTCATCCTCACGACCTACGCCCGGCCCGGCTATCTGCGACGAGCGATGGACGCCGGCGTACGGGGGTTCCTGGTCAAGGATGGGCCGGCCGCCGAGCTGGCCAAGTCCATCCGGCGGGTCATGGCCGGGGAACGGGTCGTGGATCCCGGCCTGGCCGTCGCCGCCCTCGCCGAGGGCAACAGCCCTCTGACCACGCGCGAGCAGGAGGTCGTCCGGGCCGTGGGCCACCAGCCGACCGTGGCCGACATCGCCGCCGCCCTCCACCTCTCGGCGGGCACGGTTCGCAACCACCTCTCGGCGGCCATGATCAAGCTCGGCGCCCGCAACCGTGCCGAGGCGCTCCGGATTGCCCAGGAGAAGGGCTGGCTCTGACGGAGTCAGCGCGGTTGGAAGGCGTCTCGTCGCGCTCATCGATCGGGGAGCAGCCGCTGGGAACGACGGGCAGAATGGTCCTACGAGGACGGGCGGAGGAGTGGTACGGCGGTGACAATCTTGCCCTCGCCCCCCGGCGAGCCTTGGCCGGCACGTTCCCGTCCGACGGCACGCCCCGCTCGCCGGCTACGAGCGCCGATCGAGGCGGTAATGGAACCGGAGAACCGGCACCCGACGGAGGTTCAGCGCGTGGTCGGCCCGCAGCGTTCCCTCCTCATCGACCCAGACGACGAAGCGTTCGGCCAGCGGAACCCGGCGCACCCACGCTGAGTGTCCGTCAAGGTGGGCAACGATCAGATACGCACCGTCGTCGCCGAACGAGCCGGCAGGCGACGTGAGTACCAGGGCGCCGTCGTCGCCCACGTCTGGACGGAGGAACACCGCGATGCTGCCGTTCGGGAGCGGAAACATGACGCGAATGCTCGGTCGGTTGGTGGCGGGGAGCTGGGTGATGCCGTACCAACCGCTGTAGACGGTCTGGCCGGTCGATCGCAGTTGCCGGAACCACGCCGCTCCAAGTTGGGATCGGTCATGAGGCGACGTGACGGTCAGGACCCGACTGTCGATCCCGCGGGCCACGTCCAAGGGGCGCAACGGCAGGCTGAGCTGCTGCAGGCGTTCGGCAAACAGCGACGACAGCAGCCAGCCGAATGGCCACGCCGGCGGGCTCCACTGCGACCACGCCTCGAGACGCCATTCGGCGGTCCGCTCGTAGAACTCGACGATCGGCGAGGCCAGCCTGGCCGGGTCGAACCCGCTGCCGCGCAACCGGTCGAAATCATCGATCAGGCCACCGCCCGCCGAGACGACACCGCCGAGGCGCGTCGCCTCGGCGGAGAGCCACTCGTCGCCGACGACGGACGTTCCCCCGGTCGGGCCGGCGAGCCACGGGTAGGCGCCGAGGTCGACGACCGTGCCGGTAGCTCGAACCCATCCTTGGGTCGAGCGGTCGATGAGACGCCCTCGCCTGTCGATGGCGACATGATCGCCGCTGGCTGGGGCGCCCGGGGTGCGTCGCGGTGCCCCCTGCGGGAGGGTCACGGGTCGAGGTCCCACAGCAGCCGGTAGTAGCGGCTCCGCCGGGGGTCCGGTTCGATCCCGTAGGCGTCGAGGACCGGTTGCTCCCACCCCGGCCCGTAGTTCCAGGTCGTGCTCAAGGTGGCGATGGCCAGGTCCGCCCAGCGGTCGGCGACCCCCATGTTGCCGAAGTCGACGTGGCCGGACCAACGCCCGCGGTCGTCGATGAGAGTGTTCGGCGCGCAGGTGTCACCGTGGCAGACGACGAGCCGGTCGACCTCCGGTATGTCGCTGATGATGGCCAGCGCCGCCGGCAGGTCGATCGAGCGGTGGGTCTCATCCCAGTCGGCGCGGTCGATGTCCCCGGACGCTGCCCGCCGCTGCGCCTCCGCGACCCGGTCCGCCGCGCCCCAGGAGAACGGGCATGACTCCACCGGCAGGGCGTCGTGCAGGGCGCGGAGGCCCTCGCCGATCGCCCGGGTCGCCGTCGCCGGATCGCCGACCCAGCGGGGGGTGACGGCGTTCTCGCCGGTCAGCGGGAGGGTGATCATCCACGAGCCGTCGCTGTCGGACCCGACCTCGACGACCACGGGAACCCGGATGTATCGCCCGGCCCAGTCGAGCCTCGCCGCCTCGCCGGCCAGGTCCGGGCCGCCGGCTGGGGACCATTTCACGAACCGGCGTGCGTCGCCGGCACCGAACTCGCAGGTGACGCCGCCGACCCCGTTCTCCCACACCACCTTGACCGCGCAGCCCCGCGCCAATCCGATGACCGGCGCAGGAATCGCCACGTCCGCGGAACCGAACCCCGAGCCCATCGAGACCCCAGCCTGCACCTGACCGGGCGCGCGGTGTTGTTCGTCCAGGCCGGCAACCTGTGGGCCATGCGCGGGGCGCACCGGTGCGTCTCAGCTCGATTCGAGCGGGTGCCATTCCGGTATATGTCCAATGACTAGGGGTCGCACATCTCTATAGAGGACCGGATGGCGGTGGGCTACATTTCGCCCACTTCTGTCGAAGCCGTTCGGCCGATCCGCTGTCAGAAAGGACGTGTGATGAGCGATGCCACCCGGGGGCGCCCAGGGTCGATCAGATTGCTCTGCATCCCGGCCGTCGCCTTGCTGCTGCTGGCCGTCGGCTGTTCGTCCTCGTCGGGGACGAATGGCATCCCCCACATTTCAGCCAAGGCCGAGCGGTCCTCGGACGGGATGCTGGAGGGGCTGACCGTGAAAGGCAGCGGGTTCAGCCCGAACGGCCAGGTTCTGGTGAACGCGCTCATGGCCGCATCCGGTCCCGACACCGGCCCCTACGTCGAGGAGACGGTGCAGGCTGACGCCAACGGGAAGCTGAACTGGGTGAAGAAGCCGGTCCCCTGCCCGCAGCCGGCCGACTACGGCAAGGGCAGCTACGTGCTGGTGACGGCCCGGGACATGACCTCGGGCATCAGCGGGTCCGCCACCCTGAACCCCGGGAATGCGCCCGACTGCTCGGGCTGAGTCGTCAGGCGACGTTCAGGGACTGAGGGTGGGCGCGCGGTCCGGCCGCGGGCCCGCCGCGGCCCGGGCCACGGCCAGGAAGGCCACGGCCATGGTGACCACGATCACCGGATAGAGCGCCCAGGCGTCGTCGGTGTCGGTCCCCGCCACGAGGACGTGGACGGTGGCCAGGGTGAAGAGGAGGAAGCTGGTGGCGTGCACCGCCTTCCACAGCCGGTGCGGGATCCGGGGCCGCAGCAGGGAGGTGATCTCGACGGCCACGAGCAGGTAGAGGGCGACGACGCCCCACGCCACCCAGACCGGGTGCCACGCCGAGGCCAGGGGCACCAGCACGTCGGCGGGCCCGAAGTGGACGAAGGTGTCGGCCACGATCCCGGTCAGGTGCACGGCGACGAACACCACCGACAGCCCGCCGAGGAAGCGATGCAGGTCGAGCAGCCAGCGGGGCGCGGCGCGCCCGGCGAAGGCCCGGGTGGTCAGGGCCAGGCCCCAGAGGGTAGAAGCGGCCAGGAGGGCCCAGGCCACCAGACCGCCGGCTCGGGCGACGTACCACCACACCCGAGGGTTCACGCCAGGAACCGGTCGAGGCCGGGCGCATGGTGGATCCCGCCGCCGTCGTCGACCACGAGGCCGGTGGCTCGGTTGGTGGCGAGCACGTCGAGGGCTGCGGGCAACCCGGCCAGGAGCGCGGCCTTGGCCAGCACCTCGGCCCGCCAGCCGTCGCCGGTGAGGACGGTGACCGCGGCTACGCCCGTGGCTGCCGGCTGCCCCGTGGTCGGGTCGATCAGGTGGTGGCGGGCCGTCCCGTCCGGCGCGGTCCATGCGCGGCGGAGGCGGCTGGACGTGGCCACCCCGCCGGCGTCGAAGGCCAGCCGGGCGAGGGCGGGCCCAGTCTCGTCGAACGGATCGGCCACGTCGACCAACCAGGGGCCGGCTCCTTCGGCCCGCAGGTCGCCCCCCAGGTTCACGCACGCCCCCGACGCGCCGGCGGCCAGCAGCTCGCCGACCACGATGTCGGCGGCCAGTCCCTTGCCGATCCCACCGGGGTCGAAGCCCGGGCCGGGCGGAACCGCGATCGGGCCCAGGCGGTCGAACAACCGGTCGTAGCCGGCGTTGACGAGGGGCCCGAGCAGCGTGGGGTCGAAGCGGCCGGCGGTGCCCCGGTGGCCGGCGAGGGCCAGGTCGACCAGCCGCGCCGTGTCGGCGGAAACGACGACAGGCCGGCCGCCCGACCGGTTGAGCCGGCTCACCTCACTGTCCGGGCGGAACCGGCTCCACCGCGCTTCCAGCTGCTCGATCCTGGTCTGGGCCAGGCGCAGCGCGCCCGGCGGACCGTCGACCACCACCACCCGGGCCCACGTGCCCATGGCTCGGAAGCGGAGCTCAGCTGGCACTGGTGATGGTTTGCCGGAAGGCGGCGGGTGCGGGTGCCGACGAGGCCGGGGTGGCCGGGCGGCCGGCGGCGAAGGGATCGGGCACGCTCGACACCGTGGCTCCGGCCGTTGCCGGTGCCGGGTGCTCGGTGAGGACCATGCCGGTCACCAGGCCGCCGAGAGCGCCGACGCTCAGGCCCAGGGCGACGGCGCGGCTGCGACGGGCGGGTCCCGGCATGGCCCCAGTATCGGTCCCCCGTGTGAGGTTTCCGTGAGCCGTACCCTGGGCGGGGATGGAGCGTTCGGCGCTGCAGGGCCTGGCCGCCTTTCGCTGGGGCGCGTGGCTGTGGATGGCGACCGTGCTCCTCGTCTCCCGCGACCAGCTCCGGCACGCCTGGCTGGCGCTGGCCCTGGTCGGCCTGGCCCTGGCCGTCACCGCCGCCGACACCGCCCTGCTCCGGGCCCGGCCGTCGGAGCTGTGCCGCCCGGGGCCGGTCGTGGTCGAGCTGGCCGTCGGTGTCCTGCTCGTCCTGTGCGACGGGTTGGCCTTCCGGAAGGGCCACGCCTTCTCGACGTCCCAGTCGCTCGGATCGGTCTGGCCACTGGCCGGCGTGCTCGGGGCCGGCGTCGCCGTGGGGCCCAGCGCGGCCGCGGCAGCCGGCGTGCTGCTCGGCGTCTCGCGCGTGGGCGCCATCCTGGCCAACGGGGCGAGCATCGACACCGGTGGCCGCATCTTGTCGGTCGTCAACACCATCGTCTTCTACGCCCTGGCCGGGGCCGTGGCCGGCTACCTCGCCCGGCTGCTGCGGCGGGCCGAGGACGAGATATCGGCGGCTCGGGCGCGCGAGGAGGTGGCCCGAACGCTGCACGACGGGGTGCTCCAGACCCTCGCCGTGGTCGAGCGCCGGGCGACCGACCCCGCCCTGTCCCGCCTGGCCCGGGAGCAGGAACGGGAACTGCGCGACTGGCTCTTCGGCGCGGCGCAGCCGGCGGGTGTCGTCGCCGACGTGGGGACCGCGCTGCGGGCCGCGGCGGCCCGCTTCGAGGATGCCTTCGGCGGCCGGGCCCAGGTCTTGGTGGCCGACGATCTCCCGCCGCTGGCGCCGGCGGTGGTCGCCGCGCTGATCGGCGCGGCCGGCGAGGCGCTGGTCAACGCGGGCAAGCACGGCCGGGCGGCCAAGGTGCAGGTCTACGTCGAGCCCGACGAAGCGGGCGGCGTGTTCTGCTCGGTCAAGGACGACGGGGCCGGCTTCGACCCGGCCGCGACGGACGAGGGGATCGGGCTGTCGCGGTCGATCCGGGGCAGAGTGGGCGAGGTGGGCGGGCGGGTCGACGTTGTCAGCGCCCCGGGCCAGGGAACGGAGGTCTTGTTGTGGCTGCCCTCATAACGGTGGTGCTAGCGGACGACCACCCGATCTGGCGCGACGGCGTGCGCTCGGATCTGGGCGACGGCTTCTGGGTGGTGGCCGAGGCCGGAAACGCCGACGAGGCCATCGCCGCCATCCGCGCCCACAAGCCGGACGTGGCGGTCTGCGACCTGCAGATGCCCGGCGGCGGGGGGATCAAGGTGGCCCGCACCTGCGGGGAGGAGACCCGCATCGTCATCCTGACCGTGTCCGAGCAGGAGCGCGACCTGCTCGACGCGGTGGCGGCCGGGGCCGTCGGCTACCTGATCAAGTCCACGCCCGGCCCCGAGCTGCGGGCCGCCCTGTGGAAGGCGGCCCGGGGTGAGCCGGTGTTCTCGCCCGCCCTCGCCGCCCTCGTCCTCGGCGAGTTCCGGAAGATGGCCAAGGCCTCGTCCGGCGTGTCCCCGCTGTCCGAGCGCGAGCGCGAAGTCCTCCAGCTGGTGGCCCGGGGGCACTCGTACAAAGAGATCGGCGCCCGGCTGTTCATCGCCGAGAAGACGGTGGAGAACCACGTCCGCAACATCCTGGGCAAGCTCCACCTCAGCCGCCGCCAGGAGCTCATCCGCTACGCCCTGGAGCACGGCATCGACTAGTCGATGCCCATGTCACGGCATCGAGTAGTCGATGCCCATGTGACGGCATCGAGTAGTCGATGCCCATGTCACGGCATCGACTCGTCACAGGCGGCGCCAGTAGATCACCGCGTCCTCGCCGTCGACCGCATCGGGGACCCGGCCGACGACGTGGAAACCCAGCCGCTCGTACAGCCGGCGGGCGGGGTTGCCGGCGAAGACGAGGTTGAACTGCATGGCGTCGAACCCCAGGCTTCGGGCCTCGTCGAAGGAGTGCTCGACCAGCGCCCGGCCGAGGCCCTGGCCCCGCAGCTCGGGGACGACGAAGTAGCCGGCGTTGGCCACGTGGGCGGCCCGGCCGTGGAAGTTGGGCTTGAGGTAGTACGAGCCGGCCAGTCGCCCGTCGACCCGGGCGACGGCGACGAGGGACTTGTGGTCGAGCCAGTAGTCGGCGAAGGCGGCGGCGGTGAGGGGCTGGTCGGGCGCCTGCGGGTACCCCTCGCCGGCGGCGACCACGGCGGCGAACGCCTCGAACAGCTCGGCGGTGTCGGCCGGGCCGGCGTCGGCCACGTCGAGCTCGAGCCCCTGCTCCGTGCGGATGTGCGGCACCAGCACCGGATCGAGCGTAGGGGGTGGCCCAGGCCGGGATGAGGGCCGGGCCGGATGGTGGCGGATCCGCCGGAGGCCGACGCTGGCCCCATGACGGCCATCATCGAACCTTCCGGGCGCCGGGCCGGGGCCACCTGGGTGGCGGCGACCGGCGCCTTCCTCCTCCTCGCCGGCGCCGCGGTGTTCGTGGCCGTCCGGTGGGACCGGCTGCCGGACACGGCCAAGCTCGGCCTGGTCGCGACGCTGACCGCCGCCTTCCTCGCCGGCGGGCGGGGACTACGCCGGTCCCTCCCCGCCACCGGCGACGTGCTCTTCCACCTCGGCGCCTTCCTGCTCCCGGTCGACCTGGCCGCCGTGGCCCTTCGGTCGGGGACGGGGTGGCGGGTGCTGGTCCTGGCCGAGGGCATCCTGGGAGTGGTCGCCTTCGCCGGGCTCGCCGCCGCCACGGGCTCCGTCGTGCTGCGGTGGGCGGCCACCGCCTCGGTGGCGGTCGTGGCCGCCGGCGTCGCCGCCGTCTCGTCGGCCCCGGCGCCCCTCGTGCTCGCCGCCGCCGCGCTGGCCGCCGAACTGTCGGGCGACCGGCGGCTGCGCGGCCCGGCCTGGGTGTGGGCCGCCGTCGCCGGGCTGGCGCCCGTGCTCGGCGCCGTCGCCACGCTGCTGGTGGTGACCGGGCTCGGGACCGTCGCCGACCTCGGGTTGGCGGGCGCAGCGGCGACGAGCGCCGCCGCTTCCGGCGTCCTCGCCGCTGCCGTCCTGGCCCGGCAGGCCCGCGCCCGCGACGACCTGCGCCTCGCCCTCCTGGCCGTGGCCTCGCTGGCCGTGGGCCTGGTCACCGCCGCGGCGGGGGCGGCCTTGCCGGCGAGCACGGACGGCCTGGGCCTGGCCGCCGTGTTCCTGACCGCCGAGGTGGCCGCCCTGTTGGGCCGTGACGACCCGTTCTGGGGCCGACCCCTGGCCGGGTTGGCCGCGGTGGCCGAGATCCCCGCCCTCGCCGCCGCCGCGTTCTCCGGTCTCCTCCTGCTCGCCGCCCCGTTCGCCGACCACGTCGGGGCCGAGCCGGTCTGGGCCACGGCTCTTGCCGTGCTGGCCATCGGCCTGGTGGTGGCCGACGGCCGCCGGTACGCGGGCACCCCGCGGCCCTTCGGCGTCGTCCTGCTTCGCGGCGGCGGCTGGGCCCCGGCGACGGTGCCGGCCGCCCTGGCCGCCGCCGTCGCCGTCGAGGTAGGAACGGGCGCGTCGCTGGCGGCGGCGGCCGCCCTGCTGGTGGTGACCGCCCTGGCCGCACTGTCCGACCGGCCGTGGAGTGCGCTCGTCGTCGCCGGGTTCGCCCCGTGGGCGGTCGTGACCGCAGCAGCCCGGCCCCTCGCCGCGGCCACGCTGGGCCTGGCCGGCGCCGTCCTGGTGGCCGAGGCCGCCGTCCGCCGGGCTCGCCGGGATGGCACGTCGAGCGTGAGCACCCTGCTGGCCGCGGCCGCCGCTTTCACCGCCCTGACGGGGGTCGCCGCCGCCCGACCCGCGGAGGGCCTCGTGGTCACCGTGGCCGCCGCCGTCCCGGCCTGCTGGCTCCTGGCCCTCCAGCTCGACCGGGCCGAACGGCGGCTGGGTGACATCGCCCGCCTGGCCCTCGCCGTCCCCTTCCTTCGCGCCGTGGCGGAAGCGCCGCATCAAGCGCTGCCTGTCGCCCTCTCGGTGACCGCCCTGCTGGCCGCCGACACCGTCCGGCTCGGGCGCCGCGACCTGGGGGTCGCGGCGGCGTTGGCGCTGCAGGGGGTCGTCGCCGAGGTCGCCCTGATCGCCGGCATCTCCGGCCCAGGTGTCGGGCTGGCCCTGTCGGTCGCCGCCGTCGCCTGGGCCGGTCTGGCCCTCGTCGTCGACGACGACTGGCGCCTGCCGTTCGTGGTGGCCACGGGAGCGGGTCTCGTGCTCGGCCTGCTCGTCGCCGCCGCCGATCCCGTGCTGTACGCCGACGCCCTGCTCGTCGCCGGTGGGTTGGCCATCGGCGCAGGGGTGGCCCAACGCCGAGCCCGCATCGCCCACCTCGGCGGCGGCCTGTGCACGCTGGCCGTAGGCATCCGCCTGGTCGTCGCCGGGGTGCAGGCCAGCGAGCCGTACGTCGCCCCCGTGGCCCTCCAGCTCCTGATCGCCGGCGGCTTGGCGCGACGGCGCGGCGCGGCCACGGCCGCCACCGCGACCGATCGGCCGACCTCGTGGCAGGCGTACGTCCCCTCGGTCGCCCTCCTCGGTGGTACCGCCCTGGCCGAGCGGCTGGCCGGCGCCCCGGCCTGGCATGCCCTCCTGGCCGGGGCGGTCGGCCTGGTGGCGGTGGCCGTGGGCGGGTGGCGGCGCCTGGCGGGGCCGATGCTGGTGGGGACCGGCCTCCTGGTGGCAGTGACGGTCCACGAGTCCTTGGGCGCTCTGGCCGGGGTGCCGACCTGGGCGTGGCTCAGCGCCGGAGGCGCCCTGCTCCTGGGTGTCGGGGTGGGTCTCGAGCGTCACGACACGTCGCCGGTGGAAGCGGGGCGGCGCCTGGTGGACGTCGTGGCCGAGCGTTTCGGGTGACCGGGCCGCCCCGACCGCCCCCCCTAGACTGCCCGCCGGATGCTCCGACGGATTTTCGCCGTGGTCGCCGGCTTCTCCCTACTCACTGGTTGCACCAGCGCCGTTTCCCACGCCTACGTGAACAAGGTGACGACGACGGTGCCGGAGGCGACCACTGGCAGCTCGCCGCCGGCCCCCATCGCCTTCCGCGGCGCCGGCTTCGACGTCCACACCGCGGGCACGGTGAGCCAGGCCACCTTCGACGCCACGTGGGCCGGGGTCCTGGCCACCCTCAACAGGTACCTCGAGGCCGCCGTGCTCACGCCGTTGCGGACCGGTGGCCCGGCCGGGGATCTCTCTCCCCTGTTCACCCCGCTCGCCGTTGATCGGGTCACCACCGGCCCGGACCGGGCCGCGTTCATCGACGAGGGGGTGCCGCAAGTCACCGACCTCCACGCCGACGCCGCCGTGGCCACGCTCACCGCGCTGGCCGGGGCCGATGGGTCGGTGAGCGTGGTCGACGCGTCCGTCGACCTGCGCCTGACCGCCGAGGCCAACGGCGCCCCGGTGTCCGTCACCCGGACGGGCGACATGGTGCTCATGCCCGACGGCGGCAACAGCGGCAGCTGGCGGATCGACGCCTACGACATCACCGCCCGCCGCACCTTCGCCGGCGCGGCCACGACCACCACGGCCCGCTCGTGAGGCGGGTCGCCCTGGCCGCCGCCCTGCTCGCGGTGGGCCTGGGTTGCATCGGGACGGGCGACCCGTCGCCGGCCTCTGCCGCTCTGGAGGTCACGAAGGTCGACAGCGGCCGCTTCCAGCCCGTCCCCGGCAAACCGGTCTTCGTGCTGGTGATGGGCCAGGACGCCCGCCCCGGCGACGCCCAGTCGCGGGGCGACGCGCTGCACGTCATCGGGATCAACCCGGCCGCGGGCAAGGCGACCATCCTCAACATCCCCCGCGACACGTGGATCAACATCCCCGGCCGCGGCATCGACAAGGTCAACGCCGCCAACTTCTACGGCGGCCCGCTCCTGGAGGCCAGGACCGTCTCTGCGCTGGTCGGCGTGGACATCTCGATGGTCCTCACCACCGGGTTCCAGGGCCTGTCGGACATGGTCGACGAGCTGGGCGGGATCAACGTCGACGTGCCCGTGCCCATGAACGACCCGCTGTCCGGCGCCATCTTCCCGGCCGGGACCGTGCGCATGGACGGTGGGGCGGCGCTGGCCTTCGCCCGCAACCGCCATTTGACCGGCAACGACTTCACCCGCACGCAGGACCAGGGGATCCTCATCCTGGCCGGGCTGTCCAAGCTGCGCGACTCGGCCCCCAACCCGGCCAACACCCTCAAGTGGATGGCCGTCCTGGCCCGCCACACCCGCCTGGACGGCGTCGGCCTGGGCGACCTCTACCGCCTCGGGCGCCTGGCCTTGTCGATCGACCCGGCCAACGTGCGCAACATCACCATGCCCGGCACGACGGGGAACGCCGCCAACCAGGACGTGGTCTTCGTGGGAGCCGGCGCCCCCGCCCTGTTCGCCGACTTCCGGGACGACGCCATCTTGCAGAAAAACTGACCGTTCTGGCCGCAGTTACCCGCCCATGCGGTGGCTAACTGCAGCCAGAACGACCTCGGCCTCGGCCTACCGGCTCACCCCTTGAGCAGGCGCCGCAGCGGCTTGCCGCCCGGGGTGCGGGGGATGCGATCGGTGACGACGACCTCACGCGGGAGCTTGGCCGGCGACAGGCGGTCGGCGGCGAAGGCCCGCAGGTCGGCCAGGTTCGGGGGCGCCGACGGGTCGGTCGGGACGAGGTGGGCGACGACCCGCTCGCCCCACTCGGGATCGGGCGCCCCGGTGACGCACACGTCGGCGACGCCCGGGTGTTCCCGCAAGGCCGCCTCCACCTCGGACGGGCTGACGTTGACGCCGCCGGTGATGACCAGGTCGCGCAGTCGGTCGACGACGTGCAGCCGGCCGTCGGGATCGATCCTGCCGGCGTCGCCGGTGCGCAGCCAGCCGTCGCCGGTGAACGCAGCCGCGGTCCGTGCCGGATCCATCCGGTAGCCGCGCATGACGGTGGGCGAGCGCACGAGGACCTCGTCCCGCTCGCCGGTGGCCAGCTCCACCCCCGCCAGAGCGTGGCCGTCGTGGACGACGCCCCCCCAGGTCTCGGTCAGGCCGTAGGTTGCCACGATGTTCGGCCCGGATTCGGTCACCGGGCCGCCGCCGAGGAGGATCCGGTGGAAGCGGTCGAGGTCGATCCCCGCCGACCGCAGGCGGCGGACCATGGTCGGCACCAGCGAAACCAGGGTGGCGTCCGCGGCAGCCACGGCATCGACGGCGAATGTGTCCAGCACGGTCACCGGCAGCCCGGCGGCCCACGCCCGCCCGAGCACCGCCAGCCCGGCCACGTACTGCAGGGGCAGGCAGGCCAGCCACCGGTCGTCCGGCCCGGCCTCCAGCGCGGCGGTGACCGCGGCGGCCGACGCCCGTAACCCCTCGAAGGTCAGCTCGACGACCTTGGCTCGGTCCGTGGTCCCGGAGGTCACCCCGATGGCGGCGATGCCCGGTTCGACCCCTGCCTCCGGCCGGACCTGGGCCAGGATCCGGTCGACCTCGGCCTGCGGCGCCCTGGGGTCGAGGACGAGGACCGCGTCCCCCGCGTCCCAGGCCCGCACGATTTCGGGCGCCGCCTCGGTCGGAGGGGAGCGCACCACCCGGACATCCATCGCTCCTTCATGTATCACGGGCGGTCGGCCGGTGCTCTCGCCAGCATGACGACGTTCCTGAAGGCGAAGGTGCAGGTCGAGCAGTTCGACGACACGAACTGGTTGGTGCTGCAGGGGTTCGACTACCAGGGCAAGAAGAAGCTGTACGAGGTCGAAGTCGGCGAGTCGACCGACTTCGCGTCGGTGCCGCGGCTGTTCGTGTGGCTCCTCCCCCGCTACGGGCGCTGGACCAAGGCCGCCATCCTGCACGACCACCTGTGGCGGCGCGAGGTCGGGAACGGGCCTGAGAAGACCCCGTACACCGATGCCGACGCCATCTTCCGCCGGGCCATGCGGGAGCTCGACGTGCCGTTCCTGAAGCGCTGGATCATGTGGGGCGCGGTCCGCTGGGGCGCCCTGTTCAAGTCGGGCGGCCGAACGGGCTGGCTGAAGGACGCGCCGCGCGTCCTGCTCCTCACCGTCCTGGCGCTGCCCATCGTCCTCCCGCCGGCCGTCCTGATCGCCGTCGCCCTGGTGCTGTTCTACCTCGTCGAGTGCGTGGTGTGGGTGCCGCTGAAGGTCAACGAGATCGTGCGGCGCCGGCTGTCCCGGGACGCCAAGAAGGTCGTCGCCCCTCGCCTGACCTACAAGCTGTAGCGCCTACCGCTTCTTGTTGGGCAGCTTGTTCATGGACCGGTGGACGATGCGGGCCTGCTGGTTGTCGGCCGCCTTGGCCCACGGCTCTTTGCCCGCCTCCTCGACCTCGGCCTGCAGCTTGCGGTAGCTGTCGACGCGGTCGGGGTCGAGCCGACCGTCCGCCGCGGCCGCGGAGACGGCGCAGCCGGGCTCGCCGGTGTGCCGGCAGTCGCGGAACCGGCAGTTCGCGGCGATCTCCTCGACGTCCGGGAAGGCGAGCGCCACCCCGCCCTCGATACCGGCGGCCAAGCCCACGGATCGGATCCCCGGGGTGTCGATGAGCACGCCGCCGCCGGGGACGACGAGCAGGTGGCGGGAGGTCGTGGTGTGGCGGCCCTTGTGGTCGCCCTCGCGGACCGGCGCAGTGACCTGGGCCTCGGCCGCCCCCAGCAGGGCGTTGACGAGGGTGGACTTGCCCGCGCCGCTGGGGCCGAGCATCACGGCGGTGCGGTTCGGGCGCAGCCGGGCGTGAACCGCGTCGACCCCCTCCCCGGTGGCCGCGCTGGTCAGGATCACGTCGACCCCGACCGCTCGGGCCTCCACCGTCTTGGCCAGCATCCCGGCCTCGGGAGACGCGTCGGCCTTGGTCAAGGCGACCACCGGCCGGGCCCCGCTGTCCCAGGCCAGGACCAGCTCCCGCTCGATCCGGTTGAGGTTCAGGGGGCGGTCGAGGGCGGCGACCACGAACACGATGTCGATGTTGGCGGCCAGGAGCTGGCCTTGGCGTTCGAGCACCGACCACCGGGGGAGCACGGCGTCCACGGTCGGTGCCGGGTCCGTGCCGAGAACCACCCAGTCGCCCGTGATCGGCAGGACATCGGCCGTGGCCCGTACCTGGCCGGCGGTGGTGCGGACGCTGCAGCGGTCGCGGTCGACCCGCCCCACCCGGCCGGGCCGGTGGTCGGGTTCGGCCACCGATGCGTAGAGGGCGGCGACCCGGTCGTCCCAGCCGAGGGCGACGAGCGCGTCGGAGGAGGGATCAGAAGGCAGGGGGGCGTTCCTCAAGGGTCGAGAGCGGCGCGGGCCGCGCTCAAGCGAACTTGGCCTCCATGGTCGCCTTTCCCTCGTGCCTACGGCCCAGGGTAGCCTGCCGTTCGTAGGAGTGGTCATACTAGGAGTGGTCGCGCCCATGACAATCAGCCAGATGATCGACGTTCCCGAGTGGGAGCAGCGGGGGGAGTGGCAGGACATCCGCTACGGCGTGGCCGAGGGGATGGCGAAGATCACCATCAACCGGCCCGAGGTCCGCAACGCCTTCCGGCCCACGACCCTGTTCGAGCTGGCCGCCGCCTTCGACATGGCCCGGGACGATCCCGAGGTGGGGGCCATCATCCTCACCGGCGAAGGGCCGCTGGCTTTCTGCTCGGGCGGGGACCAGCGGGTGCGGGGCGACGACGGGTACAAGGACGACCACGGCGTGGGCCGGCTCAACGTCCTGGACCTGCAGATCCAGATCCGCCGCCTGCCCAAGCCGGTGGTGGCCATGGTGGCGGGGTACGCCATCGGCGGCGGCCACGTCCTGCACCTGGTGTGTGACCTGACCATCGCCGCTGACAACGCCCGCTTCGGCCAGACCGGCCCCCGGGTCGGCTCGTTCGACGGCGGGTACGGCGCCGGCCTCCTGGCCCGCACCATCGGGCAGAAGAAGGCCAAGGAGATTTGGTTCCTCTGCCGCCAGTACGACGCCCAGGCCGCCCTGGAGATGGGATTGGTCAACACGGTCGTGCCGTTGGACCGGCTGGAGGCGGAGACGGTGGCCTGGTGCCGCGAGATGCTCCAGCACAGCCCCCTGGCCATGCGGTTGCTCAAGGCCGGTTTCGCGGCCGACGTGGACGGGCTGGCGGGGGTGCAGCAACTGGCCGGGGACGCCACGTTGCTCTACTACCTGTCCGAGGAGGCCCAAGAGGGGCGGGACGCGTATGTGGAGAAGCGTCGGCCTGATTTCTCGCGGTTCCCTCGTCGACCGTGATACGCCCGCCGGGGGCCGGCGCTTCTGCACATGGCTGATGTGAGGGTGTGGGTGCAGGGGGCGAGGCCGCGCACCTTGGGGGCCGCGGTTTCTCCTGTGCTGGTTGGGACGGCGGTCGGTTCTCGTTACGGCTCCGTCGTCTGGTGGCGGGCGGCCTTTTGCCTGGTGCTGGCGGTGGCGTTGCAGGTGGGGGTGAACTATGCGAACGACTATTCGGATGGGGTGAAGGGGGTCGACGCACAGCGCCGAGGGCCCGTCAGGCTGACCGCCTCCGGGCTGGCGGCGCCGGCATCGGTGCGGCTGGCGGCGTTTCTCTCGTTCGCCCTCGGGGGTCTGCTGGGGATCGTGCTGGCGATTGCCGTCGACTGGCGGCTGATCCTGGTCGGGGCCGCCGCCATCCTTGCCGCCGGCCTGTACTCGGGGGGGCCGAAGCCGTACGCGTCGTCGGGGCTGGGCGAGCTCATGGTGCTGGTGTTCTTCGGCTTCGTGGCCACGTGCGGGTCGGCCTACGTGCAGCTCGAACGGGTGCCGTGGCTCGCCGTCGCCGTCGCCCTGGCCGTCGGCCTGCTGGCCTGCGCCATCCTGCTGGTCAACAACCTGCGCGACATCGACTCGGACATGCAGGTGGGCAAGCGGACCCTGGCCGTGCGGGTCGGCCGGGCCCGGACCAAGCAGCTGTACCGGGCCAGCATCGTCCTGCCACTGCTGATTGTGGCGGCGGTCGCCTCGAAGGCCCCCGCGGCGTTGCTGGCCCTGGCCGCCGCCCCGCTGGCCGTGCCGCCCCTGCGGATCGTGGCCACCAAGTCGGACCCGCCGTCGCTGGTCGCGGCCCTGATCGCCACCGGCCGGCTGCAGCTGGTGTTCTCGGTCCTCCTCGCCGTCGGGCTGTCGTTGTGACGACCCTGACCGAGCACCGGCTTCGCCTCCCGCTGCGAGTCCCGCTCGGCGGTCGCGCCACGCGGGACGTCGTGCTCCTGGAAGGCTCGGCGGGATGGGGGGAGTGGTCGCCCCTCCCCGGGTACCCCTCGGACCCGGCCGTGTGCCGGCGAGCCGCCGAGGACGCCGCGTGCCGGGACTGGCCCCCGCCCCGGCGCACCGAGGTCGAGGTCAACGCCCTGATCCCCGGGGCCGCGCCCGATGACGCCGCCGAGTACGCGGTCGCCGCCGTCGCCGACGGCTACCCCAGCCTCAAGGTGAAGGTGGGCGACGATGCCGGCCTCGACCGGGTCGCCGCGGTACGGGGCGCGGTCGGTCCGCGGCTCCGTATCCGGGTCGACGCCAACGGGGCCTGGGACCCCGAGACT
This sequence comes from Acidimicrobiales bacterium, assembly GCA_035494015.1. GTDB lineage: Bacteria > Actinomycetota > Acidimicrobiia > Acidimicrobiales > AC-14 > CADCTB01. The sequence goes on from DATJHJ010000138.1 coordinate 60,803, forward strand.
GCAATTGCCCGCGTGGCTCG
>DATJHJ010000139.1:0-11638 GCA_035494015.1 Acidimicrobiales bacterium
AATAACTTTGGTCTGTTCAGGCCGAAACCCGACGAGTCGATCTATGATGAAGGCGGAAATAGAATAGCGCCTTTGACTGGCCTTAGATCCGGGCAGTCGGAAATTAGGATTTCAGTTTCGGGTAAGGTTAGGCCTCACGAAGGCAAGCAGTTTGCGCAGATCGAAGGATTCAGTCCTTCCCGGGCGAGGCTCATCGAAGAGGTCCTTTATTCCGGCGGATATGGCTGCGGAGAACAAACTCTGCGACTGTTCCCGCGGTCTGGCGTGCCGATAACTAGTCCGAATCCGTTGCTTCCATCGATTCCCGTCGTTACCCTAGGCCCAAGCGACAACGTGCAGCCGGCAGTTTCTGCGGAGTTTCGGGATTGCGGCGAGGTCGAGGCGGGCTACGAATTCATAATGATCGTCAATGTGCCGCTAGTTTATTCATCAAATGGGAAAGTCGAAGGCGGATTACCTGCCATAACCGTCCTCGCTGATAGTGACCCAAATGGAGCCTCGCCGACGCCGTTAGAGGCGACGGTGCTACTTAGTGGGGTGGCTGAACCTAGGTTTAGTGTGGGGTTCTCTGACCTGACCATCGAACCCGCTCCCGTCGCGCCCCGCACACTCAGCTGGCGAAGCACCGGATCGCTATACTCCAGGTGGTCCTGGGAAGATCGAGGCGTTGAGGCAAGAGTACGAAGCATCCAGACGATTGCGAGCATTTTTGCAGGCGTTGCGGGGTCAGCGCTCGTCGCTCTAATCGGAGCCTTCGTCAAGCGGGTGTGGGGATAATCCTGTCGGCGGCGCTCATATCCTGCATGATGTTTCAGTCACCTTCGCGATGGTTGCATCTATGCTGGGCCAGGCGTAGAAGCCGACGGCCGTGACGTAGCAAGTCGAAGTCATATTTGGCGGGCCGCCATGCAGTTGAGGCAGCCCGCATATTCCCGACGCCTATGTCGAGCCGACTCAGGCTTTTCAAGTATGGCTATACAGCAGATTGGTCGCTGATCCACCACGCCCAACGGGGTGTTCCTCGTCCAGGCTGAATCGCGGGGGCCCCTTCTCGCCTCGAGACGGACAGCCCAGCGCTCCAGCCGGCGCTTCCTTGTTTGGTGGGGATAAATAGCGCTCGAGCTCGACGGAACGCGCCAAGTCGGGCCAGACAGAGATTCGCACGCGAGGCGCAGCCGCTCGGTAACCGGCGGACTCATGCGGACGCTGTGCCCGGTAACACTCCTGTCGAGCGGTCCGGGCCAGGAAGCCGGCCATCCGGATCATGCCGATGTCGGAGGCTCGCTGCGTCAGGCGGAGTCCCGGCCAGGCCGGCAAGGGTTACCGTTCTGAGCACGACCCCGGCGAAGGGCGGATGCAGGACCCGCCCGCAGCCGTGGGCCCTGGCCGCCTCAGAGCCGGTGCGAGCCCTACCGCCCGCGACGCCGCGTGGCTCGGAGCAGGGCGCGGGCGATGGTGAGCGGGTGGGAGGCCAGGGTGGTGAGGCGGCCGCTGAGACTGGTCGGGTCGCGGGCGACGCCGAGCTGGCGCAGGGGCGTGCCCAGGTCGAAGTAGACGCGCTCGCACACCAGGTCGTCGCCGTCGAAGTCGAAGACCACCGCCATGCGGAAGTCGACGCGGCGGCCGGTGGCGGGCAGGCCGCGCCAGGGGCCGTCCTGCGTCCCCGTGAACACCCCCTCGACCAAGACGGTGTCGACGCCGCTGGTGACACGCGTGGGGTCGAAGTGGAAGTCGGGGAAGGCGCTGCGGTTCTCGGCCAGGAAGCCGCCGACCGCGTCGGGCCCGTCGTGGATCTCGCCCGTGGCCACGATCTCGTACCGGGGGTGGGCGAAGGCGGCGATGCAGCCGGGGAAGTCGTGGTCGTTCTCGAGCCGCATGTGTTCCAGGACGGTCGCCACCCGCGGATCGACGGTCGCCTCGTCGGACGCCACGGACCGGGACGGTAGCAGCGGGTCTCGATAGCCTCGACCCCGTGGGTGCCGGCCCGACCGCCTCCGTCCCGCCCGGCCGTCTCGGGCTGCCCTGGCTGGGCGAGACGCTGGCCCTCCTGCGCAATCCGTTCGCCTTCCTCGACGTCCGCCAGCGCCGCTACGGGCCGGTGTTCAAGTCCCGGATCCTGGGGCGCCCGACGGTGTTCCTCGGCAGTGCCGAGGGCGCCGAAGCCTTCTACGACGCCGGCAACATCGGCCGCGACGACGCCCACCCCTACCCCATCGTCGACCTGTTCGGTGGCGTGAACATGGAGATGTACGACGGCGAACGCCACCGCGCCCTGAAGGCCATCACCCTCACCGCCTTCGATCGCGACGCCCTCGCCGCCTACCTCTCGGACATGGAGCGCCTGGTCCGGGGGCGCCTCGACCAGTGGTCGGCCGGCGGCGAGCTCTCGGCCACGGCCGAGTTGCGGCGGCTGGCCATCGAGGTGATCTGCCGCAACCTGCTGGGCTTGGAGCCGGGCGCGAGCACCGACACGATCTGCCGGGACTACGGCCTGGTCTTGCGAGGCATCGTCAGCGTCCCCCTCGGCATCCCCGGGACGCCGTACGGCCACGCCCGAGCGGCCCGCGATCGCCTCCTGACCACGATCCGGGAGCTGGTTGCCGCCCGCCGCGCCGCGCCGACCGGTGACGGCCTGTCGCGCATCCTCACCGCCCGGGCGCCTGACGGTCGCACCTGTACCGACGACGAGGCCGTGCTCGAGGTCCACCACGTGGTCATGGCCGGCTTCATCGTCTACGCCCTGATGGCCGAGGTTCTCCGCCGCCTGGCCGAGGACAGGGCCCTGGCCGAGCGGTGCGAGGACGAGGTCCGCCGGGTGGCGCCGGCCGACAGCCCGCTCAGCCTCCGCTCGCTGCACGAACTGGCAGTGCCGATGCAGGTCGTGGACGAGACCAAGCGGATGGTGCCGCTCGTGCCCCTGGCCTTCGGCCGAGCTCGCCGGGCCTTCTCCTGCGGCGGGTACGTGGTGCCGGAGGGCTGGCGGGTCTACCTGGCCCTCAGCCTGCGCAATGCCGACCCCGCGGTCTGGAGCGAGCCGGAGCGGTTCGACCCCGGGCGGTTCGGGCCCGAGCGGGCCGAGCACGAGCGCCACCCGCTGGCGTTCATCCCCCAGGGCGCCGGCCCGCTCACCGGCCACCAGTGCCTCGGCCTGGAGTACTCGACCGTCCTGACCCTGGTGTTCCTGGTCCTCCTGGTCCGGGACTACGAATGGGATCTGCCCGCCCAGGACCTCAGCTACCGGTGGAACACGATCCCGCCCGAACCCCGCGGCGGGCTGCGGGTGCGCGTTCGGCGGCGCGGCTGATCGCCGCGGCCCGAGCCCGCTCGAAGAGCCGGAGGCCGCCGAGGCCGGGAAGGCCGTCGATGGCCCGGTCCATGTCCGTGGCCGCCCGCAGCCCGTCGTCGTCGCCGAAGAGGTGCAGCACCACGAAGTCCGTCTCCGCCAGCGGCCGTACGCCGGTGCCCACGATGGCCCAGGAGCGGTCGAGGGCGACCCGGGTCACCCGCCGGGCGACCGCGTCGTCCGCCAGTCGCCGGTCGGCCTCGACCCGGTAGTACGAGTAGTGGCGCCGCTCGTCGCGCACGATGCGCGACAGCAGGTCGGCGAGGACCGGGTTCGCGGTGCGGGCGACGAGGCGCTGGTAGGCGGTCAGCGTCGACAGCTCGTTGATCGCGCCCCAGGCCATGTGGACGGCGGGGAAGCCGCCGAGCAGGCGGGAGGCCAGGGCCATCCCGTCGCGGCGGAGCCGGCCCCTGGCCCCCCGGGCGCCACGGGCAACGGCACGCACCCGCTCGATGCGGGCCACGCCGCTCGGGTACGGGTCGTCCCAGCGCGGCAGCCCGCCGTCGGGCTCCAGCCGGGCCCCGGCCTCGCCCAGGAAGCGGCTCAGGGCCTCGCCGTGCCACAGCTCCTCGTACGCCCAGCAGGCCAGGAAGGCGGTGAGGCGGGCGTCCTGGACGGCCCGGGTGGCCAGCAGGTCCCGCAGGAAGACCATCGTGTGGCTCTCGATGTCCGCCATGTAGGCCAGGCAGCGGACCTCGGCGGGCGACAGCGGATGGTCCGGGATCCGCTCCCAGGCCAACCCGGTCAGGTCGAGGCGCCCGGATCCTCGGAGGTGCCGGTCGAGGTTCGTTCGCCCGTCCATGTGCCCCCTTCCAGCCGCCGATTCTCCCAAAATGGGCCGGCCCGGAGCGGGCGCCGCCGGCCGTTGACAGCGCGGGGGCGACTTTACGATCTTCGCCAACGAAGGAGGAGGGGCGTGGGTGGGCGGCTTCGCCTACCAGCTGGAGTCCGATAGAGCCGGCCTGGTAGGGGCCCGGCAAGGTCTTGGCAAGCGGTGGGTTCGATGCTGGCTCTGTCGGACGATCCGACCGCAGAACCACTCGAAAGGAACCCCAAGATGCGCCGGAACAAGCTGTCCCGCTCCCTCCGTTCGATCGCCGCCGTCGCCGTGCTCGGCGTGGCCCCGGTCGTGATCGGGGCCTCCTCGGCGAGCGCCCTCGCCGTCAACCAAACCGTCTGCTACCGCTCCGATGGCACCGCCGTCATCAACCCCTTGAACCAGGACGGGTTCGACTACTGCGTCACCCGCACTGGAACCAGCGGGGGCACCGGAGGGAGCGGCGGGCCTGTGCTCTGCACGATCACCAACACCTCCTACTCCTGCACCCCTCTGCAGCCGCTCCAAGGCTGAACCGACGCCCGACAGCCCGCCGATACCCGTCCCCACACCTGCTCCCGCTCGGAGAGGCGCGCCAACCTGGCTCGCCGAAACGTTCGGTCAGTACAGGCGCGAGGCCAGGGCGCGGCGGTAGTGCGGGGTGCGGGGGTCGTCGGCGCCCAGCATCTCGAGCAGGTCGACGAACTCGCGCCGGGCCTCCTCGTCCTCCTTCACCCGGTCGAGCAGGCTGTCGAGGCGGGCCTCCACGCCGGCGCCGTCCACGGCCGCCTCGTCGCCCAGGCGGGCCAGGGCGGCGACCCGGCGGGACTCGGCGCTCTCGGGGATCCGGGTGAGGAGCTCCAGGGCCTCCTCGCCCTCGCCCCGGGCGGCCAGCAGCTCGGCCAGGGCCACGACGCCGGCCGCATGGTCGTGCTGGAGCTCCAGGGCCTGGCGCAGCGACGCTTCGTCGCCCTTGGCCACGAGCCGGTCGGCCTCCGACTCGGAGGGCACCAGCCGCTGCACGAACTCCCGGACCGCGGGCTCGGGGAGGGCGCCGATGAACGAGTCGACCACCTTGCCGCCGGCGATGGCGTAGACGGCCGGGATCGACTGGACGGCGAAGGCGCTGCTGATGCCCGGGTTGCTGTCGACGTCGACCTTGGCCAGCTCCACCGCCCCGCCGGTGTCGGCCACCACCCGTTCGAGGATCGGCCCCAGGGTGCGACATGGGCCGCACCACTCGGCCCACAGGTCGACGACCACGGGGACGGCGGCCGAGCGGTCGAGGACGGCGGATTGGAACGTGGCATCGGTGACGTCGGTCATCCTCGCCAGTCAACCATCCCCGCCACCGCTACCGTGAAGGCATGGACGCAGCCTCTGATCTGTACGAGCTGCGAGCCCGACCCGAGCTCGACAGCCCGGTCCTGGTGATGGCCCCCGAGGGGTGGATCGACGCCGGCCTCGGCGGGGCGGGGGCGGTGGGCGCCCTGCTGAACGTCATGGAGACGGAGGTAGTCGCCGCATTCGACGCCGACCGCCTGCTCGACCACCGGGCCCGCCGGCCGGTGTCCCACATCGTCGACGGCGTGTACACGGACCTGGTGTGGCCCAAGATCGACCTGCTGGCCGGCCACGACGCCGACGGCCGGGGCGTGCTGGTGCTGGCCGGCCCCGAGCCCGATCACGAGTGGGCGGCCTTCGCCCGGGCCGTGGCCGAGCTGGCCCAGATGTTCGGCGTGCGCATGGTCGTCGGCCTGGGCGCCTTCCCGGCCGGCGTGCCCCATACCCGCACGGCCCGGCTGGCCGCTACTGCGTCCACCGCCGAGCTGGCCAACCAGGTGGGCGTGGTCTCGGGGACGGTCGAGGTGCCCGCCGGCATCCTGGCCGCCATCGAGCGGGAGCTGGCTCCCGCGGGTGTGCCGACCGTGGGCATCTGGGCCCGCGTGCCGCACTACGCGGCGTCGATGCCCTACCCGCCGGCCAGCGTGCAGCTGCTCGAGGGCCTGACCGCCATCGCCGGCATCCGGGTCGAGGTCCCCGAGCTGGTCGAGGCGGCCGAGGCCACCCGCCAGCACCTCGACGAGCTGACCGCCAACAGCGTCCAGCACATGGCCCTCGTCCGCCAACTCGAGGCGCAGGTCGACTCGGAGAACGGCGGCGGGCCGGAAGCAGGCGTCCCGAGTGGCGAGGGCCTGGGACCCGCCGGGGAAGGTCAGCGGGAGGCCACCGCCGCCGGCTGGGGCACCCTGCCGACCGGCGACGAGCTGGCCGCCGAGGTCGAGCGCTTCCTGCGCGAGGAACCGAGCTGAGCTGACCGCTCACCTCAGGCGGCGTCGGTTTGGACGGCTTCTCCGAAGGCAGGAGCTACAAAGCGCTTTGGGTCCACAAGGGAAGCTACAACGAAAAGGCCGGTTTCCTTGTAGCTAACCGCGAAGGCACCGACGTCGGCGGCGCGACTGGGCCGGTCCTGCGAGCGCTTCCTGCGCGAGGAACCCAGCTGAGCTGACCGCGGCTCGCTACTATCCGCGGGCGCTCATCGACCTGGGGGGGACCTATGAGGCTGCGTTCGATCGTGTCCGTCGGCGTCCTGGCCCTGCCGGCCCTGCTGGCCGGCGCCGCGGGGGCGGCATCGTCCACGTCCGCCCGCCTGACCACGCCGGTCCAGGCCACCAAGGGCGACGTCGACCCGGCCCGGACCTACACGTCGCCCTCGGTGGCCATCGACCCCGAGAACCCGCTGAACGTGGTGATGGGCTTCGTCGAGGCCCGCACCCGCCGGTGCGGGCTGATGCGGTCGGTGGACGGCGGCGCCACGTGGAAGAAGCTCGACGCCAGCCCGTCGCCGGACTCGTTCCCCTTCTGCTTCGTGATCAGCGGGAACGTCGACATGATCCCCCTGGCCTGGGGGCGCAACCATGCCCTCTACTACGGGCTGAGCGGGTACGACGACGGTGACGGCGGGGTCAACAACGGCAACGTCAGCGTCCTGCTCGCCCGCTCCGACGACCTGGGCGACACCTGGAAGACCACGGTCGTGCGCAACGCCCGGGGCAAGCAGCCACCCGACACGGAGACCGCCCGCCCGGTGTCCGATATCGCCGTCGACACCCACAGCGGCAAGGACGACGTCGTGTACGTCACCTGGCGGGCCGAGTACCGCACGACGACGGCACCGAACCTGCAGCCCCGGCTGCCGCAGGTCTCGGTGTCGACCGACGGGGGCAAGACCTTCGCCGACCCGGTGAACATCGCCGCCCCGGCGTGGGCCGACGCGGCCAACCGGGCGGCGGCGCTCAAGACCTCGACCACCCTGCCGGGCTCGCCCCCGACCACCGCCGCCCCCGCGGGATCGAGGGCGGCCCAGCCGGACCAGCCCGCCAACTTCGGCGGCAGCAACCCGTCGCTCACCCTGGACGACAAGGGCAACGTGTACGTGGCCTGGGTCACCCACAGCTCCAACATCACCCCCGCGCCGGTCCCCGCCATCTGGCTGGCCAAGTCCACTGACCACGGCAAGACCTACACCGACTCGGCGATCACCCCGTTCCAGGCCGGCCTGTCCACGTTCGGGACCCAGCGCCTCCGCTGGAGCCCGCAGGGCGGCTCGGCGGGCACGCTGCACCTGGTGTACGAGGGCCCCACCGACCCGAACGTGGCCAACGCCACCGACGCCTTCTACCAGCGCTCCACCGACGGCGGGAAGACCTGGTCGGCGCCCAAGACCCTCAACGACGACGACCCCAAGCAGCTGGCCTTCCAGAACTCGCCGAACCTCGACGTGGCCCCGAACGGGCGGGTCGACGTGGTCTGGTGGGACGCCCGCAACGACCCGGGCATCCGCGCCCATGACGTCTACTACTCGTCGTCGTCGGACGACGGCGTGACCTGGTCCAAGAACGTGCGCCTGACCGACAAGATCGTCGACCGGCGCATCGGCATCTGGGGCAACGGCTACGACGTGAGCGTGCCGCCGGGCATCGCCTCCACCGACAAGCTGCTGGTGGTCGGCTGGGACGACACCCGCAACGGCACGCAGCTAACCCAGACCCAGGACCTGTACACCGTCGACGTGCAGCTGGCCAAGGTGGGGGGCGGCTCGTCGAAGGCGACCAAGGTGGCCCTCGCCGCGGTGGCCGGCATCGCCGTCGTCGGCCTGGTCCTCATGCTGGCCTCGCGGATGGGCCGCCGGGAGGCCTGACCCCTTACCGGCCCCGCTCGCCGGTGGAGGTGATGGTCTGGTGGACGCGGTGGACCTGGGGGACGGGGTTCATCCCGGTCTTGGCCAGGTAGGGGCCGAGCACCTCGCCGAAGGCGGCGAAGGCCTCCTCGGATTCCCAGATGTCGAGGACGTTGAAGCCGGTCTCCGTCTCGTAGCAGACGTGGAACCGGCGGTCGGGCTGGTTGAACAGGGTGTCACCGCCGAGGCGGAAGGCCTCGTCGTACTGGGCCAGGGTGTTGTCGGGCAGGTCGAACCGGACTGCGATGCTCATCTCGCCACCTCCGTGGTGTTTGGGGACGGGATGAGCATGCGCCGCCCCGGCGCCCGTCACATGGGTGCTGCGCCCCCATCTTCGAGGTCCCGGCCGGCGGCGGCCAGGGCGGCGCGGGAACCGGCGCCGGTCTTGGCCAGCAGGCTGGCCACGTGCTTCTCCACCGTTCGGGGCGACAGGTACAGCCGCTCGGCGATCTCCCGGTTCGACATGCGGGCGCCGACCAGGGCCAGCACCTCGGCCTCGCGGGCGGTCACGCCGTGGCGGCGCAGGCCGGCGTCCACGGTGGCGTCGCGGCGGCGGGACCGGCTCGGTCCTGACCCGCTGCGGCGCAGGAGCGACCGGCACGCCGACGCCATCGGCTCGTGCCCGCGGGCGGTCAGCGCCCGCTCGGTGTCGATCAGCCACCCGGCCGGATCCCCCCACCGGTCGGCCACCGCCCCCTCCGCGGCCAGGCGCACGGCCACCAGCCAGAACAGGGGCATGGGCCGGCCGGCGGCGGCGGCCCGGTCGAAGGCCGCGACTGCGGCGGCAGTGTCGCCCGCTCGGCCGGCCACCACCGCCCGGGCCATCCCGCCCCACAGCTCGGACCAGCGGGACCCGACTGCGTTCGTGGCCTCGAACGCATCGACGTCGGCGGCGCACGCCCGCCCGTCGACGGCCCGCAGCAGCAGCCGCGGCCCGTCGCAGGGGTTGATGGCCAGCGCAGGCGATGCCGACGCCTTCTCGGCCGCGATGTCGAGCTCCTGGTGGGCCCGCGGGCGGTCCTCCCGGAGCAGGGAGCGCATGGCCCGGCACATGCTCCAGGTCCCGATCAGGATGTCGGGGTCGTCGCCGCTCGTCGCCTCGGCGGCGCGGACGAGGGCCTGCATGTCCCGGAACCGTCCCTCGTGGGTGGCCACCACGGCCTGGAACAGCTGGGCCGCGGCCAGCACGGGGAGCCGGTAGCGCCGGGCCACCCCCTCGCAGCGGCCGGCCGCCTCCAGGGCCGGGCCGTACTCCCCCCGCATCGTGTACAGGGCGGCCAGGTTGACGTCGACGCCGCAGGCGGTGGACAGGGCGCCGGCCCGCTCGGCCTCGGCCCGGGCCTGCTCCAGCCGGGCCGGGTCGAGGGTCCGGAACATGTCGACTGTGCCCAGCTCGTTGAGGGCCCGCAGTCGCCACAGGGCCAGGCCGTGCCGGTCCGCCACCGCCAGGGCGCGGCCGAACGCCTCCTCGGCCCGGGCCAGATCTCGGACCCGGGCGGCGCGGCCGACCACCTCCAGCGCTTCACACTCCACGTCGGGCAGGGCGGCGGCCTGGGCCGCGGCCACGGCCCGGCGGGCCAGGTGCTCGGCCGCCACCAGCCGGTCGCCGGTGATCGAGGCCAGGGCCAGGTGGGCGTCGAGGGCGGCGATCCGGGCCAGGAGGGCGTCGTCGTCCGTGGCCGCCCGGGCCCGGTCGAGGTAGCGACGGGCGACGTCGAACCGGCCCGCCTCCATCGCCGCTCGAGCGAGGACGGCGTGGAGCCGGGCGCTGGGACCCGAGCCGGCGCGCTCGACCACCGGGACGACCGCCGGCGCGGCGTCGAGCGCGGCCGGGGCGTCGCCCCCGAGCGTCAGGGCCTCCACCAACGCCGCTCCCAGCTGGGCCTCCAGCGGCCCGCCGGGGGCCAGCCGCCACCCGCGCCGAAGCAGCTCGGCCGCGGTGAGCAGTGCGCCCCGAGCCACCGCGGCCCGGCCCCCGGCCAGGAGCAGCTCGGCGGCCCGATCGCGATCGCCCGCGGCCGTGCGCAGCTCGGCGGCCAGGAGGCAGGCGGCCTGGTCGGAGGCGACGGAGCCGGTCGCCTCCAGCACCTCGGCCGCCCGCCGGCCCAGCACGGCCCGGGTCGGGGGGAGCAGGGCGTCCAGAACCACATCGTGGATCAGGGCGTGGCGGAAGCCGAAGCCGCCGTCCGTCGTGGCCAGCAGGTCCAGGCCCGTCGCCGCGGCCAGGGCGGCGGCCACCTCGGCGGTGGTCATGTCCAGCACCGGGCCGAGGAGGGCCCAGTCGAAGGTGACCCCCAGGAGGGCGGCCACGTCGACGACCGCCCGCTCGCCGGGCGACAGGACGGCCAGTCGCTCGTGGACGGTCTCGGCGTAGCGGCGGGGGCGCAGGGCGTCGAGCGACGCGCCCACCGACCACCCCTCGTCGCCATGGCGGAGGGAACCGGTCGCCGCCGCCGCGGCCAGCAGGTCTTCGACGACCAGCGGCAGGCCGGCGGCGTTGGCCTCTATCAGCTCGGTGAGGCCGGCGGGCACGTCGGCGGGGTCGACCCCGAGGCATGCGGCGGTCATGGTCGCGACGTCGGGCCACGCCAGGGCCCCCAGCTCGACGTGCCCGGCCGCGCCCCGCCGGGCCAGCCGGCGGAACATCGTCGCCGCGGCATCGGGCTTGGGCCGGAAGGTGGCCAGCAGGGCGATGCGGCAGTCGGCCAGGTTGTCGGCGGCGTAATCCAGCACTGCGAGCGTCTCGGGATCGGACCAGTGGAGGTCTTCGACCACGACCAGGAGGCCGTGGTCACCGGCCAAGGTGGCCAGGACCCGGACGGCGGCCTCGGCCACCACCAGCAGCGAGCCCTCGCCCTGGTCGGGTCCCTCCCGCCAGTCGGGTACCAGGCGACCGAGGGCGGCCCGGTAGGGGGCCAGCGCCGGGCCCAGGGGGACGGCACCGGCCCGCTGGGACGACAGCAGGGCCTCGGCCAGCGGGCGGAAGGCGACGTCGCCGCCCGGCACCGCCCGACCCAGCAGGGTGCGCATCCCCCGACCGGCGGCCTGCTCCACGGCGTCGGCGGCCAGGCGGCTCTTGCCGATCCCGCCCTCGCCCTCGACGGCGAGCATGCCACCGCGCCCGGCCCTGGCGGCCAGGAGCAGGTCGGCGATCTGCGCCCGCTCGCCGTCCCGGCCGGCCACGATCGGGCAGCGCAGGCCGGCCGGCGTCATCCCGACCCGTTGAAGGTGCCGTGGA
>DATJHJ010000140.1:0-14710 GCA_035494015.1 Acidimicrobiales bacterium
CGGAACCTGGCCAACATCCCGTTCCTGCGGCCGATCATCACCGCGCTGCTGAACGCCTTCGGCTGCGGCACCTGAGCACAGCGTCCGGCCGGCGGCCTGCTGACCGGCGGATCTTGCCCGTGGCGCGCCGGGGCCATTTGCGCGACAGTCTTCCGGCGGTGATCCCTCAGGCGAAAGGAATGCGTTCGTGACGAATGGGGCCGAGAGCGGACAGTACGTGCTTCTTCCCCGGCAGGGACTGCGGGCCAAGGGAACCACGGCCAGCCCGGAGGCGCAGGAGTTCCTGCGGATGGCCGACGCACCAGGGCCACAGGCCGTGGCCGTCGACGGGGGCCAGGTGTCGGTCCAGGTGATCGACTCGATCGGGCCGGACGGGGCCAAGCTGGTCGAGCTGGCGCCGGAGGACGTCCTGGCGCTGCGGGCCCAACGGCCCGACCTCCGCCTGGTGCCAGTCGTCTACTACCAGCCCGCCGTGGCCCCTCCGCAGCACATCGAGAGCGGGGTCACCGGCAAGGGCGCGGCGGCGGCCGCCGACATCACCTTGCAGGTCGTGTCCAAGAAGGGGTCGGCGCCGATCGCCAATGCCTTCGTCGTGGCCTTCGTGGACTTCAAGGCCAGGACCGGCGCCCAGGGCGTCACCGACGAGGACGGGAACGTGTCGCTCGCCCTCGGGCAGGCCAGCATCAAGCTCCAGCGGCTGTACGTCTACCCGCTCGATGCCCACTGGAGCATCATCAAGAAGAACCTCACCGTCAAGACCGGCACGCAGGTGGTGCTGACCCCGCTCGACCTGGGCTACACCGACGGCCTGCGCCACTTCTACGGCAATGCCGCGGAGGGTGTCGGGGCGGGCGTCACCGTGGGGGTCATCGACACCGGCGTCGCCGCCCATCCCGACCTGGTGATCGCCGGCGGCGCCAACACGGTGCCCGGTGAGGACCCGAAGGACTTCGGCGACAACGGCAAGTCGCACGGCACGCACGTGGCCGGGATCATCGCCGCCCGGGGCACCCCACCGACCGGCCTCCGCGGCGTGGCCCCCGGCGTCAAGCTGATGGCCTACCGGGTGTTCGGCAAGAACCAAGGCAGCGCGTCGAGCTTCGCCATCGCCAAGGCCATCGACAAGGCGGTCGCCGACAAGTGCGACCTGGTGAACATGAGCCTGGGCGGCGGGCAACCGGACCCGGTGATGAAGGCCGCCATCGACGATGCCTGGGCCGCCGGGACCCTGTGCATCGTCGCCGCCGGCAACGACGACCGCTCCCCGATCAGTTTCCCCGCCTTCGAGGACACCGCCCTGGCCGTGTCCGCCACCGGGCGCAAGGGCACCTTCCCGACCAGCGCGGCGGCAGCCGACGAGGTGGCCGCGCCCTACGGCACCGACAAGAACAACTTCATCGCCAAGTTCTCCAACGTCGGCCCGCAGATGGACCTCACCGGGCCGGGCGTCAGCATCATGTCGACCGTCCCCGGCAGCTATGCCGAGATCAGCGGGACGTCCATGGCCTGCCCCGCCGCCACCGGTGCCGCGGCCCGGGCCATCGCCGGGACCCCGGTGATCAAGATGAAGCGCAACGCCCGGCGGACGGAGGCCATCGTCAAGGCCGTGCTGGCCGCGGCCAAGCCCCTCGGCTTCGGCCCGACCTTCGAAGGCCTCGGCATCTCCGAGGCGCAGTAGCCGGCGGGCGTGGCCAAGGGCCGGTTCGTCCTGCGCTATCGCGGTGAAGGGGTCGTCCCGGACGCCGACGTGACCCGGGTGCAGCAGCTTCCCGGCGCGGTCGTGGTCGACTCCTCGGCGAGGATGCTCGTGGTCGAGGCCGACGCGGGACCGCTGCGCGCCCTCGTCGACGGGCTCCCCGATTGGGTGTTGGCCCCCGAGCAGGCGTTCGTCGTCCCGGACGTGCGCCAGAAGATCGAGCGGCCCCCGACCTAGAGTGGGGCGCGCGGTACTGCGGCTCGGCTAGATTCCTGTCAGCGCACGCGAGCGGAGGTGGGGGATGGCCGGCAGCGGCGAGGTCTTCAAGGGCAGTGACGGCAAGTGGGCCTTCGAGGTGAAGGCGTCGAACGGCAAGGTGGTGGCCAAGGACGGCGGGCCTCCCGGCTACGGCAGCAAGGCGGACGCCAAGGCCACGCTGCAGAAGCTGATGAACGGCGACTACAAAGGGCCGATCCGGGACCGGTCGGCCGTCACCTGCGGGCAGGAGATCACCACCAACACCACGCTCGACGGTGATCTGGTCTGCAACGGTGGGCCGGCCCTCATCGTGACCGCGGACAACGTCGTGCTCGACCTCGGCGGCTTCACCATCTCGGGCCACGGCGCGGCCAGCGCCGGCGCCCCCGGCATCCTGCTGCGCAACGTCAAGGGCGTCACCGTCCGCAAGGGCACGATCAAGGGCTTCGGGGCCGGGGTGGCCATCGCCGGCGGCGCCAACAACGTGGTCCAGAACCTGACCTGCGAGGACAACATCGGCGATCCCGACGGCGACTTCGGGGACGGCATCACCCTCAGCGGCTCCTCCGGGAACCACATCCAGGGCAACACCGTCCGGCGCAACGGCCCCTTCAGCGGCATCTCGGTGGTCGGGGCGTGCAGCGGCAACGAGATCCGAGACAACGTCGTGACCGACAACAACATGCTGCCCGGGGATCCCAGCGTGGGCCGCCAGGACATGGGCATCCGCATCGAGGGCCCGGCCGCCAACAACAACAAGATCATCGGCAACACCGTCACCGGCAGCGGGGCCGACGGCATCGTCATCCTCCCGACCTGCGCCGACCCCCAGACCGGCTGCACCGGCACCCCCGGCAACGAGAGCAACGAGATCTCCAAGAACATGTCGCACAAGAACGGCACGAGCGGCAACGGCAGCGGTATCCGGCTGTTTTCGGTCGCCGCCCCGGTCGCCCCGACCAAGTCGACCATCGCCGACAACGTGACCAACGACAACGTGACCAACGGGATCTCCATTGACGCCGCCGGCGCGGCCACGCCCGAGCCGACGAAGCACAAGATCACCGGCAACAGCGGTCGCGGCAACGGTCAGTTCGACGGGTACGACGGCAACACCCCGGCCTGCGGCAGCAACACCTGGGCCCACAACAACTTCGCCCGGGTCAACCAGCCCTGCGTCGGCGCCCCCAACCCCACCGGTTTGACCGAGCTGGTCGACCTCGCCACGACCTGAGGTTCTCAGGCCCGGGCCAGGACGGCAGCCACCAGCGACCGCTCCAGGTCGGGCGGGAACTCGGCGCCCGGGTTCAGGAACAGCATCCTGACCACGGTTCCCTTGTTGAACACGACCAGGAAGTCCTGGAACAGCGGGACCTGCAGCTCGCCCAGGTTCATGGTGACGTTGATCCGGTAGGAGTACGTCTTCGGGCCCGGAGGGCTCACGGCCAGGGGGGCGACGGCCGCCGGGCTCGGCGTGGCTCCTTGCGGCGCGCTGCGCTTGGCGTCGGCATCGAAGGCGTCCTTCGCGCAGCTGGCGAACTTGGGGCCGTCCAGGGCCGCGGCCAGGGCCGTGGCCTGCGCCGGTGACGTGTACTCGACCGTCGCCCGGGCCTGGGTCGCCAGACCGCGCAGGAAGGTCGGGGAGGAGGCGATGGCGTCCCGTTGGGCGGCGGCATCCACGCCCATGCAGCGCGTCAGCTCGCCCCAGGTCGTCTCGATGCTGAGCCCGCCGCCGTCCGAGTCCGGGACCGCCTTCCACCCGTCGGGAAAGTCGCTGAGCTGGAACACGGCCGCCCGGGCCCGCGCCGTCTGCGGTCGCTCGGCCGGCGGGGTGGTCGTCGTGGTCTGGGCCGGGAGGGACACCGTCGTCGACGTCCCGCTTGCGTCGACGGTTTTTCCGGACCCCTTCGTGCAGGACGCGCCGGCGAGGACGACGACGAGGAGGAGCAGGGACAATGCGGGTTTGCGCAGCATGAGGACCGCCTTTCCAATGTGCGGGACGTCGAGGAGCGGGGGCTGGCGAGAGCTACCGGTGCGGACGGATGGCAGTGCCCGTCTTCTGGCCGGTGATGAACAGCTGCTTGTTGTCGTAGGCCGACGGGAACTGACCGGGGGTGATGTACCACTGGTCGAGCACCTGCCGGCGATAGAGGAGCTCGGTCTCGGGGTAGTACAGGGCGAGGATCGGCAGGTCGTCGGCGAGCATGCGCTGCATCTGGGCGACGAGGTTCATGCGCTCGGTCTGGTCGAAGGCCAGTCGCTGGCGGTCGGCGAGGTCGTCGAACTTGTTGTTGACGTAGTTGGTGGCGGCCTGGAGCGAGGGCGGCACCCGTGACGAGAACAGCAGGCGGAGCACGTCGGGATCGGCGTTCGGGCCCCCCGGGCCGGGCCCCGGGAACGGGAGCGCGGCCACGTCGTAGGCGCCGACGAACTTGTTGCCGAACAGCTGGGGCCCGAGCTCGACCTGCTTGGGCCTGAGCTCGACCCCGATCTGGCGCAGCGCGGCGACGAGGATCTCGGCCAGCGGGGCCCGGGTGTTCTCGATCAGGAGCTCCACGCTGAGGGGGTTGCCGGCGCCCGTGCGCCGGATGTCCTCGCCGCCGCGCCGCCGGTATCCCGCTCCGTCGAGGAGGGCGTTGGCCCCGGCCACGTCGAAGGGGTACGGCGGGACCGGCGTCAGGAAGGGGTTCTCCGGGCCGAGGAATCCGGGGTTCCCGGGACGCCCCCGCCCGGCGGCCAGCCGGGCCACCAGGTCGGCGCGGTCGATGGCCATGGCCCAGGCCCGCCGGAACCGGACGTCGGAGAGCGGTCCCTCCTTTCCCATGTTCCAGTACAGCGCCGCCGTCGACGAACCCTGCTCGGCCAGGACGCCGAAGGCCTGGTTCTGGAACGGGGCCAGGGTGTCGGCCCGGAGCCCGACGCCTCGGGCCACGTCGGTGGCGCCCGCCAGCAGGGGGCCGATGGGGTCGTCCGCCGGGTTTTCCTCGATGCGGCTGACGAAGGGGGCGCCGAGGAAGTAGTCCGACCGCGCCGTGTAGAGGAGCGCCCCGCCGTCGCCGTTGTACGACTCCAACCGGTACGCGCCCGAGCCCACGAGGATCTTGCGGTCCTGCGCCCCCGCGGGGTCGTCGATCGAGGACCAGATGTGCTTGGGCACGATCGGCAGGGCGGCGGCCACCTGCTCCGGGAAGGTCACGTATGGCGCGTCCAGCACCACCTCCACCGTGCGGGCGCCCGTGGCGCTCACCTTGGCGATGCCCTGCGGGGGCTGGATGATCACCGGCGGCGAAAGCGTCCCCTGCTTGGCGTAATAGTCGAAGGTGAACACGACATCGTCGGCCGTGAGGGGTCGGTTGTCGCTCCACCGCAGGCCGTCGCGCAGGGTGAAGGTGTGCCGGATGTGATCGGGTGAGCTTTCGTGGCTCTCGGCCAGCCAGGGCAGGAGCTGCCCGCTCCCGTCCTTCCACAGGAGGGTGTCGTACAGCAGGCTCATCTGGTTGTACCCCAGGTCGGCGTTGGCGGCGAAGGGCGAGGGAAAGCCGAGGGCGCCGTCGGGCAGCCGGACCGTCGCGCCGCTACTGCGGACGCTGGGGGCACACCGGGTCAAGGCCAGGGCGCCGATCCCCGCGGCCGAGCCGATCAGGAACTGGCGCCGGTTCAGGGAGGGGCCGCTGGTGCTGCTGCTGCGTTCGCCCGTCATGTCGAGCGCAGCCATCGGGGGTTCAGGCTGGGCTCGAGGCCCACGCCGACCAGCGTGAACCCCAGCACGGTAACGGCGACGGCGAGGCCGGCGGGGAGGACCCACCAGGTCCACATGGCGCTGAAGTAGATGTTGCTCTGGGCCAGGGCCCGGTTGAGCATGAGCCCCCAACTCACGCCGCTCGGGTCCCCGAGCCCGACGAAGGCCAGCCCTGCCTCCAGGCCGATGGCCAGGCCGGCCCAGTTGACGAAGCCGACGACGATCAGCGGGCCCAGACCCGGCACCAGGTGCCGCCGCAGGATGTACAGGGGGCCGCCGCCGAACCCCTGGGCCGCGGCGACGAACCCCCGGGCCCGCAGGCTCAGGGCCTGGCTGCGGAGGATACGGGCGTTCGGTGCCACCCCGAGAAAGGCGATGACGAGGATGACGGCCGCCCGCCGGTTCCCGGCCAAGGCTCCGATCAGCACCAGCAGCGGCAGCCCGGGAAGGGCGAGCAGGAACACGACGAGGCGGCTGGACACCGTGTCGGCGGCCCCGCCCAGCAGCGCGGGGACCACCCCGACGAATACGGCGCCGGTCATAGCCATCGACCCGGCGAGCACCGCGACCACCAGGGAGGCCCGGGCGCCGTAGAGGAGCTGGGCCAGGATGTCCCGGCCGGGCACGTCGGTGCCCAGCCAGTGCCGGGACGACGGCCGCTCGAGTGCGCGACCGCTGATGGCGTGCGGGTCGTGGGCGGCCAGCAGCGGGGCCAGGAGGGCGACCGCAGCCAGGGCGGCCAGAAGGACCAGCCCGACCACCAGCACGGGCGGCCACGGTCCCCGGGCCCGCCGGGCACGGTCCGTCGCCCGGGCGGGGACCGGGGGGGCCACGGCCGTCACTGCGCCGTCCGGGGATCGAGCCGCCGGTACAACAGGTCGGCGAGGGCGTTCATCGTCACCATGCCCACGCTTACCACCAGGAAGGCGGCCTGGATGGTCGGGTAGTCGCGGGCGCCGATCGAGTCGTACAGCAGCCCGCCGAGGCCGGGATAGGTGAACACCCGCTCGATGAGGACGTCGCCGGTGAGCGCGAACCCGAGCTGCAGGGCGGTGACGCTGACGACCGGCAACAGGGCGTTGCGGGCCGCGTAGCGGTACTTCAGGCGGCGCTCGGCCAATCCCTTGGCCCGGCCCAGGAGGAGGTAGTCAGAGCCGAGCTCGTTGACCATGCCGGCCCGCATGATGAGGTAGTTCCCGACCGTCAACCCGACGGTCAGCACCAGCACGGGGAGCAGCAGGTGCCGGCTGGTGTCAACCGCCTTCTGGGCCAGGTTGAACGAGCCCGAGAAGGGCGTCTGGGCGCCGGCCGACGGCAGCCAGTGGAGCTTCACCGCGAAGACGAACAGCAGCAGCGAGCCCAGCAGGAACGTCGGGAACTCGCGGACGGCGAGCAGGCCGGTGAGCAGGACGCGATCGAGCGGTCGGTCCCGCCGCCACCCCGAGTGCACGCCCCCGACCACCCCGATCACCGTCGACAGCGCGATGGCGCTGCCCATGAGGACGATGGTCCACGGGAGCCGGCGCCCGATCTCCTTGCGGACCGGAGCGTTGGTGACGATCGAGCGACCGAGGTCCCCATGAGCCAGGCGGGCCAGGTAGTGGCGGTACTGGGAGGCCAGGGAGCCGTCCAGGCCGTAGTAGTCCTCCAGGGCGGCCCGGCTCTGTTCGCCCAGGCTGAACCCAGCCGACCCTCGGGCTAACAGCCCGTCGATCGGATCGCCGGGCATGGCTCGGGGGAGCACGAAGTTCACCGTCACCAGGACGAACACCATGCCCAGGTAGGCCGCCACCCCTTTCGCCCACGACCACCGGATCCCCGCCGGCGTGCCCACGGGATGCTGGTCGACGTCCTGGCCCGCCACTCCCGGTTCGACCAACGTCACGCCGTGCCTCCTCAGCGCAGAAGGGTGTGCCTCGTCCACGGCATGCGCCGGGTGACGGGGCGCCGGCCCCGGAGGTCCCGGGCCCAGAACGCTGTCGTGCCACCGCCGGTGAGGAGCACGAGCCCGAAGGCGACCAGGAGCACCGCGTCGGTGCCGGTGCTGGACAACCCGCCACCTCCGCCGACGGCCGTGGCCCCGCCGCCGCCGGCGGCCGTGGCCGTACCCGTGGTCGCCCCGCACCGGGACTGGGCGATGATGAGCTCGCCCTTGGCCGTGGGGCCGAGCAGGTAGAGGTGGGCCCCGTTCACGGTGATCGACCCGCCACTGGTCTGCTGCTCGTTGACCACGAGGCGGAAGGTGTCGCCCACGTTCTCGATCTTGCCGTTGTAGGAGGTGTTCGGGGACGGGTTGGCGGGGATCTGCATGACGGTGTCGTCCGCTTCAGAGTCGAGGTTGGCTCCGGAGGAGAGCGTGACCTTGGCCCCGCTCAGCGTGGCCGAGCCGCTGGCCCCGGTGCTCGAGGCGGTGCACGTGCTGCTGATCGTGGCCGCGGTGAGCTGCTCCTGGCCCGAACGGTTCACGTTGGCCGCCGAGGCCGAGCTCGTCACCGTGCCCCCGGGGGTGCCCTGGGTGCTGGCGTCCAACCGGTCGGAGCTGAACAGGATGGCCGGCCCGAACGAAGCGTCCCCGGTGGGCGCCGACGCCGTGACGGGCGAGGCCGACCCGGCCGCGGGCAGGCTGACCGTGGGGGTCGGCCCCCGGGTGGCCGCGGGGCCACCGAACAGGCTCACGGTGACGAAAAAGCCGTAGGCGCCGCCGCTGACGCCGCCCGTCGCCACCGAGGAGGTGGTCGTCGGGGCCGCGGTCGTCGAGGTCGAGGTCGAGGTGGAGGTGGAGCTCGTGGTCGTCGTTGCCCCGGCCGTGGTGGTGGTGGTCCCGACGACGGTCGTGGTCGTGGCGCCCGGCGCCGTGGTCGTCGTCGCCCCTGGCGCGGTCGTCGTCGTCGTGGCTGCCGTGCCGGTGACCCCGCACACGACGTGGCCGATGATCAGCTCGCCCCGGGCGATGTTGCCGAGCAGGTACTGGTGGGCGGCGTTGACGGTCAGCGAACCGTCGGCGTTGCGGATCTGCTCGTTGAAGACGTAGCGGAACGAGTCGGTGGCGTTCCCGACGTGGAGGTGCCCTTCGATGGTGGTGTTCGGTGCCGGGTTGGCCGGGACGGGGGTGTTCACCGCCGGGTGGTCGGGGATCTGGTTGGCCGGGTCGTTGTCGCCGTTGTCGGTCTGCAGGGTGCCGCCGGTGACCGTCGCCGACCCGGTGACCCCGGACGTGGACGCCGTGCACGTGGCGGCGATGCTGGTCGCGGTGAGCACCTCGTTCTGGGAGGTGTTCACGTTGTTGATCGTGGCCGAGCTGGTCACCGTGCCGCCCGCGGTCGTGCCCTGCGTGCTGACGTTGATCGGCCCGGAGGAGAAGAAGGTGGCCGGGTCGATGGCGGCGCTCCCCGTGGGCGCGCTGGCCGTCACCGGCGATGCCGAGCCCCCCGCCGGGAGGGTCACGACAGGCACCGGCCCGACGTTGTTGACGGTGCCGCCGAACAGGCTGGCGCTGAGCGAGTAGCCGTACGCGCTCCCCGTCACCCCCGTGACCTGGGCCAGCGCCGGCCGGGTCAGAAGCCCGGCAGTCACGGCCGGGAACACCACCGCCATCACCATCGCCAGTCGGTACGACCGGGACCGCCACTGCGCCATGTCCTCATCCTCCGTGCCTCGGGCCGGGACAACAGTGGCACGATTGTTCCGACCGCCCAAACGCCTCGGCCCGCCGGAGCGGGGACGCCCGTCCCGGTTCACCAAGGTGCCCTCCCGGCCGTGGCGCCGTCGTCGCTAGCAGGCATGGAACAAAGCTTTCGTGAACGCGCCGGTTGTCGTCGAACGCGAGACTGCTCTCGCCATTTCCCCGCGCCGCGGGGCTCTGTTCGATAGTCTACGAGATGTCACGGGAAACGTCCACTGGATCTCGCTTCCCGGTACCGCCGCCCCCGTTCGAGGCCCCGACCATGGCCTGCGCGGTCCGGCTTCGGGGCGTGGTGGACACGACCGCGGAAAGTCCCTCCTCCACCACTTCGCCGTCGTCGAGCACCACGATCCTGTCCGTCACCTTGCGCACCGCGGCCAGGTCGTGCGAAATGAAGATGAGCCCCAGGCCCATCTCCACCTGCCGCTCCCGGAGGACCACCAGCAGGCGCGCCTGCTCCGACGCGTCGAGCATGGCCGTCGGTTCGTCGGCCACGAGCACCTTCGGTTCGGCGACCAGGGCCCGGGCCAGGGCCAACCGCTGCTGCTGGCCCCCGGACAGCTCATGGGAGCGGGCACCGAGGAAGGTCCCGGTCGAGGGGAGGCCGACGCTCTCCAGGGCACGGGCCACGACCGTCTCCCGGTCGGCGTGATCGGTCCGGCCCAGCACGTCCAACGGCTCCCGCACCAGCTCCTCGACCGTGAGCCGGGGCGAGAGGGCGTCGGCCGGATCCTGCATGATGAGCTGGATCCGGCGGCGCCGGAGGCGGTCCCCTCCGCGCCACGAGCTCGGCACCGGTTCGCCCTCGAGGACGATGTCCCCCGCATCGGGCGACATGTGCCCGGCGAGGATCCGCCCCAGGGTCGACTTGCCGCTCCCCGACGGGCCGACGATTCCCACCGACTCCCCCTCGCGAAGGGTCAGCGACACGTCGTGCAGGGCCCGGACCGCACCGCGGCCCCGCCCGAAGACCTTGCTCACTCCCGACGCCGAGAGCAGCGTCTTGAGCCCTCCGAAGTGGCAGCGCACCAGCCGGTCGCCGACCCGGACCAGGTCCGGACGGGTCTCGCTGCAGACCGGCTCGGCCTGGGTGCAGCGGGGGTGGTAGCTGCAGCCGCTCGGGACGGCCCGGGGATCGGGCGACCGACCGCGGATGGGGCGGAGATCCTTGGTCGTGGTCATGACGGGGTAGGCGTTCACCAGCGCCCAGCTGTACGGGTGGGAGGGGGCGGGGAGCACGGCCGACGTGGGGCCCTGCTCGACCACCTCGCCGGCGTACAGGACAACCGTCCGCAGCGCCATCGTCGCCGCGTCGGGAAGGTCGTGCGAGATCACGATGAGCCCGAACCCCCTGCCGGCCGCCAGGTCGACGATCCGCTCCACCAGCTCCCGGCGGGTGACGGGGTCGAGGCCGGCGGTCGGCTCGTCGAGCACGACCAGGGCGGGGTCGAGGGCCAGGGCCATTGCCAGTGCCGCCCGCCGCCGCTGCCCGCCCGACAGCTCGTGCGGGTGACGGTCCAGCAGGGCCGGATCGAGCAGCACGTCCTCGGCCAGGGCGACGGCCCGCGCCCGGGCCGGGCGAGCACCCATACCGAGACGCTCCCGCAGGGGCTCGGCGATCTGGTCGCCGATGGTGACGACGGGGTTGAACGGCGCCCCCTGGAGGGCCAGGGCGACGGTGGACCACCGCACCGACCGCAAGGCCGCCTCCGAGGCCCCGAGCAGCTCGACGCCAAGCACCCGCACGCTCCCCGTCGCTTGCGGCGGCTGGACCAGCCCGGCCAGGCAGTGGGCCAGGGTGGACTTGCCCGCCCCGCTCTCCCCCACGATGGCCAGCGATTCACCCCGCTCGAGCGAGAGGGTCACGCCCCGTAGCGCCTCGACCTCGCCGCCGAAGCGGACGGCCAGGTCTCGCACCTCCAGCAGCGGCCCCCCGGCCGCCGCGCCGCTGTTCTCCTTCTCCATCCAACCGTCCTGTCCCCAGGGCTGGGCTCGGTTCCCCAAACGCAATTCGGCTACTCACCAGGGGGAAGGAAACGAAGCTACGGAGACGGTAGCGAGTGAACCGCCGGTGCGCACACGCTGCCGGGCAGGGCGCGGTCGGGGCTGCAATACTTCGCGTCCACGACGGAGACCACGCCCCCGAAAGCGTCACTGGACCACCATGGTGGGAGCCGGCCGCGAGGCCTGGACAACGTGCCGCGCTCGGCCACCTTCGAAGGCCGCTACGGGCGGATGTTCCGCGCCCTGCCCGCCTTCGCCCCGAGCGACGTCGCCCTGGCCGCCCTGGCCGACACCATGGGCGACGTCCCCGGCCCCGACGGCGACAACCCGGACATCCCCGCCGGTTACACCTACCTGGGCCAGTTCGTCGACCACGACATCACCTTCGACCCGGTCTCGAGCCTCGATCGATTGAACGACCCGGATGCGCTGACCAGCTTCCGCACCCCCAAGTTCGACCTCGACTCCTTGTACGGCCGGGGCCAGGCGGACAGCCCGTACCTGTACGACCAGGACGACCCCGCCTCGCTGCTCGTCGGCAAGAACACGGGCGTCGAGGACGAACCGGTCGACCTGCCCCGCAACCAGCAGGGCCGGGCGCTGATCGGCGACCCCCGCAACGACGTCCACTTCATCGTCAGCCAGCTCCACCTGGCCTTCATCCGCTTCCACAACGCAGTGGTGGACTCCCTGCGGTTCCAGTCCGATCCGGACCAGCTGTTCACCGACGCCCGCCGCACCGTCACCTGGCACTACCAGTGGGTGGTCGTCCACGACTTCCTGGCCCGCCTGGTCGGCCCCGACCTGCTCGGGGAGATACTGGTCACCAACAAGAAGACCGGGAAGGCCCGGGCCGACCTCCAGTACTTCAGCTGGCGGTCGCAGCCGTTCCTGCCCGTCGAGTTCTCGGCCGCGGCCTACCGGTTCGGCCACAGCATGGTCCGGCCCGAGTACCGGCTGAACGACACCCTCGACCCGCTGCCCATCCTCACCGACATCCGGGTGGCCAACCGGCTCCAGCACCTCGGCGGCTTCCGCGTCCTGCCCAAGGGCTGGACGGTGCAATGGAAGCACTTCTTCCCCCTCGACGGCGCCACTCCCCAGATCAGCCGCCGCATCGACACCAAGCTGGCCGAGCCGATGCGTGCGCTCCCGCCCGCCATCGACGACGCCCGGCGTTCGCTCGGCCTGATCAACATGCTGCGGGGTCGGGCCCTGCAGCTCCCCTCCGGCCAGGCCGTGGCCGCGGCCATGGGCACCCAGGTGGCCGACAAGAAGCTCAAGCTCACCGGCCCGACGCCCCTGTGGTTCTACCTGCTGCGGGAGTCGGAGGTGGTGGCCGGCGGCCGCCACCTCGGCCCGACGGGCGGCCGCATCGTGGCCGAGGTGCTGGTCGGCCTGCTCAAGGGCGACCCGTCGTCGTTCCTCCGCCAGGAGCCGGCGTGGAAGCCCGAGTTGCCGGCGGCGACGGCGGGGATGTTCACCATGGTGGACCTGCTGCGCTTCGCCGGCGTCGCCTGAGAGTGCTTGCCCGGCCGTCTGGAACTCGCCACCCGCGGCGGGCTGGTGGCGGTCCTCCTGGCCCAAGCCGCGGCCATTGTCATCGCCGAGCCGTGGAGCGAGGGGGCGGTGCTGTTCACCCTTCGTCGCGGCCAAGGCGTCACCGAAGGCGACCTTCCCGCCGTGGCCCTCGTCCTCTTGGCCCTGGTCACCGCCTGGCTCTCGTGGGCCCGGATGCGATCGGGCCCCGCCGCGCCATGACCCGTCGACCGGCCGGGCACGCGCCACCATGGAGGGCATGCGAGTCGTGGCGCTGATCGCTGCGTCGGTCGTCGCCCTGGCGTTCGTCCTCCTCGTCGTCCGGCGCGAGCAGGTCCGGCGGGCCCGGCTCGACCGCCACGGCCTCGACGACCTCCGGCGCATCTATCGGCGGGACAACCCCCGCGGGCCCGGCCTCGAACCACTCACGCGGGACCAGCAGGCCAAGATCCGGCCCAAGGGACGATGGGAGCCGTAGTGAAGGCTTTCATCGTCCCCCAATGGGCGGCGTGGTAGCGCCACCGCCGTGGCCACCGTCATTGTGGGCGCCATCATCGCCGCTTGCGTGCTCTACCCGCTCCTGACCCGGCGGTGCCTGTCCCACATGCACAAGCATCGCCACTGGCGCTGGTCCGGCCGGCACCACCTCTGACCATCGGGCTGACCCGCGGTTTTGCGCCCGGGTCAGCTCTTGAAGAGGAACTCGGCTTCTTCGGCGTCCACGAGGAGGCCGAGCTCCTCCTGGAGGACCTCGTGCCGAGCGAGCGTGGGATCCTCGTCGACCAGGGCGAAGGCGACCTCGCGAGCCCGGGCCACCCACTCCTTGTCGCGGCGGAGGCTGGCCAGCTTGAGGTCGCTCTGGCCCTTCTGGCGGGTGCCGAGCACGGTCCCCTCGCCCCGGATCTCCAGGTCGACCTCGGCCAGCTCGAACCCGTCGGTGCTGCGCTCGATGGCGGCCAGGCGCTGCTCGGCGTCGGGGGTGGTGGCGGCGCCGAGCAGGTAGCACCACGACTGGGCCGCCCCCCGACCGACCCGACCCCGGAGCTGATGGAGCTGGGCCATGCCGAAGCGGTCGGCGTCCTCGATGATCATCACCGAGGCGTTGGGCACGTCGACGCCGACCTCGATGACGGTGGTGGCGACGAGCACGTC
Source organism: Acidimicrobiales bacterium (assembly GCA_035494015.1). Classification (GTDB taxonomy): domain Bacteria; phylum Actinomycetota; class Acidimicrobiia; order Acidimicrobiales; family AC-14; genus CADCTB01. Next base: position 14,071 of record DATJHJ010000140.1, read on the forward strand.
CAGGCCCCCGGCCCGGAACTCGGCCATCACCGCCTCCTTCTCCTTGGCCGGCATCTGGCCGTGGAGCAGGGCCAGGCGGAGGTCCGGCCACACCTCGGTCTGCAGCCGGGCCAGCTCGGCGGTGGCCGCCTTGGCCGCCACCTTCTCCGACTCCTCGACGAGCGGGCACACCACGTACGCCTGGCGACCCTCGGCCACCTCGGCGGCCACCTGGGCGTAGGCGGCGGCCACGTCCAGCTCCCCACGCGCCCAGCGGGTGACGACGGGCGACCGACCGGGCGGCAGCTCGTCGAGGACGGTCACGTCCAGGTCGCCGTAGACGGTCATGGCCGCGGTACGGGGGATGGGCGTGGCCGTCATGACCAGCACGTCGGGGTCGTCGCCCTTGCCCCGCAAGGCGGCCCGCTGCTCGACGCCGAAGCGGTGCTGCTCGTCGATCACGACCACGCCGACGGCCCGGAAGCCGACCTTTTCCTCCAGCAGGGCGTGGGTGCCGATTAGCAGGTCGACGGAGCCGTCGGCCAGACCGGCCAGCACCCGGTTCCGCTCGGCCGCCCCCGTCCGGTTGGTGAGTAGCTCGACTCGTAGGGGCCGGTCACCGGTGAGGGTGCCCTCGTCGGGCACGGTGAGGCCGCCGAGG
>DATJHJ010000141.1:0-14919 GCA_035494015.1 Acidimicrobiales bacterium
CAGGTACGGCACCAGGGTGACGTGGACGTAGGCCACGTTGTTGCGGCCCACGTCGTTGCGGAACTGGCGGATGGCGTCGAGGAACGGGAGGATCTCGATGTCGCCCACCGTGCCGCCGACCTCGGTGATGACGACGTCGACATCGTCGGTGGCCAGGCGCCGGATGCGCTCCTTGATCTCGTTGGTGATGTGGGGGATGACCTGGACGGTGTCGCCCAGGTAGTCGCCCCGGCGCTCCTTGGCCAGAACCGTGGAGTAGATCGAGCCGGTGGTGACGCTGGAGTCCCGGTGCAGGTTCTCGTCGATGAACCGCTCGTAGTGGCCCAGGTCCAGGTCGGTCTCGCCGCCGTCCTCGGTGACGAACACCTCCCCGTGCTGGGAGGGGTTCATCGTCCCCGGGTCCACGTTGATGTAGGGGTCGAGCTTCTGCAGGGTCACCCGCAGGCCCCGGGTCTTGAGGAGCCGGCCCAGGGACGCGGCCGTCAGGCCCTTGCCGATCGAGCTCGCCACCCCGCCCGTCACGAAGATGTGTTTCGCCACGGGAGTTCAGCCTATCCCCGCGCCGGGCGGAGCCGAGGGATGGCCGCTCCAACAGGATCCGGTGACACGTGGTGCGATATGGCGCGCCGGGCGTCACCGGTTCGTCAGGCCCTCGATCAGCAGGGCGGCGCCGAAGGCGAAGAAGGCGACGGCGGCGGCAATCTTGACGGCCTTGTCGGGCAGGCGGGCGCCGAGGACCTTGCCGACGCCGATGGCCAGGGCGTCGGCCGCGATCATCCCGAGCGTCGAGCCGGCCCAGGTGCCGAGGGCGCCCTCCTTGGTGGCCAGGGTGATGGTCGCCAGCATGGTCTTGTCGCCCAGCTCGGCCACGAAGATCACGCCGAAGCTGAGCAGCAGGGCGTGCACGGCCCGCTACCCGTCGCCGGGCGTGTCCTGGCCGAGGAGGTGGGCGGCCTTCTCCACCGCCCGGCGGGCGCGCGTGATCCGGCGTTCCTCGCCCGCGGCGGCCGGGTCGCCGTCGACCGCAGAGCGCAGGCGGTCGAGGGCCAGGTCGGCCAGCTCCTCGGCGATCCCGTCGAGCCGCTGGCGGAGTTGGTCGAGGGCGGCCGAATCACCCTTTGGCGGCACGCCGGTACCCTACGCCCGTGCCCCTGCTGCTCCAGGACTGGGTCGACGGCGAGCGCGACCGGATCCTGGCCACCTTGTTCGACTGGCTGCGCATCCCGTCGATCTCGGCCCAGCCGGACCACGCCGCCGACGTGCGTCGCTCGGCCGAGTTCACGGCCGCGCTCCTGGGCGGCGCCGGCATGGAGAACGCCGTCGTGCTGGAGACCGCCGGGCTGCCTTCGGTCTACGCCGACCACCTCCACGCCGGCCCGGGGGCGCCCACGGTGCTGGTCTACGGCCACCACGACGTCCAGCCCGTCGATCCCCTCGACGAGTGGACCTCGCCCCCGTTCGAGCCGGTCGAGGTCGACGGGGAGGTGCGGGCGCGAGGGGCCATCGACGACAAGGGCCAGACGCTGTTCCAGGTCGAGGCGGCGCGGGGGCTGCTGGCCAACGGCGGGCTGCCCGTGAACCTGAAGTTCCTGGTCGAGGGCGAAGAGGAGGTCGGCAGCCCGAACTTCGAGGCCCTCCTGGAAGCCGAGGCCAGGCGGCTGGCCTGCGACCTGGTCGTCGTGTCGGACACCGACATGTGGGCACCCGACGTGCCGTCGGTGTGCGTGGGCATGCGGGGGCTGATCGCCTACGGGGTGGAGCTGCGCACGGCGGCCGCCGACCTGCACTCGGGCCTGTTCGGGGGGGCGGTGCCGAACCCGGCCCACCTGGTCGCCCGCCTGGTCGCCGGCCTCCACGACGACCAGGGCCGGGTCGCCGTGCCCGGGTTCTACGACGCCGTGCGGCCGTTGTCGGAGGCCGAGGAGGCGTCGATGCGGGCCATCCCGGTCGACGAGGAGGCGTGGCAGGCCATGGCCGGCGTCGGGCGGCTCGACGGCGAGGCCGGCCGGTCCCTGCTGGAGCGCATCTGGACCCGGCCGACGTGCGACGTGACCGGACTGGCCGCCGGGTACGCGGGGGCGGGGGTCAAGACCATCGTCCCCGCCACCGGGCGGTTCACGGCCACCTTCCGGCTGGTCCCCGACCAGCAGCCGGACGTGGTGGGCCCGGCCTTCGAGGAGTGGGTGCGGGCCCGGGTGCCCGAAGGCGTGGCCGTCGAGATCACCCGCATGGGCGGGGTGGCCCCGGCCCTGACCCCTGTCGACCACCCGGCCATGGGCGCCCTGTGCCGGTCGGTCGAGCGGGTGTGGGGGAAGGCGCCCCTGTTCACCAGGATCGGCGGGAGCGGGCCGGAGGAGGCCCTCGGGCGGGTGCTGGACGCGCCGGTCCTGTACCTCGGGGTGGCGTTGCCCGACGACCGCTTCCACGCCCCCAACGAGCGCATGGTCCTCGACCAGTTCTGGAAGGGCTTGCTGGCCGCCGGCGAGCTGTGGACGGAGTTGGCGGCCACGTGACGGGCCTTCCTGACAGGGAGTGGGTGTCCGTCGAGGACGAGCACGAGGAGCGGACGTGGGTGTTCGACGTCACCTTCCTGCTCAGCCGGTGGACGTGCATCTTCGGGCGGGGCTGCCAGGGGGTGCTCACCGGGCCGGCGGCCGAGCTGGTGCAGGGCTGCTGCTCGTACGGGGCCCACTTCACCGACGCCGAGGACGAGGCCCGGGTGGAAGCGGCGGCCGCCACCTTGACCGCCGAGCACTGGCAGTTCCGCCGCGAGGGCCGCCAGCGCGGGGTGGTCAAGACCAACGCCAGCGGCGAGCGGGTGACCCGGATGGTGGGTGGGGCCTGCGTGTTCCTGAACCGCCCGGGCTTCGCCGGCGGGGCTGGCTGCGCCCTGCACCGGGCCGCCCTGGACCGGGGCGAGCGGCCCATGGACTTCAAGCCGGACGTGTGCTGGCAGCTGCCCCTCCGCCGGGAGGAGCGCGACGACGGCGGCGGCCACATCACCTCCACCATCGTCGAGTGGAAGCGCTCCGACTGGGGGGCCGGCGGCGCCGAGTTCCATTGGTGGTGCACGGAGGCGCCCGAGGCCTTCACCGCCCCGGAGGGCCAGCCCGTCTACCGGACGATGGCCGACGAGCTGACCGGCCTGATCGGGCCCGAGGTCTACGCCCGGCTGGCCGCCTACCTCGACGTCCGGGCGGCCGGGAGCGTCCCCCTCCGCCACCCCACGGTCAGGGGAGCCTGAGGGCCTCCCGCGCGTCGTCGCAGGCGGCCCGGGCGTGGCAGCCGGCCAGGTGGTCGTTCACCACACCCAGGGACTCCATGGCCGCGTAGGCCGTGGTCGGGCCGACGAACCGGAAGCCGAGCTTGCGCAGGGCCTTGGCCAGGGCGGTCGACTCGGCGGTGGTCGAGGTGAGCTCGCCGAGCCGCTTGGGGACCGGGCGGCCCCGCCGGGGCGGTTCGAACGACCACACCAGGGCGGCGAGCGAGCCGTGCGCCTCCTGGGCCCGCAGGGTGGCGGCGGCGTTGGCGATCGTCGCCTCGATCTTGCCCCGGTGGCGGACGATGGCGGCGTCGGCCAGCAGCCGGTCGACGTCGGCAGGGCCGAACCCGGCCACCACGTCGGGGTCGAAGCCGGCGAAGGCCCGGCGGAAGCCCTCCCGCTTGCGCAGGATGGTCAGCCAGGAGAGGCCGGACTGGAACCCCTCCAGGCAGATCTTCTCGTACAGCCGCACGTCGTCGGTGACCGGCCGGCCCCACTCGTCGTCGTGGTAGGCGACGTAGTCGGGTGCGGACACCGACCACCCGCAACGACGGAAGCCGTCGTCGCCCTCGACCACCCCGATCTGCGCCCAGTCGACCATCGATCAAGGGCTTTCCGGGCCGGGAGGTACCCCGAGGGTTGTCCCAGGCCCGGAAAGCGTCAGCTACGGCGCCTCGGAGCTCTCGTCGTCGTCGGCGCCGTCGTCGTCGGCCTCCTCGTAGAGGCACCAGGACGCGTGCTCGTCACCCGGCATGGCTCCGCACTCGGGACAGGGCTCGACCCTGGGCTCTGTGCTGCGCTTGAGGGCGCGTGCCTCCTCGAAGCGCCGGTGCCGTCCCTTCTTCACCTGGGTGCTCCCGAACTCGTCTGACGTCGACCCGGCCACTCTATAGGTCGCCAGTGACTAGCGTTGCTCTGGGATGCCCGGTTCCGACGCAGCCGAGTTCGACGTCGACGCCATGGTCGCCCGCTTCCGAGAGCGGGCCAAGGCGGTGCGCAGCCGCGGGGTGCCGCCCCTGGAGGGGGCCGACCGGCGGCGCTTCGTCGAGCGTATGCAGCTCGACTACCAGGACTTCGCCATGCTGGGCGACGCCACGGCGGCGCTGGAGGACGGGGTCCTGGTCCTGCGGGTCGACCTGCGGCCCAAAGGGGACTGACGGGCGCCTTGTCCGGCCTCCCTGGCTGCGCGAGGATCTCCGGAGGGGTTGAGCAGCCAGCCGCCAGGACTGGGCGATAGTCCGGCTGTCAGGGGGTGACGTTGGCCAGCGGCAACGACGCTGATGACCTGGCGAGGAAGGGCGTAACCAACCCCGAGGAGTTCCTGCAGGTCGTCGTCGTCGACAATGGCGCCGGTCCCGAGATCCACCTGCGGGGGGAGCTGGACATGGCCACCGCCTCCCTGCTCCGCGACGAGCTGGTACGGCTGACCCCGGACGGGCCCCGGCAGGTGACGGTCGACCTGGCCCAGCTGGCCTTCATCGACTCCACCGGCCTGTCGGTGCTCATCACCGGGCTCAAGCGCATCCGCCAGCAGGGGGGCGACATGACCCTGCGCTCCCCCAACCCCGGGACCCGCAAGGTCCTGGAGATCACCGGCCTCACCGAGGTGTTCTCGATCTCCTGAGACGAGAACTGGGCCGGGGACCCTCAGAACCTTCCCGGGCCACGCTGCACCACGGAAGACCCCCCGGCCCGGTCCCCGGCGCCGGCTCTCCCCCTACAGACGGAGCGGCGCCCGGTTCATGACGCGTTCGGCCGAAGTTTCTTCCGAGCCGTGGCTCTAGGCTCGGTCGATGCCCCCCGATGTGCCCTGGTGGAAGGCCGCCGTCTTCTACCAGATCTACCCCCGGTCCTTCGCCGACTCCAACGGCGACGGGATCGGCGACCTGGAGGGGATCCGGGCCCACCTGGACCACCTGGTCGACCTCGGGGTGGACGCCATCTGGATCTGCCCGTTCTACCGGTCGCCCATGACCGACTTCGGCTACGACGTGGTCGACTACTGCGACGTCGACCCCCTGTTCGGGACGCTGGCCGACTTCGACCGGCTGCTGGCCGACGCCCATGCCCGGGGCCTGCGGGTGATCGTCGACTGGGTGCCCAACCACACCTCGGACCAGCATCCCTGGTTCGTGGAGGCCCGGTCGTCCCGCCGGAGCGCCAAGCGGGACTGGTACCTCTGGCAGGACGGGCCGGGGTCGGGGCCGGGGGGGCGGCCGAACAACTGGAAGGCGGCCTTCGGGGGCGACACCTGGACCTGGGACGACGCCACCGCCCAGTGGTACCTCCACCTGTTCCTCCCCACCCAGCCCGACCTGAACTGGCGCAACCCCGAGGTCGAGGCGGCCATGCACGAGACGCTGCGCTTCTGGCTCGACCGGGGGGTGGACGGCTTCCGCATCGACGTGGTCCAGGGCCTGACCAAGGACCCGACCTTCCCGGACGACCCGCCCGAGCAGATCCTCCCCCACGCCGCGGTCAACGACTGCGACGACACCCACGCCGTGCTGCGGGGGCTGCGCCGCCTGGCCGACTCCTACGCCGGCGACCGCCTGCTGGTGGGCGAGGTGTACCTGCTCGACACGGCCAAGGTGGCCAAGTACTTCGGCCGGGACGACGAGCTGCACCTGGCCTTCGACTTCACCCCCCTGTACGCGCCGTGGGACGCGGCGGCGTGGCGGGAGCGCATCGTCGAGGCCGAGGCCGACCTCGGCGCCCTCGGGGCCTGGCCCACCTGGACCCTCTCCAACCACGACAACCCCCGCCACCGCACCCGCTACGGCGGCGCCTCCGACGCCCGGGCGGGCGCCGCCGCCGTCCTGCTGCTCACCCTGCGGGGGGCGCCCTTCGTCTACTACGGCGAGGAGCTCGGCCTGGAGGACGCCGTCGTCCCTGCCGACCGGGTCGTCGACCCGGGGGGCCGGGACGGGTGCCGGTCCCCCCTGCCCTGGACGGCCGGGCCGGGCCACGGCTGGCCGGGCGGGGTGGAACCGTGGCTGCCCTGGTCGCCGGACCCTGGGGCCCGCAACGTCGAGTCCCTGGCCGCGGACCCAGCGTCGATCCTCAACCTCTACCGCCGGTTGACCCTTGCCCGCCGGGCCAGCCTCGCCCTCAGCCAGGGCTCCGTCGACCTGCTGGGCTCGGCCGAGGGGGTGCTGGCCTACGAGCGCCGGGCGGGCGCCGACCGCCGGGTGGTGGTGGTGAACTTCACCTCGTCGCCGGCCAAGGTCGACCTCAGGGGCACCTGGGTCGTGGCCCTGGACTCGGCGGGGACCCTCGAGGGTGAGGTCTTCGACGCCCGGCTCGGCCCCGACCGGGCCCTGGTGCTGCGACCGGCCTGAACGAGTCCCCGGGCCACCGGCGTCGCGCTTGCTAGGCTCCCGCCGGGCGGCGAAGGGAGCTCGGGTGGGGTTGGGCGGTCGACGGGTCCTGGTAGCCGTGCTCGGGCTGGTGGCCGTGTGGTCGCTCGGCATCACCACCTCGGGAGCCCAGACCACCGGGATCACCAGCCCGCCGCCGCCTGCGGGCACGGTGGGCAACGGCTACGTCCACCAGTTCACCGCATCCCCGCCCGACCTGGTGTTTTCCGTCACCGCCGGCACCCTCCCGCCCGGGCTCACCCTCGCCCCGACCGGGTTCCTCACCGGCTCGCCTACCGTCGCCGGCACCTTCGGCCCGACCACGGTCTGCGCCAGCAACGCCACCACCGCCCCCCTCTGCCAGACCTTCACCATCGTCATCAACCGCCGCTCGCCGACCATCCTGGTTTCGGCGTCCGCCGGCGGTCCGGTCGGGACGCCGGTCCGCAGCACCGCGTCGCTGGTCGGGGGCCTCGTGCCCACCGGGACGATGACCTTCCGGCTGTTCAGCGACGCCAACTGCACCAACCAGGTGTTCATGTCCCAGAACGTGGTCCAAGTCGGGGGCTCGGCCACCTCGAGCGACTTCGTCCCGACGGCGCCGGGCACGTACCTGTGGACCGCCTCCTACAGCGGCGACGCCAACAACAACCCGGTGACGTCGGCCTGCGGCGCGGCAAACCCGGTGACGATCACCGGGACGGGCTCGTCGACGACGACGACCGCCCCCACCTCCTCGACCTCCTCGACCTCCTCGTCGTCGACGTCGTCGACCACGAGCACCACGGCGCCCACCTCGACCACGGTGCAGCCGTCCACCACGGTGCCCGCCAGCACGTCGTCCACCAGCTCGTCGTCGACCACGTCCACGTCGAGCACCTCGACGACGTCCAGCAGCGTGCCGACCGGCACCACCAGCTCGTCCTCGTCCAGCTCGACCTCGTCGTCCACCTCGACGCCGTCGTCCACCTCGACGACGCTCGGCTCGACCTCCACGACGACGGCGGCCACGTCTTCCACCACCGCGCCCGGTGCCAGCTCCTCGACCACGGCGGCGACGTCCACCACGACAACCACGACGACCACGACGGTACCGACGACCACCTCAACCTCAACCTCGACGACGACCACCACGGCCGTCACGTCCACCATCGCGGCGACGGTGACGACCGCACCCACGGTCACCACGGTGGCCCCGGCCGTCCCCGCCGTCTCCGCCAGCCCCCAGCAGGTAACGGCGGGGCAGCCGCTGACCTTGACCGGGAGCGGCTTCCCGCCGGGCAGCCCGCTCACCGCCCAGTTGTTCAGCGACCCGGTCTTGCTGGGCAGCGCGGTGGCCGACGCCAGCGGGAGCTTCCGGCTGGTCGTGACCATCCCGCTCGGCACCGCCCCCGGCGTGCACACCGTCCGGGTCAGCGCCACCGGGAGCACGGCGGTGGCCGAGACCACGATCGTCGTCGTCGCCCCCGTCGCCCCCGTGGTGGTCGCCCAGGCCGGCGGCACGGTCCTGTCCCGCACCGGCACCGACGTCCTCGGGCCGGCCCGGCTGGCGCTGGCCCTCGTCCTCACCGGGTTCGTGCTGGTGGGCTGGGCGTGGAAGGGGAACGCGACGGTGCTGGCCGCCGTGCACCGCCGCCGCCGCTGGCCCGACCGGCGCCGGTGGTGACCGACCTGGGCTACTCCCCTCCGTTCTGGCCGCAGTTACCCACCGCAGGCGCGGGTACCTGCGGCCAGAACGGAGGGGGTCAGCCGGGGAGGGGGCCGTGGGCGGTTTCCAGCCCCGCCTCCACCCACGCCTTGGTCCCACCGGCCACGTTGTAGGCCTCGATCCCCTGGTTTCGGTAGAAGTCGGCCGCCCGCTGGCTGCGGGGCCCGGTGCCGCAGATCACGTAGACCGGCCCCTCCGTGGGAACCTCTCCGGTGCGGGCCACCACGTCGGCCAGGGGGATGAGCTTGGCCCCCGGCACGTGGACGGCCTCGTACTCCTCGGGCTGGCGCACGTCGATCAAGGGCACCAGACCGGCCTGGCGAGCGGCGGCCAGCTCCTCGACGGTGATCTCAGGGGCGCTCACTGTGTCTCCTGGTCGCTGCGCTCGGCGGCCTTTGCGGGCCTGCCGGCGGGGGCCTCCGCTTTGCTCCGGCGGGGCCGGCAGGCCCGGCCGCCGTGCTCGCTCACTGGACGGGGCGCAGGTAGCGCATGTCGGCGCCGGTGACCGAGCCGATGGCGGACCCGGCGGTCACGGTCGACAGCACGACCAGGCGGGCCCGGGCCTCGGCGCAGCGGCGGCCGCCGGCGTCGGCCACGTGGGCGCGAGCGGTGACTGCGGTGTCCGTGTGCTCCTGGATGGTGGCCTCCACGCGATGGGGTTCGTCGATGCGAACGGGGCGGTCGAAGGTGGTGGCGGTCGACTGCACGACGGCGAAGCGCCCGGCCAGGGCGATGGCCGCCCAGGCCATGGCTTCGTCCAGGACGGCCAGGAGCACGCCGCCGTGGACGTAGTGCGGGGCGCCCGAGAACTCCGCTCCCAGCTGGAGGTCGGCCGTCACCAGGCCGGCGTCCTCGTCATGGAAGAAGCGGACCCCGAGGCCGCGGGGGTTGGCCGGATCGCACACGAAGCAGTTGGACTCGAACCCCCACTCGGCGTTGGTGAGGGGGCGCAGGGCCATACCGGCCACCCTACTTGTCCCGGGGGCTGCGCCCCCGACGCACGGTTACGCCGTGCTCCCCATCCCCGCCGGGCTCGCTGGCGCTCGCGCCGTCGGAGCGCATGCGCCTAGATGAACTCCAGGACCAGGGCGCGGTGGTCCGAGAGCGGCAGTTCGACGGCTGACGCCGCCCGCACGACCGGTAGTAGGCCGTGGCCGAGGGCGTGGTCGATCTGCATCGACGGCTTGCCCGCGGGGAACGTCTTGACCCGGGCCAGGGCCCGCCAGCCGGTGGCCGCGGCCGGGAGCCGGCCGGGGACGTTGAGGTCCCCCAGCAGGACGCACGGCAGCCCGAGGGCGGCCAGGGCCCGCGTTACCCGGCGCAGCTGGGCCAGGTTCCACCCGGGGACGAAGGACAGGTGGGTGGTGGCCACCACGAGCGGCCCGGACGGGGCCTCGACCTCGGCGGCCAGGGCCACCCGGGGCTCGTCGGGCAGCAGGATGAAGCGCCCCCGCCCGCCCGGCACCGCCACCGGGGCCCGGACCTTCGCCGCCCGCAGGCGGACCACGTGCCAGGCCCGCACCGGCAGGCGGGACACCAGCCCCACCCCGTACCCGGCCTCGGCCGACGCAGGGACGCCGGCTCCGCCGGGCATGTCACTGTCGTCGTCGGCCGCTGCCCGCCACGTCGCCCCCGGCTCGCCGACCAGGGCGGGCTCGAACCGCCACGCCGCCGCCCCCATGCGCTCGGCCGCCGCCGCCGTCTGGTCGACCCCACCCGAGCGGGCCTGGTTGCGGTCGATCTCCTGCAGGCCGAGCACGTCGGCGTCGAGGGAGGCGCACGCCCCGGCCAGGCGCTCCACGGACGTGGTCCCGTCGACGAGGGACCGGCCGTGGAGGACGTTGAAGCTGGCCAGCCGCACGGGCGGGCGCTCAGCCCCCGTAGCTCATACGGGTGTCCTCCATGCGCAGGACCGGCGTGTCCTCGGGCTTGGCGAACCCGGCGTCGACCACCTGGCCCACGAACAGGGTGTGGTCCCCCAGGTCGACGGAGGTGTGCACCCGGCAGTCGACCCAGGCCACCGCCTGGTCCAGGACGGGCGAGCCGGTCACCGCGGCGTCGGAGAACGGGAAGCCGTTGAGGGTGCGGGCGGCGAGGTCGACCTCCACCGGCTTGGTGAACTTGCGCACGATGGCCCGGTCCTCCCGGTCGACGATGCACAGGGCGAAGGCGCCTCCCCCGACGACGAGCTCGTGGGTCAGGGCCTCCTTCTCCACGCTGATCCCGACCAGCTTGGGGTCCGAGCTCACCTGGGTGGCCCAGCTCAGGGTCATGGCGTTGCGCCGCTCGCCCGCCCGGCTCCCCACCACGTACAGGCCCGACGGCATGCTCCACAGGACCCGCCGACGCACCTTGTCGTACTCCTCGGCATCCTTGCCCTCGGGGACAGGCCCCACGATCCCGCTCTGCACCGGCACGGGCGCCGACGCTAGCTGCTCAGCCGCCCGGCGCCAGATCCTCGATGGCCCGGGCCAGGTCCACGTCCTTCGCAGTGACGCCGCCCTGGTCATGGGTCGACAGGGTGACGCGCACCTTGTCGTACCGGATGTCGAGGTCGGGATGGTGGTTCGCCGCCTCGGCCGCGTAGGACAGCCGGACCACGAAGGCGACGGCGGCCGGGAAACCGCCGAGGCCGTACTGCTTGGAGATGGCGCCGTCGACCGCCCCCCAGCCGGGCAGGGCGTCGAGGGCGTCGCGGATCTCGTCGTCGGAGAGGGTGGCCATGTCCTCCGTTCTACCCCGTTACGCGGCGAGCGGCGCCACGACCGGGCCCTCCGTGATGACGGCCGCCGGGCCGGGGCGGGCGACGAGCAGGCCCGAGATCCCGGCCGCGGCCGCCACCAGCAGCCAGCCGGCGGCATGCACGCCCCCTCGCTCGCTGACGGCGCCGAAGGCCAGGGCGAAGGGCAGGAACACGCCCCAGGTGACGGCGCTGACACCGGAGGACACGCCGGTTCGCACGTCGGAGGGCACGGCATCGTGCAGCGTGCGGGTGACGACGATGGTGACGACGACGGTCACCATCACCACCACCACCTGGGCCAGGGTGACGAGGACCACGTTGCGGGCCACGAGCAGGGCGGACACGCCGCCGAGGAGGAGGGCGGCGGCGGCGGCCCGGCTGGCCCCGGCCTGCAGCCGGGCCCGCCCGGCCAGGGCGCCGCCGATCCCGATGGAGGCCATGAGCCCGGCCCAGGCCGGACCGAAGGCGGCGGCGCCGACGTGGGCGTCGACCAGCCACAGGGGGCCGAACTCGAACACGGCCGACATGAGGACGGTGGCCAGCACGAGCAGGGCGACGACCGGGACGAGCTGGCGTTGGCCGCGGACGGCAGCCACGGTGACGGCGAGGTGGCCGCGGAGCGACCGGGTCTCGGCCCCCTCGCCGGCGGCGTGCAGGCGAGGCTCGCGCAGCGAGAGGAGGCAGGCGGTGGACACCAGGAGGAACGGCAGGGTGGCGAAGTAGGTCGCCCGGGGGGAGGCCACGGCGGCGAGGGCGCCGCCGCCCAGCCCGCCCAGCACCAGGGCCACGCTCTCGCTCACGTGCAGGCGACCGAGCATGCGCTCGAAGCCGTCGCTCCCACCCGTCTCCTCCAGCAGGGTGTCGTAGACCACGGCGTCGACCGTGCCCGACTGCATGGCGAAGTAGGCGCCCACGAGGACGGCGGCGACCAGGTACGTGGGCACGTTGACGCTCAGCCCGCCCACGATCACGGCCAGGGCGGCGGCGACGTTGGCCAGCACCAGCACGCCCCGCCGGCTCCACCGGTCGGCCAGGATCCCGGTGGGGACCTCCAGGACCGGGACCACGGCGGCATAGGTGGCGGCCATGAGCCCGATGGTCCGGGGGGTGAAGCCGATCTGGGCCAGGAAGAGCTTCTCGACCGGCACCCACAGGGCCACCCCGCCGAAGAACATGGAGACGACGAGCGGGGCCAGCCGCCGGTGGGCGGAAGTCGGGAACAGTGTTCGATGGGCCATCGCTCGCCTCCTCGGGGGGTTACTCCTAATCTAGGAGTTGATCATCCCTCTTTGCAAGTGATTAGCGCGACAGTGATATCCTGAGACCATGCGGAGCTACGACGACGGGTGCTCGTCGGCCCACGCCCTCGACCTGGTGGGCGAGCGCTGGGCCCTGCTGATCGTGCGGGACCTCCTCTTCGGGCCGAAGCGGTTCACCGACCTCCACGCCGGTCTCCCCTCCAGCAGCCCCAACGTGCTCACCCAGCGCCTGCGGGAGCTGGAGGACGCCGGGGTGGTCCGCCGTCGCCGGCTGCCCCCGCCGGCCTCGGCCAACGTCTACGAGCTGACCGAGTGGGGGGCCCAGCTCGAGCCCATCCTCCTGGGCCTGCAGCGGTGGGGGGCGGGGTCGCCGTCGTACTCGGGCGAGGTCCCGGTCGGGTGCGACGCGGCCATGCTGGCCCTGAAGAACGCCTTCGCCCCGTCCGCGGCCACCGGCGTCCGCGTGGCCGCCGAGGTCCGCTTCGCCGCCGACGCCTTCCGGTTGACGGTGGCCGACGGGGCCATCGAGATCGCCCGGGGGCCGGCGTCCCGTCCCGACGTCGTCCTCGATACCGACCCGGGCACCCTCGAGGGGCTGGCCTTCGGCCTGCTGAGCGTGGCCGAGGCCGAGGCGGCCGGGAAGCTGACCGTGATCGGAGACCGCAGCCAGCTCGACCGGCTGCTCACCGTGTTCGGCTGGTAGCGGAATCCCGCCGGGCGTCGAGCCGATCCGGGGGACAATGGCCGCCATGTCCTCCGTGAACCTGCGTGCCACCGCGGCGCGCACGTTCCGGTCGCTCGGGGTGCGGAACTACCGGTTGTTCTTCTTCGGCCAGCTGGTCTCGGTCACCGGGACGTGGATGCAGACCGTGGCCCAGAGCTGGCTGGTGCTCAACCTGACCGGCAGCGGGGTGGACCTGGGGCTCACCGTCGCCCTGCAGTTCCTGCCCATGCTGCTGTTCGGGATGTGGGGCGGGCTGCTGGCCGACCGGCTGGACAAGCGCCGGCTGCTGGTGGCCACCCAGGCCGCGGGCGGGATCCTGGCCATCGCCCTGTGGGCCCTGGTGGCCACGGGGACGGTCGAGCTGTGGATGGTCTACGTGTTCGCCTTTCTGCTCGGGGTGGTGACCATGGTCGACATGCCCACCCGCCAGGCCTTCGTGGTCGAGATGGTGGGGCCCGACGAGGTGCCCAACGCGGTGGGCCTCAACAGCGCCATGTTCAACATCGGCCGGATCCTCGGACCGGCGGCGGCCGGCCTGGTGATCGCCTGGTTCGGGGTGGCGCCGGCCTTCCTGGCCAACGGGCTGTCGTACATCGCGGTGATCGCCGGGCTCCTGGCCATGCGCAGCGAGGAGCTGTTCAAGGGCGTGCGGCCCGCCCGGCGCCCGGGCGAGGTCCGGGCCGGGCTGCGCTACGTGTGGCACGAGCCCGTCCTGCGCTCGACGCTGTTCCTGGTCGCCGTGCTCGGCACGTTCGGGTTCAACTTCGTGGTCGTGCTGCCCCTGCTGGCCCGCTACACGTTCCACGGCGGGGCCGGGCTGTACAGCGTGTTCACCTCGGTCATGTCGGTCGGGTCGCTGGCCGGCGCCCTGGTCGCCGCCAGCCGGGCCCGGCCCAGCCGGGCGCTGCTGCTGGGGGCCGGTACCGCCTTCGGCGTGCTCATGCTGGCCACCGCCGCCGCCCCCAACCCCCTGACCGCCGGCCTGCTGCTCGTCGGGGTGGGCCTGGCCGTCATGCTCTTCCTGGCCACCGCCAACACCACGCTCCAACTCGGCTCCGACCCGGCCATGCGGGGGAGGGTCATGGCCCTGTACGGCCTGCTGTTCCTGGGCAGCACCCCGGTGGGCGGGCCACTGCTGGGATGGATCTCCCAGCGGTGGGGGCCCCGCGCCGGCCTGGCCCTGGGCGGGGCGTTCACCCTGGTGGCCGCGGCCGGGGTGTCCGGCGTGCGGGCCCGGCGCCGGTGGGTGGCCGCCGGCGTGGCCCCCGACGACGGGTCCGGGGCGCCGGACGCCATCGTCGCCGCGTAAGCCGCCGAGCGCCTGGCCGCCTAGCCGGCGGCCGCTGCCACCTTCCCTTCCATCACGACCACGGCGAAGGGGGCAAGGGCGACGGTGGCGCCGGCGGGGCCGTCGCCGAAGACCACGTGCAGGTCGACGTCGGCGCCCAGCAGGGCGGGCCAGTCGGGGGCGACGGCCTGCTCGGCGGCCGAGGGGTTGCGCAGGCAGGCGGTGACGTCGTCGCCCCGCCGGGCGGCGAAGCCGTAGATCTGGCCCCGGGCGGGGTCGCCCAGGATCATGCGGCTGCGGGCCAGGACCCGCTGGTGGTCCCGGGCCCAGTGCAGGGCCCGGGCCAGGGCGGCCCACTCCTCGTCGGAGAGCGAGTCGGGGGCGACGTACAGGTCCTGGTGCAGCGTCCCCCGGCCCACGTTCAGCCAGCAGTGCCGCTCCCAGCCGGCCAGGTCGGCCGGGTCCCGGTAGGACGCGTTCGGCGCCTCGACCACGGCGAAGCTGACCAGGGCGGAGGTCGGGAGGGCCGAGCGGCGGTACGTGTGGAGGCACTCGTCGATGTAGGTGTCGAAGCGC
>DATJHJ010000142.1:0-11942 GCA_035494015.1 Acidimicrobiales bacterium
ACGCCCACGTCCTCGGTGAAGCCGACCATCCGGTAGTTCGACTGGTGGACCTTGAGCAGCAAGGCGGTGTCCTCGGCGACGGCGGTGCCGTAGTCGGCCAGCCGGGTGCGGTTCGTCGTGCCCACCTCGACCAGGCGGGCGCCCGACTGCACCATGACCTCGGGGATGCGGAACCCGCCGCCGATCTCCACCAGCTCGCCCCGGGACACCACGACGGACCGGTCGCGAGCGAGGGCGGCCAGGACAAGCAGGAGCGCGGACGCCCCGTTGTTGACGACCAGGGCGGCCTCGGCCCCGGCGGCGCGGGCCAGCAGGGCGGCAGCATGGTTGTTGCGCGACGCCCGCCGGCCGGTGGCCAGGTCCAGCTCGAGGTTGGCGTAGCCGACTGGCGGCGAGGCGGCCAGGGGGGCGCGGCCGAGGTTGGTGTGCAGGAGGACGCCTGTGGCGTTGATCACCCGGCGCAACAAGGCCCCCGCCACGGCCTCGGCCCGAGCCCGGGCCGACGACGGGTCGCCGGCGGCGATGGCGGCGCGCGCCGCGTCGACGAGGAGGGGGTGGGGCAGCCCGACGTCCGCCAGCTCCCGGGCCAGGGCGTCGACGGACGGCGGTCGCGCAGGCATCGAACAGACGATAGGCCCGTCCCCGCGCGAAGCTAAGCGCCCGTGGAATGGAACCTGGACCCCGTGCGGGTCGCCAAGGCCGTCGCCACCTTCCTCGTCGTCGCCATCATCATCCCGCTGGTCACCGCGGGAACGGCCCTCGCCTCGATCGTCTACCTGCCGCTCCCCGCCCCGCCCCTGCCCACGCCGGCCCCGGGAATCGAGTCGCGCATCACCCACATCTACGACGCCGCCGGCAACGAGATCGGCGTCCTGCGCAAGTTCGACACCAGCATCCCGGTCAGCGCCAACGACATCCCCGAGGTGCTCAAGCAGGCGGTGGTGTCGGTGGAGGACAAGCGGTTCTACTCCCACGGCGGGATCGACCCCGTGGGCGCCCTGCGGGCCCTGTGGGCCGACCTGCGGGGCAAACGGGTGGTGCAGGGCGGGTCGACCATCACCCAGCAGTACGTCAAGAACGTCTACACGTCGGGCGAGCGGACCCTGGCCCGCAAGATCCGTGAGGCCGTGCTCGCCAGCCAGCTCGACCGCAAGGTGACCAAGGACGAGATCCTCTACCGGTACTTGTCGAACATTTACCTGGGCGGGGGCGCCTACGGCATCGGCGCGGCGGCGGAGTCGTACTTCAAGAAGCCGGTGAACGACCTGAACGCGTCAGAGTCGGCCATGCTCGCCGGGCTCATCTCGGCGCCGTCGGACTTCGAGCCCCGGACCAACCCGGTTCAGGCCGAGACCAACCGGGTCTTCGTGCTCGACGAGATGCTCAAGCAGGGCCGGATCGACCCCTTCCAGCACGCCCAGGCCGTGTCCGAGCACCTGTTCTTCCCGACCCCCGACAAGCCCACGCCCGACGGGCCGGCGACGATCGTCCATCCGCTGGAGCTGCAGTCGGCGACGCAGCCGTACTACGTCGACTACGTCCGCCGGTACCTGACGGCCAAGTACGGGGCCGACATCGTCTACCGGGGTGGGCTGAAGGTGGAGACCGCCCTCGACCCGAAGCTGCAGGCCATGGCCGAGGACTCGGTGAAGAAGTCGCTGTCGGGCACGTCGCCGCCGCTGGAGATGGCGCTGGCCACCGTCGAGCCGAACACCGGGTTCGTCAAGGCGCTCGTCGGCGGTCGGGACTTCTCCAAGTCGCAGGTCAACCTGGCCCTCGGGAACTGCCCGGAGAACTACGTCCAGCCCCCCGACGGCCCTGTCTGCCTGAGCGGTGGGGGATCGGGTCGCCAGCCCGGGTCGTCGTTCAAGCCCTTCACCCTGGCCAAGGCCTTCGAAGAGGGCATCGGCCCCAATCGGGTGTACTCCGGGCCGAGCACCTACCGCTTCCCGGACGGCACGATCATCCACAACGTGGAGAGCGGCGGCTACGGCGCCATCTCCCTGCGCCAGGCCACCCAGTACTCGGTGAACACGGTGTTCGCCCAGCTGATCGACGACGTCGGCGTCAAGGAGACGGCCGAGATGGCCCATCGGCTGGGCATCACCATGGTCGCCCCGGACGGCAAGCAGCCCAACGGCGAGCCGTACGGGGTCAGCCTCACCCTGGGCGCGGCCGAGGTGTCGCCCCTCGACATGGCGTCGGCCTATTCGGTGTTCGCCGCCCGCGGCCTGCAGTTCTCGGCCACCCCGGTCGTCAAGGTCACCGACGCCCACGGCAAGGTCCTGGAGGACAACACCAAGCGCAAGGGCAAGCGGGTGCTGGCCGAGGCGGTGGCCGACAACGTGACCGACGTGCTGAAGGGCGTGATCACGGGCGGCACCGGCACGGGCGCCAACATCGGCCGGCCCGACGGCTCGGCGGGCAAGACGGGCAGCACCGAGGACAACCACGACGCCTGGTTCGTGGGCTACACCCCGGCCCTGTCCACCGCCATCTGGATGGGCTACAGCGACAGCAACACCCGGTCGCTCAAGAACATCAAGGGGGTGAGCATCGTCTACGGCGGCACCATCCCGGCGTCGACCTGGAAGGACTACATGGGCACGGCGTTGAAGAACGCCCCTCCCGCCGACTTCCCCAAGCCCGCCGCCCTGTCGGGGGACCTCGCCGCGGGTCCCCGCCGCCCCCTCGACGATCTGCGCCCGCCGGTCACGGAACCGATCTACGTGGCCCCGCCGGTCACCATCGCCCCGCCGTCGACCATCCTCACCCCGATCCCGACGACGCTGTTCCCCCCGCTGTTCCCCTTCCTCACCACCACGACGCTGCCCCGGCCGACGAGCAGCATCGGCTCGGGCCAGACCACGACGACCGCCCGCAAGTTCCCGTAGCTCGATAGCGTCAGGCGGTGGCCGCCGAGCCCTCCACCGTCGAGCTCTCGCCCACCCTCCAGGACGTCGCCTTCACCCTCGGCGACCGACCCGTCTCGGCCGACGACGTCATCGTCGCCGTCCTCGAACGGCACCGCGAGTACGGCCGCGGCCAGGCTGTGCCGATCGCCGACGGGCTCCGGTGGCCGCAGGACCGGCGGCGCCAGCGGGTGCAGGATTGGTTCCGGGAGGTAGCTGGGGTGCTGTCGCCCGGCGTCCGCCCGTTGCACGGCCGGACGATGATCCTCGGGCTCTGCTTGGTGGACCGCGCCGTCGGCCGGGCCTGCGTCGGGGCCGGGCTGTTTGCCGCGGTTCGGGACGAGCTGACCGAGGGGCTGGCCGAAGTGTTGAGCGAGCGGGGCCTGGAGCGGCTGGCGACGATCCCGTTGGCCGCCGTCGGACCCGGCAGCTCGCCGGTCACCTTCACCTCCGGCCCCGGCTTCGAGCGCGTTGCCCTGTCGCATGACGGCCGCCGCGCCGTCGCCTACGGCAGCGAGGGTATGGCGCTGTGGAACCTCGGAACCGTGGCGCGGGTGTCCTCGGTCCGTACGCATCGGGCCGTGCGGACAGCCCGGTTCGGGCCGGACCGCCGCAGCCTCGTCGCCGTTCTCGACGACATGTCGGTCCGCATCTGGCCGCTCGACGGCCTGGTGGGGCCCGGCCGGCTCGTCCACTCCCCTGTGCCGGCGGACGGCGCCGCGCTGTCTCGCAACGGGTCAGTGGCGGTCTTCCGCTCGCGTGCGGACGCTGGCATCCGCGTCCTGGACACGGCCAGCGGGAACCTCGAGTTCCTGGCCCTCGGTTCGCCGGTGGACCGCGTGGCGATGAGCCCCACCGGCGAGCTGATGGCGGCGTACGCGCGGGAGGCGATCCATGTCGTGACCTGGTCCGGCGGGCGGGCGGGACTGGTCGCGTCCGTGCCCGTGGCCCCGCCGACGACGTTCGACTGCGGGGCCGGACAGGTGCTGGTGGCCGAGCCCGGGTCGGTGCTCGTGGTGTTCGGGCCGAACCAGGGCCGACTGCCCGTGGAGGTCCCGTTACCCCGCCACATGTCGCTGGCCGGCGTCCAGCCCGTGGTCGCCATCGGGCACTTGGAGGGCGTCACGCTCGTGCACACCCTCACGGGCATGGTCCTGGCCCGCCTGCCGGCCGGGCCGACGCCACGGGTGACCTTCAGCCTCGACGGGCGGCGGCTGGTCAGTTTCCACGAGGACGGCGAGGCCCAGGTGTGGGACGTCGGCCTGGATCCACCTCCCGGGCCAGCACCGCCCGCTTCATACGCAGCCGACGTCGCCGTCGGCGAGCCCGACCTGCTAGGTCGCAGCCGCGACGTCGAAGCCTTTGCCTCGCTGATCGCGGCGAAGACGGTCGAGGCGCCGCTGTCCATCGGCATCTTCGGCGACTGGGGCAGCGGCAAGAGCTGGTTCATGCGCCAGCTCCGGGCCCGGATCGCGGAGATGGCCGCCGAGGCCAGGGCATCGGGCGCACCGCAGCGGGAGGTCACGTTCTACAAGCACATCGCCCAGGTCGAGTTCAACGCCTGGCACTACTCCGAGTCGGACGTCTTGGCCAGCCTGGTCGAGCACATCTTCGGCCGCCTCGACGTGGGCGACGACCACGGGTTCGTTTCCGGCGAGCGGGCTCGGCGTTTGGCCGACTTGGCGCACGCCGAGCGGGAGGCGTCCAAGGCGGCCTCTGCGGTGGACCGGAAGGCGGCAGCGCTGGCGGCGCTGGTGCAGCGGCGGGAGGAGAAGGAGCGGCTGCGGGCGGCCCGGCTGGCGGCGCTGGAGGCGCCCGGAGACGCGGCCCGGGCGGACCTGGTTGCCGCGGCCAGCCAGGCGCTGCGCTCGGTCGGCTGGGCGGAGGTGCCGGCTGCCATCGACGACTTGCGCGACAACCTGGCCGCCGCCCACGCCGAGCTGTCCCGCACCAACGCCCTCCTGGCCCCCCTCGTGCAAGGACCACCAGAAGAGGTGAGCCGGCGGCGGTGGCGGGCGTTGGTCCAGCTCGGCATCGGTCCGGCCGTCGCTGTCGTGGTCGGAGCCGTCGCCGCCTTGGTCGGGGACGTGGGTAGTGGAGCGCTGGCAGGTGCGGGCGGCTTCGTGGCCGCCGGGTTCGCCGGCGTCAGCCGCTTCGTCGCCACACAGACGGGCTGGATCCGAGACCGCCGGGAGAGCTTGGAGACGGCGCAGAAGGAAATCGACGACCAGATCGCCGCCGAGCTGGCCGGGGTCGACGCCGAGATCACCGCGCTGCGGGCCGAGGAGGCGGCGGCCCAGCGGGCGGTCGAGCACGAGCGCTCGGCCTACGAGTCGACCAAGGAAAAGGTCGAGGAGAAGCGCCAGGCCGTGGTCGAGGCCACCCCGGAGCGGATGCTCGAGGATCTCATCAGCGCGACGGTCCGGACCGGCGAGTACAGCCGCCACCTGGGCGTGGTGGCGCAGGCCCGCCGGGACTTCGAGAAGGTCTCGGACATGATCCGGGCCATCAACGCCGACCTCGAATCATCCTCGACCGCCGACCCTGACGATGTCGGGATCAACCGGATCGTCCTGTACATCGACGACCTCGACCGCTGCGAGGCCGACAAGGTCGCCCAGGTGCTCCAAGCGGTCCACCTCCTCCTCGCCCTGCCCTTGTTCGTCGTGGTCGTGGGGGTGGACTCGCGGTGGGTGGCCCGGGCGTTGCGCAAGCAGTACCCCGAGCTCCTCGTCGACGAGAAGGGCAGCGCCAGCGCCCACGACTACCTGGAGAAGATCTTCCAGATCCCGTTCTGGCTGGATCAGCTCGACCCCGCCCGGGCATCGGCCATGCTCCGCGGCCTCGCCGCGGTGGCCCCCCGCCAACGCTGGGCCGGGCCCGACAACGCCCCGCCGGATCAGGCTGGGCCCGGGCCCGCCGACCCCGGAGACCCCGGCGTCGCGCCGACCACGAGCGCTCCGGCCACGAGCCCGTCAGGCAACCAGCCGGTCGATTTCCGCCAGGTGCGGGAGCTCAACCCGCTGGGCCTGCAGCTCTACGACGCCGAGGTCGGCGCCATGGAGAGGCTGGCCCCGGTCATCGGCCGGTCGCCGCGGACGGTCAAGCGGTTCGTGAACGTCTACCGACTGATCAAGGTGCGGGCGGCGGAGCCGCTGGACTTCGTCGACCCGGGCCGCCCTGACTCGGACCACCTCGTGGTCGCCTACCTGCTGGCCGAGGTCACCGGTCGCCGGGCCGGAGCTGCGGCCCTGTTCGAGCAGATCCGGGCCGCCGACGACGACGACCCGCTCCCGGACGTCCCGAACGGGTTCCCGTCCCAGTGCGGGCCGTACAAACGGTGGGTGGACGAGGTCGCCCGGTTCAGCTTCCTCGACGAGCACGCACCGCCGCCGGCCTAAGGCTTGCTGGTCGAGGTGGTGGCGTTGGGGCCGTTGGGGACGACGGTGCTCGGGGGGACGGAGTTGTTCCCCGACCCGCACGAGAGCACCCGGTCGCAGGCGGCGGCGATGGGGACGGCGTAGAACGTCACGTCGCTCGGCGTGGCCTGGGGGTTGAACGACAGCGACGCCATGCCCAGGATCTGGCCCTTCTCGTTCAGGAGCGGGGCGCCCTGGCGGTGGCTGTCGATGTAGACGTTGTGTTGGATGCTGGCCGGCGAGATGCTGGAAATGACCCCGGCGACCGCGGTCCCCCCGACCCCGCCCACCACGTAGACCTTGTCGCCCGGCTTGGCCGGCGGGTCCGAGTCGGCCCACGACAGGGATGGGGCGCTGCGGCCGATAACCAGCAGGGCCAGGTCCCTGTCCTCCTGCCACGTCCACAGCGTGGCCTTCGACTGGGTCCCCCCGTTGCTCACCGTGATGTCCGGGCCGGGGATTCGGGTGGCGGCCCGCACAATGGTGAGGGAGGTGAGCAGGTAGGTCTGCCCGCCGAACGAGCCGGCGACGAACCCCGATCCGTCGATGGGCTCGCCGTTGTCGTCCAGGCTGGACACCGTCCAGACCGACGGCGCCGCCTTGCGGGCGATGCCCTCGGCCGTGAGGATCTGCGAAAGGGTGGTGGTCGTGGCCGCCGGTTCGCGGTCGGCCGGGATGGTGGGGGCGATGTGCTCCTGGTCGGTGGGGTCGACGGCGACGATCTTGGCGTTGTCCGAGGACGTGTAGATCACCGCGCCGACGAAGCCGACGAGCATGGACATCACCAGGGAGATGACGATGATCCCGAAGGCGCTGGGCGGCCAGAAGTGGCGTCGGAAAAAGGGCTGGTGGTCGAGGTCCGACAGCGTGGGCGTGCGCCCTTGGGATTGGAACCAGCTGAAACCATCGAACATCGGGATCGCTTGACAGTACCCGGCGGTACGATGGAGGCCATGGTCGGCGTGCTCGTCGTGCTCTTCGTTCTCGTCCCGCTGGCTGAGCTGTACGTCATCATCCAGGTCGGCCAGGCCTTCGGCGCCCTCAACACCATCGCCCTCCTGATCCTGATCAGCATGGTCGGGGCGTGGCTGATGAAGCGGGAGGGGATCAACGTGTGGCGGCGGTTCCAGCGCCAGGTGGAGACCGGCCACGTCCCCGGCCGGGAGCTGGCCGACGGGGTGATGATCCTCTCCGCCGGCGCCCTCCTGATGGCGCCCGGGTTCCTCACCGACGCGGTGGGCATCCTCTTGCTGCTGCCACCAGTACGGGCCGGCGTGCGCAGCCTGGTGATGCGGCGGGCCGCCCGCCGGGCCGGGGTGATCTGGTATGGCTGACCTGTCGCCGGGCGTGGCCTCGGCCATCAGCCCCCTTGTGCGCCGCATCGTCGCCCCCAACGCCGGGCCGCTGACCCTGGCCGGGTCCAACAGCTACCTGGTCGGCGTCGACGAGATCGTGGTCGTCGACCCGGGCCCCGACGACGCCGGTCACGTCGACGCCATCGTCGGCTGCGGCGGCGATCGCATCCGCTGGATCGTCCTCACCCACGGCCACGCCGACCACGCCGGTGGTGCCGCCGCCCTGGCCGGGCGCACCGGCGCCGAGGTCATCGACCCCACCACCGTGGAGGACGGCTTCGGGATCGAGGCCACCGAGTTCCGGCTGGAGGCCGTGCGCACGCCGGGCCACAGCTCTGACTCCGTGTCCTGGCTGCTGGAGGAGGAGCGCATGCTCTTCTCCGGCGACACGGTGATCGACGGCTCGACCGTGGTCATCGCCCCACCCGACGGCGACATGGCCGCCTACCTGGCCTCCCTCGAGCGGCTGAGCAGCCGCCGGCTGCGGCTGCGGACCATCGCCCCCGGCCACGGCGCCCTCATCGACGACCCCGCCGCCCGGCTGGCCTGGTACATCGAGCACCGCCGAGACCGGGAGGCCGCCATCGTGGCCGCCCTCGACGGGGGCGCGGTCACCGTCGAGCAGCTCGTCGACCTGGTCTACGTGGACCTGGCCCCCGCCCTCCGGGGCGCGGCGGCCCAGACCGTCCACGCCCACCTGCTCAAGCTGGCCGCCGAGGGCCGGGCCACCGGCGACGGCGGGGCCTGGCAACTGCGGGCCGCCTGAGCTTCTCTCCTTACCGCTTGACCGGGCCCAGGGCCGACTCGACGGCGGCCAGCATGCGGGCGGTGCAGCCGGCCATGTCGACCGGGGGGAGCAGGTCGTCGGCGATGCGGTCGGCGGCGGCGGCGAAGGCGGCCCCCGCCGCGCTCTGCGGAGCGGCGACCGACAGCGGCATGCCCGCGTCGTTGGCCGCGCTCACCTCGGGCTCGAGCGGCACCTGGGCCAGCAGGGGCACGCCCAGCTCGGCGGCCAGGGTCTGGCCGCCGCCGGAGCCGAACAGGGCGTACACCTCGCCGTGGTCGCAGGTGAAGGTGCTCATGTTCTCGATCACGCCGAGAACCTTCAGGTAGGACCGGCGCGCCATGTCGGCCACCCGGATGGCCACCTTCTGCGCTGCCAGCGCGGGCGTGGTCACCACCAGGATCTCGGCCCGGGGCAGGATGCGGCCGAGGGCCATCTGCACGTCGCCGGTGCCGGGGGGCATGTCGAGGAGGAGGTAGTCGAGGTCGCCCCAGGCCACCTTGGTGAGGAACTCCTCCAGGGCCTTGGCCAGCATCAGGCCCCGCCACATGATGGCCTTGTCCTCGTCGTCGACGACCAGGCCCATGCTGACCACCTTCAGGGTCCCGGCGCCCACGGCCAGCTCGTGGGGGCGGATGAGACCGCCGCCGTGGGCCCCCAGGCGGTCGCTGATCCCGAGCATGCGGGGGACGCTGAACCCCCAAATGTCGGCGTCGAGGACGCCCACGGTGAAGCCACGGGCCGCCAGGGCCGAGGCCAGGTTGACGGTGACGCTGCTCTTGCCGACGCCACCCTTGCCGCTGGCCACGGCCAGGACGCGGGCGGTCAGGGGGACCTCGGTGACCGGCGCCCGGTTGGCTGCCGCCTTGCGGGCCCGCTGCATGACCTGGCTGCGCTGGGCCTGGTCCATCTCGCCGAAGTGGACCTTGACCCCCGCCACGCCGGGCAACCCGCTGACCTTGGACGCCACGTCGTCGCGGATCTGGACCCGGAGCGGGCACCCGGAGATGGTCAGGGCGACGGTCACCTCGACCCAGCCGTCGTCGTTGACCTGGATCCCCTTCACCATGTCCAGCTCGACGATGTCGGCGCCCAGTTCGGGGTCGACCACCCCCCGCAGGGTGGCCAGGACGTCGTCGGGAGTGGGCAGCGCGGGCACGCCCTGGATTTTACCGGGGTTGGCCGGTAATATCGAGCCCGTGGAGCAGAGCGCTCGTCTGGACGTGCTCAAGGCGCTGGGCGACAACACTCGCTACGCCATCTACCTGGAGCTGGCCCGGGCCAGCGCACCGCGCTCCACCGCCGAGGTGGCCGAGACCCTGGGCCTGCACGCCAACACCGTTCGCCCCCACCTGGAGCGCATGCGGGAGGTCGGCCTCCTCGACGTTCACACCGACAACCGCGGGTCGGTCGGCCGGCCCCAGAACCGCTACGCCTTGGCCGCCGACGCCCCGTCGCTGGGGCTGGAGCCGCCTGCCTTCCCGGTGCTGGCCCGCATGCTCACCGAGGTGGCCGCCGCCGCCGGGGCGGCGTCGGGGCTGACCGCCGAAGCCGGGGCCGAGCAGGGCCGGGCCATGGCTGCGGAGTTGGCGGTGCGCCCGCCCCGCAAGGGCTGCGTGGCCGCGGTCACGGCCATGCTGGCCGAACTGGGCTTCGACCCCGCGGTGGTGGAGGATGACGGGCTGGCCACCATCGCCTTCACCCACTGCCCCTACGCCGAACTGGCCGCGGCCCACCCCGAAGTGGTCTGCCACCTGCACCGGGGCCTGATCGAGGGGTTCGTGGAATCGATCGGCGGGGCAGGCGTTGACCGTTTCCGGACGCTCGCCGATCGAGATCCCTGCCAGGTTGAGCTGTCAATCAGGTAATCTGGATATCAGAGGAAGTCTGTAGGAGGACTGAAACCATGCTCACGCTGACGCCCACCGCTTCGCTCAAGGTCAAGGAGCTCATCTCGGCCGAGGGCGACGAGGCCCTGGCCCTCCGTGTGGCCGTCCGGCCGGGCGGGTGCTCCGGTTACAGCTACGAGATGTACTTCGACAAGGACTTCACCCCCGACGACAACATCGTCGAGGACGGTGGCGTCAAGGTGGTGGTCGACGCGGCCAGCGCCCCCCTGCTGAAGGGCGCCTCCCTCGACTACAAGGACGGCCTCCAGGGGGCGGGGTTCGCCATCAACAACCCCAACGCCACCCGTAGCTGCGGCTGCGGCCAGAGCTTCTCCTAACCGCCTGAGCACGCCGCTCGGGCCCTACACGCCGGTCGTCCGCGCCGGCGACTGGTTGGCCGTCTCCGGCCAACTGGGCTTGGTCGACGGCGTCCTCGTGCACGGCGGCATCGCCGATGAGACCCGCCAGGCGGTGGCCAACGTGGCCGCCCTCCTGGCCGGCGAGGGCGCCGGCCTGACGTCGGTGGTCAAGACGACCGTCTACCTCCGCCACATGAGCGACTACAGCCTCATGAACGACGCCTACGTCGAGGCGTTCGGGGGCCATCGCCCGGCGCGAGCAGCGGTGGGGGTCGCCGGCCTCCCCCTCAACGCGCTGGTCGAGATCGAGGCCTGGGCCCACTCCCCGCAGTCGCAGTAGGCTGCCGCCCGTGGCGGCGGTGGCGGTGTTCGTGGACGACGCGATCCGGGGTGATCTCCCGGCTGTGTGCGCCCGGACCGGCGAGCCGGCGGATTTGCAGGTGCGGATACGCCAGTCCGTCGGCGGCGGCATCCCGTGGTACGTCTGGTTGCTGTTCTTCCTCGGCCCCCTGGGCGTCGGCGCGTTCGTCCTGGCCGCCCTGTCCGCCCCGGGCACGGAGTACCTGACCGTCCGCGTCCCCCGGACGAGGGCGTCCTTCGACCGCGAGCGCCAGCTCGGGTTGTGGCGGCTGACGGCGCTGGGCACCGGCGCGGCCGTCCCCTTTCTCGGCGCCTTCGGGCTCCACACCTCCCCCGAGCTGTGGCTGGCTGTCGCCGTCGGGTGCTTCCTCGCCGCCGGCGCCCTCACCTGGGCGCTGTGGCGCCGGTCGATCGGCGTTGGCATCGACGCCAGCCGCCGATGGGTGACCCTCTCGAACGTGCACCCGGCGTTCGCGGCGGCCGTCCAACGACGGGAGTCCCTCACCGTCCACTAATCGGGAAAAACAGTTAGTGTACTGCCCGCCGCGGCGCGCTGGGCAGGCAGGAAGCTGGCGATAGTGGGGGGTTTCGAATGCGAACGACGACATTGGTACGGCCGGCGGCCGTCGGCCTCGGGCTCAGCCTGCTGCTGGCCATCGGGGGCCCACCCGCCTCGGGTGAGGTTCCGAAGGGCCGGGTGAGCGAGAACACCCGGTTTCAGCCCGAGAACAAGGACCCGCTCCGCGGCCGGGACATCCCCGGCATCGCGGTCGACCCGGCCACCGGCGGCCGGAGCGCCCATCTGGTGGTCGCGTACTACTACTACCCGGACGCAAGCTGCGGCTCGAACTGCCAGCTGGACGT
>DATJHJ010000143.1:0-23639 GCA_035494015.1 Acidimicrobiales bacterium
GCCCAGGGCGAGTCGGTCGTCGTCCTGGCCACCGGCAGCCGCAGCGAGCGGGCGGCCATGCGCCTGCGCCCCGACCTCCCCGAGGTCTGCTTCGTCGAGGTGGGCGACTTCACCGGCACCGCCCTGCGCCGGGCCGCCAACGACGGCATCCGCCACGCCGTCCTCGTCGCCATGGCCGGCAAGATCACCAAGCTGGCCGCCGGGGTCATGATGACCCACTTCCACCGCTCCCAGGTCGACGGCGAGCTGCTGGCCGCCGTGGCCCGCGACACCGGGGCGACCGCCACCGTCGTCGAGGCGGCGACGGCCACGGCCACCGCCCGGCACTTCTTCGAGACGTGCGTGGCGGTGGGCGACGTCGCCCCCCTCCAGCGGGTCTGCGCCCTGGCCAGGACGGCCTGCGAGGTCCACACGGGGGGAGCGGTCGAGACCGAGGTCGTCATGGTCGACTTCGAGGGCGACCGGGTGGTGGCCCGTGCCTGAACTGCCCATCGTGGTCCTGGGGATGCCGGGGACCGTCCCCGCGGTCGACCTGCTGGTGGGGGGGCGGCGGCACCTGGACGGGCTCCCGGGCCGCCACCTCGTCATCGGCGGCGACCTCGGGCCGGTCCTCGACCGGATTGCCGACGAGCCGGGCCGGGTGTGCGTGCTGGCCTCGGGGGACCCGGGTTTCTTCGGCATCGTCCGGGCCCTGGCCGCCCGGTTCGGGCCCCACACCCTCGACGTGCGGCCCGCCCCCTCCTCCGTCTCGCTGGCCTTCGCCCGGCTCGGCCTGCCCTGGGACGACGCCGCCGTCGTCTCCGCCCACGGCCGCCCGCTGCGGGAGGCGGCCCGGATAGCGGCGGCGGCGCCCAAGGTCGCCGTCCTCACCTCGCCCGAGGCGCCGCCCGAGGCGCTGGGCAAGGAGCTGCTCGTGCTCGGCGCCTCCCACGCCCGTGCCGTCGTCTGCAGCCGGCTGGGGACGGCCGCCGAGGAAGTGGTCGAGGTCGACCTGGCCGGGCTGGCCGCCGGCATGTGGGATCCCCTGTCCGTCGTCGTCCTGCTCGAGGGCCAGGGGGTGGCCGAGGCCCCGGTCCTGGTGTGGGGGCGCCCGGAGCACCGGTTCGCCCACCGGGACGCCATGGTCACCAAGGCCGAGGTCCGCGCCGTCGCCCTGGGCAAGCTGGCCCTCCCGGCGAACGGGGTGCTGTGGGACGTGGGGGCGGGCAGCGGCAGCGTGGCGGTGGAGTGCGCGGCCCTGCGGCCCGGCCTGCGGGTGCTCGCCATCGATCGCGACCCGGACCAGGCCGAGCGCGTCCGAACCAACGCCGTGGCCCACGGCGTCAAGGTCGAGGTGGTCGAGGGCGAGGCGCCGGGCGTGCTGGCCGATCTGCCGGCGCCCGACCGGGCCTTCGTCGGCGGCGGCGGCCTCGACGTGCTCGACGCCGTCCTGGCCCGGCTGGCACCGGGGGGCCGGGTAGTCGCCACCTTCGCCGCCGTCGACCGGGCGGCGGCGGCATTCACCGAGCTCGGCCACCTGCTGCAGGTGGGTGTCGCCCGGGGCCACGCCCTGCCCGGCGGGGGCGTCCGGCTGGCCGCCGAGAACCCGGTGTTCGTGGCCTGGGGGCCGGGCGAATGAAGGTGCTCAGCGTGTCGGTGACGGCGGCGGGCCGGGCCCTGGCCGAGCGGCTCCCCTACGAGCACGTGGCCGACCGGCGGGCCGGCGACGTGGTGCCGGCCCGGTGGGCCGACGTGGACGCCTTCGTCCTGTTCCTCGCCACGGGGGCGGCGGTACGGATCGTCGCCCCGCTGCTGACCGACAAGGTCGCCGACCCCGCCGTGGTGTGCGTGGACGAGGGCGGGCAGTTCGCCGTCGCCCTGTGCGGTGGCCACGCCGGCGGGGCCAACGCCCTGGCCCGCAGCGTGGCCGCCGCCGTGGGGGCCACCGCGGTGGTGACCACGGCCACGGACGCCGCCGGCGTCCCGGCTCTCGACCTGCTGCCCGGCTTCACCGCCGCAGGCGACGTGGCCGCCGTCACCCGCGCCCTGCTCGACGGCCGGCCGCCGCGGATCGAGAACGACCTCGGCTGGCCGCTGCCGGTCCAAGCCGGCCCTGGGCCCGAGCGCCTGGTCGTGACCGATCGGGAGGTGGCGGCCGAGCCCGGCCTGGCCGTCCTCCACCCGCCGTCGTTGGTGGTGGGCGTGGGGGCGTCGACCGGCGCGCCGGCGACCGCCGCCGCCGCCCAACTGGCCGCCGCCCTGGCCGGCGCCGGGCTGTCTCCCGCCTCGGTGGCCGAGGTGGCCACCATCGATCGCCGGGCCGCCGACCCCGTGGTCACCGCCCTCGGCCTGCCGGTGCGGTGGTTCACTCCGGAGGAGCTGGCCGCGGTCGCCGTCCCGTCCCCCAGCGAGGTGGTGCGGCTCGCGGTCGGCACGCCCAGCGTGGCCGAGGCCGCCGCCATGCTGGCCGCCGGTCCCGGGGCCCAGCTGGTCGTCGCCAAGCAGGCCGGGGCGGAGGCGACCGTGGCGGTGGCCCGCCGGCGCCACCCTCGCGGCCACCTGAGCGTCGTCGGGCTGGGGCCCGGCCACGTCGCCCACCGCACGCCCGCGGCCGAGGCCGCCGTCCGGCGCGCCGAGGTGGTCATCGGCTACGGGCCGTACGTCGACGCCTGCGGCGACCTGTTGACCGCCGGGCACGAGGTGGTCCGCAGCCCCATCGGCGACGAAGCGTTGCGGGCCAAGCAGGCCGTGGCCGAGGCCGCGGCGGGCCGGCGGGTGGCCGTCGTGTGCAGCGGCGACGCCGGAATCTACGGCATGGCCTCGCTGGTCCTGGAGGTCGCCGGCCCGGCCGGGGTGGAGGTCGACGTCGTTCCGGGGGTGACCGCCGCCCTGGCCGCCGCCGCCCTCCTCGGCGCCCCCCTCGGTCACGACCACGCGGTGATCAGCCTGTCCGACCTGCTCACGTCCTGGGCGGCCATCGAGGCCCGGCTGCGGGCCGCGGCGTCGGCCGACCTCGTCGTCGTCCTCTACAACCCCCGGAGCAAGGGGCGGACCTGGCAGTTCGACGCCGCCCGCGCCGTCCTCCTCGAGCACCGGTCCCCCGCCACCCCGGTCGGCGTGGTCACCGACGCCGCCCGCCGCGGCGAGGCCGTGCGGGTGACGACGCTCGGTGACCTCGACCCTGCCGCCGTCGGCATGACAACCTGCGTCATCGTCGGCTCCTCGAGCACCCGGGTCAGCGGCGGGCGCATGGTCACCCCGCGGGGCTACCGCCGGTGACGGTCGCCATCGACCTCCGCTGCACGGGCTGCGGCGCCTGCCTGGCCACCTGCCCGGAGCGGGCCCTGCGGGCGGCGCCGGGGCGGCCGCTGGTGATCCTCGACCGGTGCACGACGTGCCTGGCCTGCGTCGAGGTGTGCCCGGCGGACGCCATCCGGGAGCTCCGATCGTGACCATCCACCCCATCGAGGCGGAGAGCTACCGGATCCTGGCCGAGCGGGTCGACCTGTCCGGCTTCGGGTCCCTCGCCGCCGCCGTCGTGGCCCGGGTCATCCACGCCAGCGCCGACGTCGAGTACGCCCGGACCATGGTGGTCGACGAGGCGGCGGTGGAGGCCGGCCTGGCCGCCCTGGCCGGTGGCGCCCCCGTGGTGGTCGACGTGGAGATGGTGGCTCACGGCATCACCGGCCTGCGGGCCGCCTGCCATCTGCCCCGCGTGGCTCCGCCCGGCACCACCCGTTCGGCCGCGGGCGTCGCCACCGCGGCGCAGCTGCACCCCACGGGCGCCGTCGTCGTCGTGGGCTGCGCCCCCACTGCCCTCGAGGAGGTCGTCCGGCTCCACCGGGCCGGACGGTTCGAACCCGCCCTGGTCGTCGGCCTGCCGGTGGGTTTCGTGGGCGCGGCCGAGGCCAAGGAGCGGCTGCGGGCCAGCGGCCTGGCGTCCATCAGCAACGTGGGCGAGAAGGGCGGGAGCGCAGTGGCGGCCGCTGCGGTCAACGCCCTCGTCCGGCTGGCGAGGGACCGTGGCTGAACGCTCCTCGCTGCTGATCGTCGGCCACGGCAGCCGGTCGGCCGCGGGCGTGGCCGAGTACTGGGATCTGGCCCGGGTGGTGACCGAGACCGCCCCCGAGCTGGACGTGGGCTGCGGGTTCATCGAGCTGGCCGCCCCCGACCTCGACACCGCCGTCGACCACCTGGTCGAGCGGGGGGCGGGATCGGTGATCGCCGTGCCGCTGGTGCTCCTCGGGGCCGGGCACATGAAGAACGACGGGCCGGCCGCCCTGCACCGGGGCCGCCACCGCCACCCCGGCGTGCGCTTCGCCTACGGCCGGCACCTGGGCCTGCACCCGCTCGTCCTGGCCGTCGCCGAGGACCGCATCCGGGAGGCGGTGGACGACGGCGACCCGGCGGCCACCGCGGTGGTGATCGTCGGTCGGGGCTCCTCCGACCCCGACGCCAACGCCGACCTGTACAAGGTCGCCCGCCTGCTCTGGGACTCCCGGGGGCTGGCCATGGTCGAGCCGGCATTCGTGTCCCTGGCCCAGCCCGGGGTTCCCGCCGCCCTGGAGCGGTGCCGGCTCCTCGGCGCCACCCGCATCGTCGTCGTCCCCTACTTCCTGTTCACCGGGGTCCTGGTCGACCGCATCGCCGACCAGGTCGCCGGCTGGGCCGCCGCCCACCCGGACGTCGACGCCCGGCCCGGCCCGCATCTCGGGGCCGACCCCCGCATCGCCCGCCTGGTCCTCGAGCGCTACCGCGAGGCCCTGGCCGGCGACGCCCACATGAACTGCGACCTGTGCGTGTACCGGCATCCCCTGCCCGGCTACGAGCACCGGCACCAGCACGGAGAGGAGGTGATTTCTATTGGAATCGACCACGATTGAGCCCATCGCCATACCGGTCTGGAGCTGGCTGATCCTGGCCCTGGCCGTCCTGGCCGTCTACGCCATGGCCCTCGACAACGGGGCGACGGTGAAGGCGGGAGCGTCCGTCCTCCACGAGTTCTTCCACGACGGCCGCCACTTCCTCGGCGTGCCTTGTCACTGACGAGTCATTGACGAGTCATTGACGACGGGCACCCGGGTCCTGCGGACCTCGCCCGTCGTTTGCCGGCGGGGGCCCCTGCCCCGCCGGCGGGCCCACATCGGTGAGCCCATTAGGGGGTGGTTCGCGGTCATATATGCGACCGCGGATCGCCCACACTCCTGAGGAGGATTGTGTTCCGCAAGGTGCTGAAACAGGGCGTCCTCGCCGGGCTGGCCGGCGGGGTCGGGCTGGCGCTCGTGCTCCGGCTCGTGGGCGAGGGCCCGCTCGGGCGGGCCGTGGCCCGGGAAGGGGCAACCGGTCCCGAGATGTTCAGCCGCGGGACGCAGCAGGTGGGCGGGATGGCGGCCGCCCTGGTGTACGGGGCGGCGGTGGGGGCGGTGTTCGCCCTCGCCTACGCCGCCGTCCGCCACCGGCTCGCTACCGCCGACGACTGGCGGGCCGCGGTGGCGGTGGCCGCCGCGGGTTTCGTCGCCGTGTTCCTGCTCCCGTTCCTCAAGTACCCGGCCAACCCCCCCACCGTCGGCGACCCCGACACCATCGGGCGGCGCACCGCCCTCTACCTGCTGGCCGTCGCCTGGTCGCTGGTGGCCACCTGGGGGGGGTGGCGGGCGTGGCGGGCGTTCGTCGCCCGGGGCCTGCCCGAGCCCGTGGCCGTGCCGGCCACTGCGGCCACCTTCGTCGCCCTCGCCGCCGTCGGCCTGGTCCTCCTGCCCGCCAATCCGGACCCGGTCAACGCCCCGGCCACACTGATCTGGCAGTTCCGCCTGGCCAGCTTGGGCGGGGCCGCCGCATACTGGTCGGTGGTGGGGATGATGTTCGGCTGGCTGCGGGCCCGCGCCCGCCCGCGGGTCGCCGCCGCGCCCGTCGCCTGATGGTCGACCCACCGGTCGCCGCCGTGTTCGACTTCTACGGCACCCTGGCCCGGGCCGTGGCCTGGGGCGACACCCACCAGCAGGTCTTCTCCCGGCACGGCCAGCGCTTCGACGAGGAGACCTGGGGCTGGAACTTCGTCGGCGAGGCCAACGACGGCGACGAGCACCTCGAGCACTCCGTCGACCGGAACGCCTACGTGGCGTGGGAGCTGGCCCGCCTGCGCCGCCGGGCCCGAGCCTGCGGCGTGGGCGAGGACGACCTCGACGCCCTGGTCGCCGACCTCCACAAAGCGTCCAAGACCTACACCCTGAAGGCCTACGACGAGGTTCCCGACGTGCTGGCCGAACTGCGGCGCCGCGGCGTCATCCTGGCCATCTGCTCCAACTGGGACTGGGACATCGACCGGGCCGTCGCCGGGGCCGGCCTGGAGGGCATGGTCGACCTGGTCGTGACGTCGGCCCAGGCTGGGGCCCGCAAGCCCCATCCCCGCATCTTCGCCCACACCCTCGAGCGGTGCGGGGTCGAGCCCGGCCAGGCGTTGTTCGTGGGCGACACCTTCGGGCCGGACGTCGAAGGGCCGGTGGCCTACGGGATGCGGGCCCTGCATGTGTGGCGGGACGACGTCGAGGGCGACGCGCCGCCGCTGCCCCCGCGCGCCACTCGGGCACCGGATCTCCGCGCCGTGCTCGACCTGGTGCCCGCCCGCGGCGGGCTCAGGCGACCTTGATGGACCCGGCCATGCCGCTCGGGGCGTGGTAGATGCACACGTAGGTGAAGTTCCCGGCCGTTTTCAGCACGTAGGAGTAGCTGCGCACCGCCTCGGGTGGGCCGGAGCCCGGCGGCGCGTTCGGCGGGAGGGTCCCGGTGTTGAACACGTCGTTGGCGTTCAGCGTCTGGGGCGACGGCCCAGGGGCGGGTTTCTGCGCCGCCGGGTCGAGGGGGCTGGCGGGCAGGGTGCCCTTGCCGGCGAAGCTGGCCGTATGGGGGGCGCCGCTGTTGTTCACGAACGTGACCGTGTCGCCCACCTTGACGTCGGGCGACGGTGGGGCGAAGGCCAGCACGTCGGTGTGGGCCGTGCTCGTCCCCATCTCCACCTTCCAGGTGGTGGTGCCGTCGGCGTTCTTGGTGCTGGCCGGCGGTGTCGACATCAGCTTCTGCTTGGCCGCCCGGCCCTCGGCCAGCCACTGGTTCAGCTCGGTGGTGCCCCGGCCGTCGACGTCGGCCTGGGTGTCGGCCTTGCCGTTGGCGTCCACCACGTTCACCGTCCCCGTCATCTGCGGGTGGATGACGCATTGGAAGGTGAACTTGCCCACGGTGGGGAACTTCAGGCGGAAGGGCGGCACGGCGCCGGGGCCCTGGGGCAGGAGCCCTGAGTTCACCAGGCTCTTCCCGTCGTAGGTGCCGTTGGCCGCCGGCGTCGGGACGAACAGCGGGTCGGCCTTGTCGGGCGTGGGCGGTGTCTGGCCCGGGGGCAGGAACGTGATGGTGTGAGGCTCGGGACCGGTGATGCGCCACTCCACCGTCGCCCCCGCAGTGACGGTCACCGACTGGGGCAGGTACTGGAGAATGGCGATGTTGTTGTCGTTCGGGTCGTTCAGGCCGGCCCGCAGGCTGATGGTGCCCGTCGCCCCCCCGGCCGCCGCCGTCGTCGGCGTGGTGGTGGCCGACGACGAGGACTTCTTGTTGTCGCTCCCGCAGGCCACCAGCGCGGTCATGGCCAGCACGGCGACGCCTGCCAGCGCGCCGGACCGAGCCCAGCTTCTCCCCAGCCTCATTGTCGGTGCCTCCTCGTGTGTCGGCGCGTCCCTACCGGAATGACTAGCAAACTGTGGGGTAGATGTCCACGGTCAATAGCCATGGCGCGGTACCGCTACCCGGCCAGGAAGCTGAGCCGGACCATTCGGTGCGGATTGTCGGCGTTGAAGTCGACCAGCACCACGGCTTGCCAGGTGCCCAGCTGCGGCCGGCCGCCGAGCACCGGGAGGACGACCGACGGGCTGACCAGCACGGGCAGGAGGTGGTCGGCGCCGTGGCCCTTGGCCCCGTGGCGGTGCCGGTACCGGTCATCGCGGGGCAGCAGCCGGCCCAGCAGCTCGTCCAGGTCGGCCTCCGAGCCCGACCCGGTCTCCATCAGGGCCACCCCCGCGGTGGCGTGGGGCACGAACACGCTCAGGAGGCCGTCACCCAACCGCCGGCAGAAATCCGTGACCCGGTCGGTGAGGTCGACCACGTGCCGGCCGGACGTGTCGAGGGTGAGCTCGGTCGACTCCATGCCGGGGCCGACGCTACCGGCCGGCCAGGCGCTGAACGACCGGCGCCATGGCCTCGTAGCACTCGCCGCCGACCACCACGTAGGAGAAGCCCAGCTCGTCCCGGCGCCGTTCCAGCTCGTCGGCGATCTCGACCACGGTGCCGACGGCGAAGTTGGGCATGGCCAGCACCTGCTCGGCGGTCAGGCCGAACCCCTGGCCCAGGCCGGCGGCGACCCCGTGGCGGTCGTCGGTGACCATGGTCATGACCGCGGTGACGGACAGCTCGATGTCCTCGAAGCGCTCCCCCGCCGCCTCCCGGATCCAGGCCACCTTCTGGGCGGTGGCCTCGGCGGTGGCGGTAACGCCGACCTGGGTGCCGATGGTGCCCGACCGCAGGTCGAAGTTCACGCTCACGATGTCCGCCTCCCGGCCGGCGAGGGTGAGGACCCGCCGCCCGCCGCCGCCCACCAGGATGGGCGGGCGGGGCCGCTGGACAGGTCGCGGCGTCCCGGGGTGGTCGGTCACCGTGTAGTACCGCCCGGCGAAGGAGAACCTGCCCCCGGCCAGCAGGCCCTTGACCACGGCCAGCCCCTCTTGCAGCCGGTCGATCCGCACGGACGGGGGGTCGCAGGTGATGCCGGACTGGGCGTAGTCCGACGCCATCCACCCCGCCCCCAGGCCGAGCTCGAAGCGGCCGGCCGACAGGACGTCAAGGGTGGCCGCCTCCTTGGCGACAATAAGAGGATGGCGATAGTCGTTGTCGAGCACGAGGGTGCCCACCCGCAGGGTCGTGGTGGCCGCCGCGGCGGCGGCGAGGGCGGGCATCGGCGCCAGCTGGTCGTCGAAATGGTCGGGCACACAGAGCGTGGAATACCCCAGCTCCTCGACCCGACGGGCCTTGGCCGCCCACGCTTCTGCCGATCCGGCAAACGAAAGCTGGGCCCCGAAGCGGAAGCGGCGGTCGGCGGCCATGGACCCCGCGGAGATTACCGGCGCAGGAAAGGAGCCCGGTGAGCGGTTCTGGGGCGTCGAGACGCCGGGACGCCGGTAAGCTCGCGATCGTGGGTATCTCCCGCGCCGGCTCGGCACGCCCGGTCCTCCGCCAGCGGCGTTGGCCGCTGCTCGGCGTCGCGCTCGCGATGGTGCTCGTCCTGGGCGCCTGCTCGAAGCCCGAGTTCCGCTACGAGAGCAACTCGTCGCTCAATACCTACCTCAAAGTGCCAAGCGATTGGAAGCGCTACAGCACCGACGAGCTGATCGGCGCCGAGATCGACGCCGCCCGCCAGTCCAACCAGCCCCCGTCGCTCATCGACGCCCTGGTCAACCGCCAGTACCAGTGGCGGGTGGCCTTCGACGGGGATCCGCAACCGTCGATCGACCACACCCTGTCCCTGGCCACCGAGCCCGTCGTCGAGGTCAGCGTCCGCCAGCTGGACGCCGACGAGCACGACCAGGTGAGCCTGGCCGCCCTGCGCAACGTCATCGTGAACTACGACGAGATGAAGCAGGAAGCCCAGGATGCGCTGGCCGGCCAGAGCGTGGGCGTCGCCGGCGCCACCAGCAGCAACTTCCGGCCCATCGACGAGGAGGAGCTGAACCTCGCCAACGGCGTCCATGGGGTCCGCCTGCGCTACATCCTGCGCCCGAGCAGCTCGGCCCCGTTCTTCGCCTTCGACCAGACCAGCCTGGTGGACGCCAAGGCGCAGCGCCTCTACGTGCTGCTGATCCGCTCCGGCGAGGCCGAGTTCCTGCAGAACAACAAACTCTTCACCGAGATCGCACGATCGTTCACCGTCAAGACGAAGGGCTGATGCATGCCTGCTGACATCGGACCTGGCGGCCTCCAGCCCACGGGGCTGGCGCCGCCCGACACGGGTCCCGCGGCATTCGGCTTCAAGAGCCGCGAGCGCCTCGAGGACCGCACCACCCGCAAGCCCATGAGCTTCTGGGACAGGACCAAGATCCTGCTCCTGCTGGCCGGCCTGTGGTTCGTGTTCGTCCTGGCCGCCACGGGGGACAACCCGATCCTGCCGTTCAGCGAGGCCATGCGGGAGCAGGCCCGGTCGAAGTGGTGGCTGCTGGCCCTCATCGGCATCGAGGTCATCCGCCAACTCCACTACATCGTCAGCGAGCGGTCCGAGGCCTACCACCGGTTCTGGTCGGAGCGGTTCTTCGGGAACATCGAGCGCCGCGCCGGCAAGATGAACGACTGGAAGCGCTACCGGGCGGGGCGCACCATCCGGTTCCTGTTCCTGCTGTTCCTGATCGACATGGTGCTGGCGTCGATCCTGCACACGTCGCCCGCCCTGGCCCTGGTCCAGCTGCCGATCACCCTGTTCCGGGCCCTGCCGCTGGTCTTCCAGCTCATGACCGGCGTGATCTTCATCATCCTCGAGTTCGGGGCCATGTTCTGGTTCCTGTCCCGGGGCGGCACCGAGGTCTACTTCCCGGACG
The DNA here is from genome assembly GCA_035494015.1 of Acidimicrobiales bacterium. Lineage (GTDB taxonomy): Bacteria > Actinomycetota > Acidimicrobiia > Acidimicrobiales > AC-14 > CADCTB01. Next base: position 10,605 of record DATJHJ010000143.1, read on the forward strand.
ACATCAAGACGCGGTTCTCCGACGTCTGGGGCCAGGACTCCGTGCTGGAGAAGATCAAGGAGAACATCGTCTTCCTCGAGGACCCCGAGTCCATCGAGAAGCGGGGCGGCTACGTCCCGGGCGGCCTGCTGCTGTGGGGCCCTCCGGGCACGGGCAAGACCCTGATGGCCGAGGCGGTGGCCGGCGAGACCGGCCGGCCCTACGTGTTCGTGGACCCGGGGGCCTTCAACGCCATGTTCATGGGCGTCGGCATCCTCAAGGTCAAGAGCCTGTTCCGCAAGCTGCGCAAGTTGGCGGTGCGCTATGGCGGGGTCATCGTCTTCTTCGACGAGGCCGACTCGCTGGGTAGCCGTGGCGCCCTCACCCCCGGTGGGGTCTTCGGCGGCCAGATGACCGGCTTCCAGGCCGGCGGCGGTCCGTTCGGCGCGGCCATGGCCTGCAACGGCCTGTCCTACGTGGACCCCTCCACCGCCAGCCGGACCCTGCAGAGCTGGCTGGACGCCAGCAGCGGGCCCGAGCCTGAGCGCCGGCGGCTGGACCGGGTCATGCCCATGGGCATGGGCGGCGGCGGCATGGGCACCCTGCAGGCCCTGCTGGCCGAGATGTCGGGCCTGAAGAAGCCCAAGGGGTTCATGAACCGGGTGGTGCGCAAGACCCTGGGCCTCAAGCCCAAGTCGCCGCCGAAGTACCGGATGCTCATCATGATGGCCACCAACATGCCCCAGAGCCTCGACGAGGCCCTGCTGCGCCCCGGCCGCATCGACCGCATCTACAAGGTGGGGTACCCGTCCAAGCCCGGCCGGGTCCGCACCTACGAGGGCTACCTGGCCAAGGTCAACCACACCCTGACCGCCGACGACATCGACAAGCTGGCCACCATCACCCCGTACGCCACCGGCGCCACCATCAAGGACACGGTCAACGAGTCCCTGATCAACGCCATCCGGGCCGGCCGCGACGCCATCACCTGGCAGGACGTGGTCAAGGCCAAGCAGCTCAAGGATCTCGGCCCCCCGGAGGACGTGGAGTACATCGAGCGGGAGCGCCACGCCGTCGCCGTCCACGAGGCGTGCCACGCCGTCGCCGCCTACCGGGTCCGGGCCCACATGACCATCGACATCGCCACCATCGAGAAGGGCGGCACCTACCTGGGCATGGTCGCCTCCATCCCGCCGGAGGACCAGTTCACCCGGTGGCGGTCCGAGTACGAGGCCGACATCATCGTCTCGCTGGCCTCGCTGGTCGGCGAGCGGATGTTCTTCGAGGGCGACAACTCCTCGGGCGTGTCCGGGGACCTGGAGACGGCCACCCAGATCGCCACCCTCATGGAGGGGTACTGGGGCATGGGCTCCACCGTCGCCTCCCATGGCGTGACCCAGAAGGTCGGCATCGGCGGGGGCGGCCGCCCGGGCAAGGGCGACGAGAAGGACAAGAAGGATCTGCTCGAGACCAGCCTGGGCGAGCGCATCGAGGACAAGCTGAGCGACCTCATGGAGCGCACCGAGCGGCTGCTGCTGGAGAACCGGCGGGCCATCCTGGCCGTGGCCCACGCCCTCGAGACCCACAAGACCGTCACCGGCGACGACATCAAGGCCATCATCGAGGGCCGCCCCGGCACCCTCATCGACGGCACCCCGTACGGCACCGTCGAGTTCGACCGGATGGCCGAGGAGTACCACAACCGGGTCGTCGCCGCCCACAAGGGCCACGGCAAGGTCGACGTCCCCCTGCCGATGCTCAACGGCCGCCACCGGGTCTACCAGCCCCAGGGCGACGTCCTGGTCGAGACCGAGCTCAGCGAGGCCGACCTGGCCGGCTGGGCCTTCCGGCGCCCGCCCCCGCCCCCCGAGAGCGGGAACGGCAACGGGAACGGCAGCGGCGAGGCCACCAACGGGGACGGCCACCCGGAGTAAGGCTCAGACCAGCTGGACGGCGACGGCGCACGCCGCCACGGCGGTGAGGGCGACGGCGCGGTGGCCAGGATGACGCGGCCCCGTCCCATCGACCGCGGGCTTGAGGTCGTCAGCGGCGCGAACTTGTCGCCGACGGCGGCGATCCGCCCGGGATTCAGGGCGATCAGGTCCAGGTGCTCGTTGCGGGCGTCGGCCAGCCGCCGACCGATGTCGGCCAGGTTGGTCGGCGATGCTCTGCTCCACGGTCAGGAGCGACTGGTTCAGCCCTGACGACGCTCGCGCCGCCGCGGTCAGCTCCCGGTCCTGGGCGTCGGCCGCCGCCACGTGCACCGCCTGGCCGTGGCGCCCGCCTGGAGGACGACGGTGCGTTAGCTGCTGGAGCCGACGACGAGGACCGGGACCTTGCTGTGGCGCGCCAGCTCCGAGGCCGCGCTTCCGAGGATCGACTTCGTCACCCCCGCGCCCCTGGTGCCCACCGCCAGCAGGTCGTAACCGTCGTCGACCGCGGCCTGGGCCAGGGCGACCGACGGGTGCCCGTGAAGGATCTCGAGGCGGGGGGCCGGGGCCGCGGTTCGGGCGGCCAGGCCCCGCAGGCCCGAACTGGCCCGGCGCTCGTCGTCCCGCACGCTCCCGTAGGGGACCACTCCGGCCACGGTCAGCCGCCCCAGCCGGTCGCCGAGGAGGTGGACCACGGCGTCCACGGCCGCCGCCGACTCCGGCGAGCCGTCGTAGCCGACGAGCACGTCGATCGAGCCGCTCCCGTCGGTCAGGAGTGCGCCGGCGTCGACAGGCACCGGGCGCAGGAGCTCGTCGTGACGGCCGGCGTCGACGGCCAAGACGATGCCGAGCGGGCCGAGCATCGTGCCGAGGACGAGCCATTCGAAGCCGCTGTGGCCCCGCCGTCCCATCACGACCGACAACACCACGCCGATGGCCACCCAGATGCCGGCCACGCCGATCACGAATGCTCCACTTTCGAACATGCTCCTCTCCTCACCTGGCGCCGGCGGGGCTGGCGCCGGCCAACATGCCGTCGCGGACCGCGGCGGCGACACAGCTCGATCGGGAAGGGCAACCGCGACAGGACGTGGGATCGACCCGGCGCAGGGCGGCGTCCTCCACGTGCCAGCAGGCTGCGCACCGCCCGCAGAGGAAGTTGCGCGTGGCCCCGGCGGTCACGGGTAGCAGCTCCCGGGACCCGCAGGACGGGCAGCCGGCGAACTCCCGCAAGTCGGCGCCGACAGCGACCAGCCCCAGGCCAGGGGCCACGAGCCGGCGCCCGGACACGAGCTCGGAGCGGATGCGCACGAAGTGAAATTGCTCTTCTGAGCGCCGGGGCGCCCACCGCTGGAGACCCAGGGACCGAGCTTGGGCCAGTTCCTCCGGGTCGACGATCCGTCGGGCCCAGCCCCGGATCAGAACGCTCCAGCCGGTGTGGGCCAGGGCGTCGATCTCGTCGGCCTGGAAGGCCACGACCTCGTCGGACGACGCGGCCGCCAACTTGGCACCCCCGGTGCTCATGAACACCACGTCCTCGTGGAGGAGGGCGAAGTTCACCGGGAACGCCGCCGGCAGCGCCTTGTCGGTCACGACCACGCGGCCGACCGGGATGCGGGTGAGCAGCCGGAGGCACTCGGCCCGGGGCAGAATTTCGAGTCCGTTGCGATCGAGCTCCATGACCCGATGATCCGGCCGCAGCGAGCCCGCCACCAGGGTCGAAGGTCCTCGTTGTCCCCGCCAAAAACGAAGAACTGGCTGCAGTGGGATGCGCCAGGCGCACCCGCACTGCAGCCAGTTCGGAGGAACAGGCCGGCTGGGAGCCGGCTTAGCTCGTGGTGGTCACCGGGGCGTCGGTGGCCCGGCGGCGCAGGCGGACCAGGCCGAGGGCGGCAAGCAGGAACCCGCCACCGGCGACCAGGGGCCAGGAGTTGCCACCGGTGGCGGCCAGGCCGCCTCGGCTGACCGTGGGCGCCACCAGGGTGACGTTGCCGGTGATGGCGCTGCCGTTCAGGCGGGCCCCGCCCTGGACGATGTCCTCACCGGTTGCCCCACCCCGGCAGTTCCCGAGGGCGGCGGTGACGTTCACCGTGTCCTGGAGGACGCCGGCGGGCGATGACGTGGGTATTCGGGCGTTGATCGTCAGGACAATTGGATCTTGCCCGAGGGTGTAACCCCCCAGGTTCGCCCAGGTCACCTTGTTCCCGCTGACGACCCCGTCGTGGTCGGCCGAGAGGAGCTGGATGGTGGGACTGCCGGTCTTGGCCGTGACCGTGTCCACGGCGCTGATGTTGACCAGGTCGCAGTTGTACAGCTGGTTGAACAGGGCGGAGTCGCTCGGGATCTTGATGGTGTAGGCGAAGTCCTGGCCCACGGTGACCGGGTCGACGCTGGCCGTCTTGCTGACCGGGAGGTCACAGGTCAGGCCGCCGGCGGGCACGGTGACCGCACCCTCCATGTGGCCGAGGCGCAGGTCCAGGGCGGTGAGCCCGGGAAGGTTCAGGAGCTGCAGGAGCACCATGTCGGCGGCACCTGAGGCCGAGGTGCCGTCCTGGGCCACTGTGGCGGTGGATCCCAGCGGGCCGTTCAAGGCCCGGGGCGGCGCCCCGGCCGAGACGTTGAGCAGACCCGCGGTGTTGATGGTCAAGCCGTTCTGCCCGAGGAGATCCTGGAGGGTGATGGGCCCGAGGATGTTCGCCGGCACACCGGCCACGGTGGACGTCACGGTGATCACCGGGTTCCCGGTGTAGCTGACCCCCGAGCCGGTGGACTTGCCGGTGGCGACCACCCGCATGCCGAACTCGCCGGCGATCTCCACCGTGACCGCGGTGTTGGTGAGCTGGTTGGCCAGCAACGAGATCGGGGCCACGGTCTGGCGGGTCTCGCTGACCACGCCGAAGGTGCCGTCACCGTTGGCCTGCAGGTAGGTCACGGTGCGGGACTGGGTCACGCCACGAGGAGTGCCGAAGGCGCTGATGCTCGTGCCCAGGACCGGGGTGTCGAACCCGGACTGCGGGTTCGAGCCCGCCCCCAGGTTCAGGAGCTGGACGTTCGAGGCGTAGCCGAGCCCGTAAGTGAGCGGCCGGCCGACAGGGCAGAACGCGGGGTCGTAAAGGGCTTGGGCCTGGCCGCGCAGCGCGCTGGCGAACAGGACCGGGTTCACCGGGAGGGCGATGTCCTTGGTGACCGGCGTCGGGTTGTTCGGCGGCGCGGTGGCGATGGCCAGCCCGGACAGCAGGAGCTGGTTCAGCGTGGTCGACTGGGGGTCGGCGGTGACCAGGCCGACCTCGGCCCCCGTGCCCCGCCCGAGGGCGTTCTTGTCGGGCGTCGCCGTGGAGATGTTGGTGCCCAGCTCGTTCACGAGGGGCGTGGTCAGGCCGCCGGAGTTCACCCCGCCGCCCGATGCGGCGACCGAGACGTTCCCGACCTGGGTGGTCCCGATGCCAAGGGCCTTGGTCACCAGGGCGTCCCCGGAGCCATAGGCCGCAAAGGCCTGTCCGCTCAGCGGCGCCGCACTCGCCGGAGCGATCGGTGACGTGGCCAGCAGGCCTCCTACCACCATTGCCGCCGACAACAGTCCTACTGCTCGCGTCCTCAAACGCTGCTCCTTTGTTCGTGGCTCCCCCGCCGGAGCGCCTGACGCCCACTTCGCCATGTCTCTCGGTAGATTACTGATTCGGTCACGACGAGGGCACCATCTGGCGGCTCCCGAGCGAGCGCCCTGCAATAGGGTTGTCGCCAGCAAGGCTCAACATACAAACTCTCGCACCAAAAGTCGACTTCTCCGTGTTCCGGCCCCGCCGGTGAATCGACCCGCAGCGTAGTCGACCCGCCACGCGCCGCCTAGCCTCCGCCGCCGCTCCGTCGAACCCCCCGACCCTCGTGGAGCCCCGGATGACCTCCAACCGCTTTCCGATCTCCTTCGCCGACGGATCGGTCGCCCTCGCCGTGCACGCCGGGCCTGGCACCGACCTCCCCGCCGCCCTCCGGGGCATGGGCCTGACCACGGGGGTGGCCACCGTCGTCCTGGTCGGGACGGGCAGCCGTCCGTCGCAACTGAGCCGGCTCGGGCCCCTGCTGGAGAAGGTCGTGGTCAGGGTGGCCGACGCGCTCCGCGCCACGGTCGTCGACGAGGGGACGGCCAGCGGGCTCCCTGCCCTCCTGGGTGCGGTGCGGGAGCGGAAGAAGGCCGAGTTCCCGCTGGTCGGGGTGGCGCCCGACCCCGGCGACGACCTCGACCCTGGGCACACGCACTTCGTGCTCGCCCCGGCGCAGGCCGGCGCCATCGGCCCGTGGGTCGCCACCGCGGCAGACGCGCTGGCCGGGGGGAACCGGTCGGTGGCTCTCGTGGTCGCCGGGGGCGAGCCGGCGTGGGCCGCGGTCCGCGCCCAGGTCGCCGCCGGCCGGCCCGTGCTGGTCGTGTCCCGCACCGGCGGGGTGGCCGATCATCTGAGCGCGGCCCTGGCCGGCCGGCCCGCGGACGAGCGGGCCGCCCCCCTGGCCCGCTCCGGCCGGGTCCACGCCGTCGACCCCAGTCGCGGGGCCGCCCACGTGGCCGACGTGCTGCGCGGCACCCTCGTCCGTGAGGAAGGTGATGGTGCTGTAGTGGTGGGGTGATCCGCATCCTCCTGGCCGGCCGGGTGGCCGTCGAGGCCGACGGGGTGGCGGTGGACGAGGGCGGGCTCGGTCGCCTGGGCCGGCTGGCCCTGGCCTACCTGGTCACCGAGCGCCAGCGCCCGGCGGCGCGCACCGAGGTGGCCGAGCTGCTGTGGGGCGACGACCTGCCCCGGTCGTGGGAGACCTCGCTCCGGGGGGTGGCGCTGCGGATCCGGGGCGTCCTGAGCGCAGCCGGGCTCCCGGCCGAGGTGCTGACCAGCGCCTTCGGGTGCTGGCAGCTCAAGCTGCCGCCCGGGACCGAGGTCGACGTCGAGGTGGCGGCCGAGGATCTGGCCCGCGCCGAGGCCGCCCTCGCCGCCGGCGGCCTGACCGAGGCCAAGGCCTCGGCCGAGCGGGCCGCGGTGGTGGCCGGCCGGGGCTTCCTGGTGGAAACCGACGGCTCGTGGGTCGAGCGGCGCCAGGCCGACCTCCGGGAGCTGCACCTGCGGGCCCTCGAGGCCCTGGCCGACGCCGATGCCGGCCTGGCCGACTGGGCCGGCGCGCTGCGGGCCGCCGAGGAGGCGGTGTCCATCGAGCCGTTCCGCGAGTCGGGCCACCTGCGCTTGATGCAGGCCCACGCCGGGGCCGGGAACCGGGGTGAGGCCTTACGGGCCTACGAGCGGTGCCGCCGGGTGCTGGCCGAGGAGCTCGGGGTCAACCCGTCGCCCCAAACCGAGGCCGCCTACCTCGAGCTCCTCGGCGACGAGCCCCCGCCCGAACCGGCCGAGGCCCGGGCCCCGGACGGGCCCGCCGACCACCGATCGAACCTCCCCTTCCCCCTCACCCGGCTGGTCGGGCGCGACGACGAGCTGGCCGAGATCGAGAAGGCGCTGGCCGGCACCCGGCTCCTCACCCTGACCGGGACCGGCGGGGTGGGCAAGACCCGGCTGAGCCTGGCCGCGGCGGCGGAGCTGGCGCCGGGCTTCGCCGACGGGGCCTTCCTCGTCGAGCTGGCCCCCCTGGCCGACCCCGACCTCGTCCCCCAGCAGGTGCTGGCCGCCCTCGGGCTGCGGGAGGAGCCGGGCCAGGCCCCGCTCGCTTCCCTCGCCGCCCACCTCCGGGCCCGCCACGCCCTGGTCGTGCTCGACAACTGCGAGCACCTGGTGGGGCCGGCGGCGGCGCTGGCCGAGGCCCTGCTGCGGGCGTGCCCCCGCCTGACCGTCCTGGCCACCAGCCGCGAGCCCCTCGGGGTGCCGGGCGAGACCACGTGGCGGGTCCCGTCGCTCACCCCGGCCGGCGCGGTGGCCCTGTTCGCCGAGCGGGCCCGAGCCGTCCGGCCGGACTTCGAGGTCACCGACGAGCTCGCTCCCGTCCTGGCCCAGCTCTGCCAGCGGCTCGACAACATCCCGCTCGCCCTCGAACTGGCCGCGGCCCGCACGTCCGCCCTGTCCGTGGAGGAGATCGCCAGCCGCCTGGACGACCGGTTCCGCCTCCTCTCCGGCGGCGCCCGCACCGCCGTCCCCCGGCAACAGACCCTGCGGGCCATGGTCGACTGGACCTACGACGCCCTGTCCGAGGTCGAGCGCCGGACGTTCGACCGGCTGGCGGTGTTCGGCTCGTCGTTCGCGCTCGAGGCGGCCGAACAGGTGGCGGGGGGCGACGGGGTGGGCCCGAACGACGTCCTCGACGTGCTCACCGGCCTGGTCGACAAGTCCCTGGTCGTCGCCGAGCGCGGCGCCCCCGGCCGGCCCACCCGCTTCCGGCTCCTGGAGACGATGCGCCACTACGCCCGGGAGCGACTGGCCGAGTCGGGCGACGCCGCCGCGGTCCGCAGCCGGCACCTCGACCGGGCCGTCGCCGTGGCCCAGACTGCCGAGGCCGCCCTCGACGGCCCCGAGCAGGCCGGCATCCTCGACCAGCTCGAAGCCGAGCACGACGACTTCCGGGTCGCCCTGGCGTGGGGCACCTCCGGCGGCGACCCCGAGCCGGCCCTGCGCCTCGCCACCGCCCTGGGCCGGTTCTGGGAGGTCCGCGGCCACCTCCGGGAGGGACGCAGCTGGCTGGAAGCGGCGCTGGTGGCCGGCGGGGGCAGCGAGTCGCCCGCCCTGCGGGCCACCGCCCTCAACTGGGCCGCCGTCCTGGCCCAACACCAGGGCGACTACGCCGCCGCCCGCGGCCTGTACGAGCACAGCCTGGCCCTGCGCCGCCGCCTCGACGAACCGCTGGGCGTGGCCGCGGCCCTGGTCGGGCTGGGCAACCTCGCCGCCCTCCAGGGCGACCTCGGCACGGCCCGGTCCCAGTTCGAGGAGGCCGCCGCCATCGGGCGCGACCTCGACCAGCCCCGGGTCGTCGCCGCCGCCCTGACCAACCTGGGCTGGGTCGCCCACGCCGACGGCGACGTGGCCGGCGCCCGGGCCCTGTACGAGGACGCCCTCGCCGCCCGGCGCCAGATCGGCGACGGCCACGGCACCGCCCTGGTGCTGGCCAACCTGGGCGACCTCGCCCTCCAGCAGGGCGACCTCGACACCGCCTCCGCCCTGCAGACCGAGGGGCTCGACCTGCGGCGGCGCCTGGGCGACCGCTCGGGCGTGGGCGAGTCGCTCGCCGCCCTCGGCCGGGTGGCGCTGGCCCGGGGCGACCGGGCCGCGGCCCGGGCCCTGCACGGCGAGGGGCTGGCCGAGCGCCGGCGGCTGGGCGACCGGCCGGGCATGCCTCCGTCGCTCACCGCCCTGGCCGAGCTGGCCCGCCTCGACGGCGACCCGGACACGGCGGCCGCCCTCCTCGAAGAGGCCCTCGCCGTGGCCACCGAGCTCGACGATCGGCACTGCATGACCCTCGCCCTCCTCCACCTCGCCCGCCTGGCCATCGACCAGGGCGAGCCGGCGCGCGCCGACGCCCTCTACCGCCAGGCGTCGCCGGTGGCCGAGGACGGTCGGGTCCCGCCCACGGCCAGCACCGCCGTCTGGCTCGAGGGCCTCGCCGCCATCGCCGTGGCCGACGGCCGGCCGGAACGGGCCGCCCGCCTGCTCGGCGCCGCCGACGCCCTCCGCCAGGCGACGGGCACGCCCCTGCCCGCCCACGAGGCGGCGGACCGCAACGACGCCGTGGCCGGGGCCAGCGCCGCCCTGGGCGAAGCCGCCTTCCGGTCCGCCTTCGCCGAAGGCCGGGCCATGCCGCTGGCGGAAGCCGCCCGCCTGGCCGCCTCGTCGCCCGGCTGAAGCGCCCGGCGCGCTACACCGGCCCGACCTGGGCGCGGCGGCGGCCGGCGATGGCCACCAGGATCATGGCCAGGCCCATGCCGCCGGCCAGGCCGGCGACGACCAGGATCGGGCGGGGCACCCCGGTGTCGTCCTGCACGTCGCCCACGGCCTGGACGGTGCCCTTCAGGCGCACGGTGGCGAAGTAGGTGTCGTCGGCCGAGCCGTCGTTGGTGCCGTTGCGGCTGTCCTGCCAGGTGATGTAGGCGGTGTCGTCGGTGGAGACGATGCCGATGGGGGCGTGGATGTGGCTGTTGTTCGACCACACCCCGTACCGGCGGTCGATGATCCGGTCGGTGACCTTGACCTCGTCCGAGAACGTGCGGCCACCGTCGAGGGAGTACCGGTAGTAGACGTCCGCCGAGCCGCCGTCGTTGCCGGCCGGCTTGTCGATCTCCGGGGTGGGGCTGTTGCGGAAGTCGTACCAGGTGATGTCCACCCGGCCGTTGGGGGCGATGGAGATGTTCGGGTCGTAGTGCTGGACGTTGACCATGGCCGAGTCGGTGTTGATCACCACCCGGTCCTCCCAGGTGGCGCCGGAGTCGTGGGAGACCCGCATGTAGATGTCGCGGTCGGCCTGGGGCCGGGTGGCCCGGGGGTCGGGGTTGCCGTACCAGACGGCGTAGAGGTTGTCCGAGTTGGGGTCGGCCTTCAGGGCCCACTTGCGGTCGAAGCTGAACCCGGCGTTGCCCTGGTCGATCTCCCGGGCGTCGGTCCAGGTGCGGCCGTGGTCGGAGGACGACCGGTACAACACGTTGCGGATGGGCGCCGGCACGCTGGGGTCGGTGCCGGGCGGGACCCGGCCCCGCCCGGCGAAGACCACGTGGACGACCCCCTTGCCGTCGACCGCCGGTCGCCCCTCGTACGAGCCCTGCGGGTCCCCCTCCCGCAGGGAGAACGGCTTGGCGAACGTCTTGCCGCCGTCGTCGGACGAGGTGATCAGGGCTTTGTTGCCCGAGCTGACCGGCTCGTCGTTGGTGTGGAACTGCATCCAGGAGACGTAGACGAACTGCGGGTTGTTGGGGTCGACCGCCACCCACGGGCGGTAGTTCCGCTTGAGCCCCCGGTCGGCCTCCGGCGCCTCGGGCGCCTCGTAGACCTTCACGGTCGAGAAGGTCGCCCCGTCGTCGGTGGACTTGGCCAGGAACACATGGACCGGCCGGTCGGCCCGGGGCAGGGTGCTGAACTGCGGGTCGTTGGCCTGGAAGGCGATGTAGAGCACGCCGTTCTTGTCGTAGGTGAGGCTGTGGTCGATGTTCGAGTCGGCGTTGCCGGACGCATCGGTCCACGGCTTGAGCATGGGGTCGCCGGCCGGTGCCCAGGTCCGGCCGTCGTCGAAGGAGCGGTAGACGTCGACCGTCCGCTTGGTCCGGGCCTCGGAGTCGGCGATCACCAGCACGCCGGTCTTGGGGTTGCGGGCGATGAGCGGCGTCGAGTGGGCCCGGGTGGGGTTGGGGTCCGCGGTCACCTGGACGGCGGCGGTCGCCGTGGGGTGAAGGGCCTCTTTGGCCCCCGCCGGGCCCCATGCCGTCGTGCCGGCGACCACCATGCCCACGGCCACGGCCGCGCCGGCCCGCATCCCTCGACGCATGATCCAACCCCCGTTCGATCGCGACGACTGCTGTCAGGCGAAACCTAGTTGGAGCGGGCGCGGCGGCGCCCGGCCGAGCGGCGGTAGACCTCGTCGCGGGCGGCCAGGATCGGGTCGTCGCCGACGGCGATGCCGGGGACCAGCCGCGCCGGGTTGAACTGCAGGGCCTCGGCGCCGGCGACCTGATCGGGCGCCACCGCGTCGACCTGCAGGTGGCCCATCACCACCCGCCGGCGCCGCTCGGACCACGGGGTCGTCGGATCGGACGTGTCGTCGCCCTCCTCGGCCACCTGCATGCGCAGCACGAGCTCCGCCGGCCCGGTGGCCAACCGCCGGCGGAGCTCGTCCTGCAGGTAGTCGCCCCGCTTGGCGTCGTTCGCCCGCGGCCACACGCCGGCCGACGGCTCCCACCGGAAGCGCCCGTACGTGACCCGGTCCCCGGCCGTGAGCCGGAAGGCGTGAACGGCGTGATAGGTGCAGGTGACGTAGCTCTCGGGCACGGGCAGGGCGTCGAGGCCGACGACGGCCTGGCGGGCCTCGGGGTTCCGGTCGGCGAAGGCCACGGCCGCCACCGCGTCGGGGGCGAGGACGGGGGACAGTCGCAGCAGGCCGGCGACCTTGCGCCACCACGGCGCCGGGGGGCCGGCCGGTGTGCTGAGCGCGGCCACGAAGGCACGGAACTGCTCCACCGTGCGGGCGAAGAACACCGGCAGGGTCATGCAGACCATGTCGGTGCCCCGCCCGTCGCCCAGGTGGAACTTGACCGCCATCCCCCGGACCACCTTGGCCGAGTCCGGTACGTCCTTGGACACCACGCCGTTGGAGAAGCGCACGCTGACCGGCACCCGGCCGCCGGAGAAGTGGGGTGCGTCGGTGTACCGGGCCGCCACGTCCGTGGCCTGGAAGCTGCCGGTCACGCCGATCCCGGGTGCGTGGACGGGGCGGGTGCCGGCGACGTGCCCGGGGCCAGCGGCGGCGATGGCGTCGATCAGCTCGTCGATCTCGCCGACCTTCACGCGGCGACTCTACGTCCGGGGCACCGACCGCGTACGCTGGCCCATGGGAATGTTGGGCGCGGTCAAGCGGGTCGCGGTCGAATCGTTGACGGCCGTGCTGGTCAGGGGCTGGTCCCTGGTCTCCCCGCCGACCGTCGTGGCCGAGCGGGAGCGGCTGGCCCCCTCCGACCACCTGCAGCGGGCCATGAACCTGATCATGCCGCTGCACACGCCGAACATCGTGGCCCGGGCCACGCTCAGCCAGCTCCTCTTCCGAGCCACCAGCGAGGTGTTCGCCGGCCTCGACAACGTGGGCACCATCCACTTCGCCCGGTTCGACATCGTGGACGGCAACCTGTGCATGTTCTCCGTCTACGACGGCGACTTCGCCGCCTATATCCGCGACTTCGTGTCCTCGATCGGCAACGTGTTCGACGACATCGTGCGCCAGGTCAAGGATCCGCCCCGGCTGCCGGTCCGCGAGCACGTCGACGAGTTCATCGAATGGGTCCGGGCCCGGGACGCCTTCCAGATGCCCGAGTCGCCCGTCGACCTGCTGACCCGCGACGTGGAGACCATCCCGCGCGACACCATCGTGGCCCTGCACCGCAACCCGAACGTCCAGCTCGGCATCTACCGCGCCTACCCGGGCTTCTCCGCGGCCCAGATCCGCGACGGCTTGTCGA
>DATJHJ010000144.1:0-3901 GCA_035494015.1 Acidimicrobiales bacterium
CGGGCGTGACCACCACGTCGGCGGTGCGGGCCAGCGCGGCGGCGAGCGCGTGCTCCCGCCCCCCGGCCCCGACGACGCAGACCTTCAAGGGCTCAGATGACCAGCACGCCGGGGCCGACGATCCCGTTGTCGCCGTCCCAATCCTCGTCGTCCTGTTCGACGGCGGGCGAGGTTTCGCTGAACTCGACGAACTGCTCCCGACCGGGGCCGACGCCGACGAGGCCGACCGGAACGCCGCAGGCGTCGGCGATGAACTGCAGGTACGCCTGGGCCTCGGCCGGCAGGTCGTCGAGGGACGTGGCGCCCGTCAGGTCCGTGTTCCAGCCGGGCAGCTCTTCGTAGACCGGCCTGACCTTGTGCAGGACGGACTGGTGGTACGGCGGGTGGAGGTACTTCCGGCCGTCGGCTTCGTAGGCCACGCACACCTTGACGGTGTCGAAGGCGTCGAGCACGTCGAGTTTGGTGACGGCGACCTCGGTCAGCCCGTTGAGGCGAACGGCCTGGCGGAGCATGACGGCGTCGAACCAGCCGGGCCGGCGGCGGCGGCCGGTGTTGGTCCCGTACTCGTGGCCACGGTCGACCAGCGCGTCGCCGGTCTCGTCGGACAGCTCGGTGGGGAACGGGCCGGCGCCCACCCGGGTGACGTAGGCCTTGGCCACGCCGATCACCCGCTGGATGTGCCCCGGCCCCACACCGGCGCCGGTCAGGGCCCCGCCGGCTACCGGGTTCGACGAGGTGACAAAGGGATAGGTGCCGTGGTCGAGGTCGAGGAAGGTGGCCTGGGCGCCCTCGAACAGCACGTTGGCCCCCTCCTCCAGGGCGTCGTGCACCATGCCGACGGAGTCGGCGATCATCGGCTCCAACCGGGGGGCCAGCTCGCCCAGGTACAGCTCGGCGATGTCGTCGGCCGACAGCGGCAGCCGGTTGTGGATCTTGGCCAGGATGAGGTTCTTCTCTTTGAGGGCGACGTCGAGCTTCTCGCGGAAGATCTTCGGGTCCTGCAGGTCCTGGACCCGGAGACCGACCCGGGCCGCCTTGTCGGCGTAGGCCGGGCCGATCCCCCGCTTGGTGGTGCCCAGGCTGTTCTTGCCCAGCTTGCGCTCGGTCAGCCGGTCCAGCTCGGCGTGGTACGGCATGATCAGGTGGGCGTTCCCGCTGACCTTGAGCCGGGAGCAGTCGATCCCGCGGGCGATGAGCGTGTCGATCTCGTCGATCAGCACCGCCGGGTCGACCACCACCCCGTTGCCGATCACCGGGGTCACCCAGGGGTACAAGATCCCGCTGGGGACGAGTTGCAGGGCGAACGACTCCCCGTCGACGACGATGGTGTGGCCGGCGTTGTGGCCCCCCTGGTAGCGGACCACGACCTTCATCTGCCTGGTCAGCAGATCGGTCAGCTTGCCCTTGCCCTCGTCGCCCCATTGGGTGCCGACGATCACGGTACCGGGCACGCGCCTCTCCTCAGATTCTTCCTACGGCGGTCCGAGCAGTGTACCGCCCCGTTCCAGAAGCTCCACCCGGTTCCCGAAGGGGTCCTCGGTGAAGACCTGGCCGTTCGACTCCCGCACGGGGACGCCCGCCGCCCGCATTCGCTCCATCAGCGCGGCCAGGCCGCGAACCCGCAGGGCGGGGTGGGCCTTGCGGGCCGGGCGGAAGTCCGGGTCAGGCCCGACGTGGACGTGGACGTCGCCGGACTCGAACCAGCAGCCCCCGTTGACGGCCAGGTGGGCCGGCTTGGGGACCCGGGTCAGCCCCAGCACGCCCTCGTAGAAGGTGGTGGCCTCCTCTTCGCCCCCCACCGGGATGCCGAGCAGGACGTGGTCGATGGCCAGGAACTCGACGGCCGGCGGGAGGGCCTCGGCGACGAGGGCGGCGAGATCCACACCCACCTCGGCCACCGCGTAGGCCCGGTCGCCCTCGTAGTTGAAGCCCCAATGGGTGCCCGGCCCGAGCCGGAGGCGGAGGAGGTCGACCACCTTCTCGACCTGGTCCCGGTCGAACCACACCTCTTCGCCAAAGGGGACGGGTTCGTGCTCGGGCGGCCGGGATGCGGGGACGGGGACGCCCAGGTTGCCGAGCCGGTCGACGACGGCGCCGGCGCTCACTCCGAGGTGGTGGAGGAGCTGCGACGACTGCGAATCGGCGTCCCAAAGGAGGGCCAGCAGCACGTGCTCGGGCGTGACCCGCCCGTCGCCCAGGCAGGCGGCGAACGCATCGACCCGGCCGAGCATGGAGTAGTAGGCGGGGGAGTAGCCGAGGTGATCGGGGGCGGGGGCGGTCTCGTCGCCCTCGGTGCGCACCAGGGGCCGGAGGCGGTCGGCGGTGATGCCGGCGGCCTCGAGGGCGCGCCGGGCGGGGGTCGACGGGTCGAGCTCGGTCAGGGCCAACAGGAACAGCTCGTCGCTCGCCACCTGCCGGTGCAGCGCCTTGGCCATCTCGAAGACAGCCCCGTGGAGCTCGCCGATCATGTTCTGATCTTCGCGCTCAAGCTTTCGCGGGTGCCGTCGATAGATCAGTTGCGGCACCCCGCCTAGCCGCAAATCAGGGAGATGGTGAGGTCGACCCACATGGGTCCCACCCCGCCAGGGGCTCAGTCGGCCTCACCATCCCCTACCTTCGGGGACGTGCCCTCGACCTCCCGCCACCTCCTGCTCGTCCGCCACGGCCAGTCCGCCTGGAACGCCGAGAACCGGTGGCAGGGGCAGGCCGACCCGCCGCTCTCCGAACTGGGCGAGCAGCAGGCCGGCGAGGCCGCCGAGCGCCTGGCCGGCCTTGGTTTCACCTGCGTCGTGTCCTCGGATCTCCAGCGGGCCCGCCGTACGGCCGACATCCTGGCCGCGCCGCTCGGGTTGCCGGTGGGGGTCGATCCGGACCTGCGGGAGATCGACGTGGGCGACTGGCAGGGTCTGACCCGTCCGGAGATCGAGGCCGGCTGGCCGGGGGCGCTGGCCGACTGGTCGGAGGGGCGGTCGGAGTCGCCGCCGGGGGGTGAGACCCGCACCCACCTGGTCGAGCGGGCACGGGCCGCGCTGGCCCGGGCCGCCGCCGCGGCCTCGCCTGGTGACCGGGTGCTGCTGGTCTCGCACGGGGCCCTGGTGCGGCACCTGGACCGGGTGCTGGGGCTCCAGCCGCATCCCATCGAGAACCTGGGCGGCCGCTGGTACGAGTCCGACGCCGACGGCCGCCTGATCCCGGGCGAGACGGTGTCGCTCGCCGACCCCGAGGAGCGCACCCTCTCCCCGTCGATCTAGTCGTTCCTTTCCGGGGGTCCTGATGGCGGGGCGCCTGGGCCATCGGCCTCCTCGATGTTCAGCTGGAGACGCGGGTCGTCGAGCTGCGCTGCCATTGCCGTCCGGATCGCGACTGCCGTGGCGCCGCGCATCAGCCCTGGCCATTCAGGGACCCCCCGACTCTGACGCCGCTCGGCGGTCGTAGGTCGTCCGGGCGTCGGCGACCTCCTCGTGGTGGTCGATCGTCCACCGGACCAGGCCGTGGATGGGCTCCTGGAGGGTCTTGCCGAGGACGGTCAGCTGGTAGTCGACCCGGGGCGGGACGACGGCGTACACGGTGCGCTCGACCAGCCCGTCGCGCTCGAGCTGGCGGAGGGTCAGAGTCAGCATGCGCTGGCTGATCCCGTCGATCTGGCGGAGCAGCTCGCTGAACCGCAGCGTGCCGCCCTCCAGCACGGCCATGACCAGCAGCGACCACTTGTCGCCCACCCGGTCGAGGATCTGGCGGACTTCGCAGGACACCTCGGTTCCGCAGATGTGCCTGACTGACCGAGATGTGCCGTCTTCCACTCCTCCATGGTGACGGATAGTGTGCCCAGTTACAAGAGAGAACTGACCGAACCGAGAGGAACTTCACCATGACGTCAGCTTCGCCGGCGCAGACCAACACC
>DATJHJ010000145.1:0-2986 GCA_035494015.1 Acidimicrobiales bacterium
GGCCTGCGCGAGGCGGGGGTCGAGGTGGACCGCAAGGTGCTGGCCGACCTGGCCGTCACCGATCCCACCGCCTTCGCCGGGCTGGTCAAGCTGGCAGGGGAGAGCCGCCAGGCTTCCTGACATGGCCCTGGCCTTCACCTCCGCTCGGGTGAAGCGCCTCCGGCGGCTGGTCGACCGGGCTGCCGTCCGCCAGCGGGAGCGGGCCTTCGTCATCGAGGGCCCGACCCTGCTGGGCGACGCCCTGGACGCCGGCGTGGGGGTCCAGGAGGTGTACGTGGCGCCGGGCGGTGCGTCGCTCGGCGTGGTCGCCCGGGCCGCCGCGGCCGGCATCCCGGTGGTCGACCTGGCGCCCGGCGTCCTGGAGCGGGTGGCGGGCACCGCCACCCCCCAGCCGGTCCTCGCCGTGGCCCCCTCGGTCGACGTCTCCCTCGACCAGCTGGCGGGGGCGTCGTTGGTGGTCGTCTGCGTCGATGTACGGGACCCCGGGAACCTCGGTACCGTTCTCCGTAGCGCCGAGGCGTCAGGGGTCGGAGGGATAATCTGCTGTGAAGGTTCAGTCGACGTCTATAACCCGAAAACCGTGCGGGCGTCGGCCGGCTCGTTGTTCCACACGCAGATCGTGGCTGGAGGAGAGGCGGTGAAGGTGCTCAGCACGGTGGGCGAGTGGGGCCTGCGCCGCCTGGGCACGCGCCCCGAGGGCGGGGTACCCCACTTCCGCGCCGACCTGGCCTCGCCCACCGCGCTGGTCCTCGGCAACGAGGCGCACGGGTTGCCCCCCGCCGTCGCCGCGGTGGTCGACGGGTGGGTCAGCATCCCCATGGCCGGGCGGGCCGAGTCGTTGAACGTCGGGATGGCCGCCGCCGTCCTCTGTTTCGAGGCCGCCCGCCAGCGGTCTGCATGAGCGAGCACCGAACGGCAGCGGACCGGCTGCCCGATGCCGTGCTCGAGCTGGACGCCGAGTGCATCGTCCGCGCCGCCAACATCGCCGCGGTGGAGCTGACGGGCTATCCGGCCGACGAGCTGCTCGGGCGGCCGCTCGGCGAGGCCCTCCAGCCCCGCACGCCCGACGGCCGGGCACTGCTGGCCGGAGGCTGGCACCCCTCGACCCGGCTGCGCTCGGTGGTGCGGATCCCGGAGCAGGAGATCCGGCTGCGGGGCGCCCGGGGTCGGGAGGTACGGGCCCTGGTGACCGGCCGGTACGAACGGGACGGGGCAGGGGAGCTGACCGGCGCGGTGCTGGTGTTGCGCGACGCCGCCCGCCGCCGGGTCGGCGCGGCCGACGGCATCGAGGTCATCTCCACGGTGAGCCATGAGCTGCGCTCCCCCCTCACCTCGGTCAAGGGCTACACCAGCCTGCTGCTCAACCGGTGGGACCGCCTGGGCGAGGACCAGAAGCGGATGATGCTCGAGCAGGTCCATCACGACGCCGACCGGGTCACCCGCCTGGTCACCGAGCTGCTGGACATCAGCCGGCTCGAGAGCGGCCGGCTCGTCCTGCGCCGGCAGATGGTCGACCTGGTCGCCCTGGTGAACACCGTGCTCGACAAGGTGCGGATGATGGAGACCACCCTCTCCGCCGACGTCGAGTTCCCCGATAATTTCCCGCACATCTACGCCGACCCCGACAAGATCGAGCAGGTGCTGACCAACCTGGTGGAGAACGCGGCCAAGTACGCCGACCCCCGCAGCATGCGGGTCCAGGGTGCCGCGGCCGACGGCCAGGTGACGGTCTCGGTGGCCGACAAGGGCGAGGGCATCCCGGAGTCGGACCTGCCCCGCGTGTTCACCAAGTTCTTCCGCCGGGCCGAGACCCGGCCCACGGGCTCCGGCCTGGGCCTGTGGATCAGCCGAGGCCTGGTGGAGGCCCACGGCGGCCGCCTCATCGTGGAGTCGGAGGTCGGCCGGGGCTCGGTGTTCCGGTTCACCCTCCCCGTCGACCCGCCCCGCGAGCTCCTGTGACGGAGCTGGTGGACGAGATCGCCGCCGCGGAGGCCGACGGGTTGGCGCGGGTGGCGGCCGTGGCCTCCGTCGCCGACCTGCGGACCCTGGAAGCCGAGCTGGTGGGGGGGAAGCGATCGGTGATCGGGACCCTCAACCAGCGCCTGGGGCAGCTGCCGGTCGAGGCCCGCAAGGACGCGGGCCGGGCCATCAACGCCGCTCGCAGCCGGGTGGAGGCGGCCGTGGCCGAGCGGGCCGAGAAGCTGCAGGCCGGCGAGCGCGAGGCCCAGCTCCAGGCCGAGCGGCTGGACCTGACCGAGGTGGTCGGCCGGTTCGCCGTCGGCCACCGACACCTGGTCACCCAGACCCGCGACGAGCTGGAGGACCTGTTCGTGGCCATGGGCTACGACGTGGCCGAGGGCCCGGAGGTGGAGACCGACTGGTACAACTTCGAGGCCCTGAACATGCCGCCCGCCCACCCGGCCCGCAGCATGTGGGACACCCTCTACGTCCGGCTGGGCGCGCCGGAGTCCACCCTGCTGCGCACCCACACGTCGCCCACCCAGATCCGGGTCATGCAGGCCCAGGCCCCGCCGATCTACGCGGTCATGCCCGGCCGCTGCTACCGCCGGGACACGCCCGACGCCCGCCACCTCCCGGTGTTCCACCAGATCGAGGGGCTCGTCGTCGACCGGGGCATCACCTTCGGCGACCTGGCCGGCACCATCGAGGCGTTCACCGGCGCCTACTTCGGCCCTAACATCCACTCCCGCCTCCGGCCGTCGTTCTTCCCCTTCACCGAGCCTTCGGCCGAGTTCGAGGTCAGCTGCATCTTCTGCGAGGGCCGGGGCTGCCGGGTGTGCTCCCACACGGGCTGGATCGAGCTGGGCGGGTGCGGCATGGTCGACCCCAACGTGTTCGCCGCCGTCGGCGTCGACCCCGAGGAGTACAGCGGCTTCGCCTTCGGCTTCGGGATCGACCGCTGCGCCATGATGCGCCACGACGTGGACGACATCCGCCACTTCATCGCCAACGACATCCGCTTCCT
>DATJHJ010000146.1:0-5243 GCA_035494015.1 Acidimicrobiales bacterium
GCGCACCACGCCCATGGTCGACAGGCCGAGGATGATGATCGGCACGCCGAACCACCGCACGATCCCGTCGCGGGCCAGGAGCACCGACCCGAGCAGCTGGACGGCGACGCCGAGGGCGGTGAAGACCAGGGTGAAGCCGCCCACGAACAGCAGCGCGGCCCGCAGGGTGACCATGCGGGCTTGGCGGTCGCCGAGCTCCGACACCGGCAGGGCCGAGACGTACGACAGGTAGCCCGGCAGCAGCGGGAGGCAGCACGGCGAGCTGAAGGACAGCAGCCCGGCGACCACCGCGAACAGCGGCAGGGCAAAGCCAGCAGTCACCCCCCCACGGTACCGCCGCGGCAATTTCCACAGGGTGCGACCCGGCGGGAACAGGGGAAGCATGCGTCCTACAGTGGTGGCCGTGACGCTGGTCGACGAGCGTAGTTTTGAGCGCGTCGGCGACGATCTCCCGTCGCCACGGAAGTCGCGCCACACCTCGGCCGTCGAGCTGCTCGGTCGGATCCAGGAGCGCACCGGGCAATGGTTTCCCATCACGGCCGAGCTGGACGAAGCCGATGTCAAGGCAATCGAGCTGGCCGACGCGCTCCTCCGGGGAGAGCCCGTGTCCGGACACTGGAGTGGTGCGACGGTGGTCCTGGACGAGGACAGCCTGACGTCGATGCGATCCGCGACCGCGGACTTGGGCGCTCTTTTCGAGTTCACCAGCGACTACACGGTGGAGGTCGCCGGCCACCGGATCCTGCTCGGGCCTGCGCACCACCGCCTGTTCCAGGTTCATCTGACCGATGCGCGCCCGGGGCCCGCGCCGGGACTCGTCGAGGCCCGCCTACGGGCCGGCCGGGACGACCACTTCGAGGTGCATCTCCTGCCCGCCGGTGGCAGCGGGGCAGCGGTGGCCGGTCACGGGCTCGACCAGTACGCGGGGCAGTGGATCGCACAGGCCGGCGAGGAGGTCGTGGCCTCCGGAAGCACCCCTCGGGAGGTGGCGGCCGAGCTCCGGCGAACGGGCAGGCAGGGCGCCATCTGGCGTGTTCCTCTGACGCGCGAGGAGGCCGAAGCGACGTTCGGACCGTGATCTTCGGGTGCCGGACACAGGTGGGACGCCACCGTCGGGTTCTGCAATCCCTGGCGACCCGGGTGGGCCCTCCTCGGCCACGAGGCCTTCCTGCGGCAGTTCACACTCACGGTGAGGGCGGTGGACCTCGAGTTCGAGCTCGAACCGATCGTCTCGTAGACCTACCCTTGACCGTGGCTCGTCTCGGCCCCCGGCTGGTGGTGGCCGGCACGTCGTCGGGGGTGGGCAAGACGACGGTGGCGACGGGGCTGATGGCGGCGTTCCGGCAGAGGGGCATGGTCGTCGGGGCGGCCAAGGTCGGGCCCGACTTCATCGACCCCGGCTACCACGGCCTGGCCACCGGCCGGCCGGGCCGCAACCTCGACAGCTGGATCTGCGGCGTGGACGCCATCGCCCCCCTGGCCGGGCGGGCGGCGGCGGAGACGGACGTCCTCGTCGTCGAGGGCGTGATGGGGCTGTTCGACGGATCGGGCGACCCCGCCGGGCCGGCGGCGAGCACGGCCGAGGTGGCCGGCCTGCTCGGCGCGCCGGTCGTGCTCGTGGTCGACGGGTCCTCGGTCGGGGCGTCGGTGGCGGCGATGGTCCACGGGTTCGCCACCTTCGACCCGGCGACGGCGGTCGCCGGGGTGATCCTCAACCGGGTCGGCAGCGACGGGCACGAGGCCCTGCTGCGCCAGGCCATCGCGCCGATCGGCGTTCCCGTACTCGGCGCCCTGCGCCGGAGCCCGGACTACGCCTGGCGGGACCGCCACCTCGGGCTCGTCCCGGTGGTCGAGCAGCCCGACCAGGTCCGCCGCTCACTCGACGCCTTGGCCGCCGCCGTCGCCCGGGACTGCGATCTCGACGCCATCCTCGCCCTCGCCCGGTCGTCGCCCGCCACCGTTGTCGCCGAACCGCCGACCGCCCGGCGGCAAGCCGGACCGCTCGTGGCCGTCGCCGGCGGCCCGGCCTTCAGCTTCACCTACCCGGACAACCTCGAGCTCCTCGCCCAGGCCGGGGCCGAGCTGGTCCCCTTCGACCCCCTGACCGATCGCCGGCTGCCGGACGGCGCCCGCGCCCTCTACGCGGGAGGCGGGTTCCCCGAGGTCTTCGCCGCCGCTCTCGCCGCCAACCGCCCGCTCCTCGACGACGTCCGCCGCCGGGTCGACAGCGGGCTGGTGACGTGGGCCGAGTGCGGTGGGCTCCTCTGGCTGGCCCGGTCGCTGGACGGCCACGCTCTCGCCGGTGTGGTCCCCGCCGACGGGCGCATGACCGACCGGCTCACGCTGGGCTACCGCCGCACCCGCCTACGGGTTCGCTCTCCTCTCGGCCCGGCCGGCACCGACCTCCGCGGTCACGAGTTTCGCTACTCGACCCTCGACCCCGCCGGCGACGCCTTCGACTGGTCGGGCCGGGCCGGCTCCGGCCGCGCCGGCTTCGCCACCCCAACCCTGCTGGCGTCCTACGTCCACGTCCACATCGGTGCCGCCCCGGACCTGGCCGAACGGTTCGTGGCCACCGCCGACGCCGGCCTATAGGCCCTCGGCCAACCCGACGGGCCGAGGCGGGCCAGGCCGCGTTCATCCTGCACCGAAGCACGTGAACGCGGCGCCGACGGGTCCCTCGCAGCTGGTCGACGCCCGCGCCGCGGCCAACGCAGCAGCGGGCCCGAGGCCGCGCCGGGCGTTGGCGTGGAACGCCAGCATCATCGACCTGGTGCCCTCGTCGGGGACAGGAAAGACGCTGGCAATCAACGTCCGCGTGCCGAGGGCCAAGACTGCAGCAGCCAGTCCCATGAGCTCGTCGCCGGGGCGAACGTCGGAGAGGCCCACGTCGCACGCGGCGAGGACGAGGGTCTCCGGGGCGGCGGCGAGCCCCTCGAGGTCGTACACGGTGAGCGGCCCGTCGGCGAGCTCCAGGCAGGAGAACAGTGGATTGTCGCTGCGAAACCGGCCGTGGGCGGCCACGTGGGCGAGGGCGGCGCCGTCGACCGCCTCCAGCACCGCCCGACACGTGGCCCGGCCCGCGGTCAGGAGCCGCGCTCCGGGGTACAGGGCGGCGAGGGCGCGGACCTCGGCCGCGGCGTGGTCGAGGTTCGGGCCGGCGGTGAAAACCGTCGCCGTCGCTCCCGACGTGGGGGCCGTCGCCGCCCGATGCCACGCGGCGAGCGACGGGGCGACGGTGACCGGCCGGCGCCGGAGGCTCGGGAGCACCGACCACGGCATGGCGTGGAAACGCCCGGTCGGCACGATCACCGCCGGGACAAGGTCGTCGCCGAGGTCGAGCGGGCCGAGGAGGACGTCGTTGAGAACCTGGGCGCTGTAGGCCGCCGAGGCGTTGGCGGCCTCCCGGCTCGCAGCCGAGCCGGTACGGAACGCCAGGCGGCGCAAGGAGAACCGCAGCCGATCGAGCTCTGACGCCGCGTCAGTGGCCGCACCCAGCCGCCGGAGCGTCAGGCGGTGCGCGCGCTTGGAGACCGCGTGGAGCTCGCCGTCGGACTCGACGATCTCGACCAGGGTGGCGTCGTCCAGGGCGGCGAGCATGGCCGGCAAGGGTGGGGTCGGGGCGACCGACGCGGCGAGGACGCCCGTGGCACACCGGGCCCGGTCGCGCACCGCGTCCTCCAGCTCGGCTTGCCGCGCCGCGAGTCGCGACGTAGGGCGGCCGGCGGCCGCCTGCGCCTCCATCTCCGCCACCACGGCACGGAGGGCACCCAGGCCGGCCGCCAGCTGGGCATCGTCGGGCGGTCGGGCCGGGCGGAGGAGTGCGGACGCCGCCCGCCCCCGCTCGGCCCACGCCAACACCTTCCTGGGGTCACCTTCCTCGATGGCCAAGCGGAGACCGAGGGCGGCGAGCTCGATGACGTGCCCGGAGGCGTTGGCCCGTAGCTCGGTGGCGCCGAGCGCGATGCGGTAGCGGTCTACCACCCGCATTCCCGCCTGGAGGGCGCCCTCGGCCCCCCGCCGGCTCCCGCAGGACAAGCGGAGGAGGGCCTCGGCGTGCCAGGCGCGGGCCCGGATCTGGGCCGGCGCCCGGTTGCGTGCCCGGCGCGCCCTGCCCAGCTCGGTGCGGGCCACGCCCGTCCGGCCGAGGTCGATCGCCACTTGGGCGGCGAGCAGCCGGGCATCGAGGGCGTGCAGGGCGAACCCGGCCGCCTCCAACGCGTTCGCATTGCGCCGGGCCCGGTTCAGGAGCGACGGCGAGCGCTCGCCCACCGTCCACGCGGCGCGCAGCGACACCTGGCGGGCCAGGGCGGCGAGGGCGGGCCGGCGCTGGTGGGAAAGGGCGCGAGCGGCCTGGTCAGCCGTGGCCCGGGCGGTGGCGGCGTCCCCGTCGGCCAGGGCGGCCTCGGCCAGCTTCAGCCGCGCCGTCGCCGCGTAGCTGAGGCGCCCCTCCTCAGTGAGGGTGCGCACGGCCGCCTCCGCGCACCTCCGGCTCTCGGCGACCAGTCGCGCCGCCAGGAGGGCGTCGCACCGATCGTGGTACACCATCGCCTCGACGTAACCGTGGTCGCCGAACCATCGCTCGGCCCGGTCGAACCACTCGAGGGCGGCGGGCAGGTCCCCCCGGCGGCTCGCCACCAGGCCCAGGCTCTGGTACACGCGTGCGACGGCACGGCCGTGGCCGATCTCGGAGAACAGTGCCTCGGCCTTGCGCAGATCGGATTCGGAGACGGCGAGGTCGCCGCGCTGGAACCGGGCGAGGCCGCGGTTTGTCAGCAGCAACGCGGCCCACGCGGTGTCGCCGGAGCGCCGCAACGCGGGGAGCGCCTGCCCGTAGGCGGCGATGGCTTCGTCGAGCCGCCCCTGCCCGGCCAGCACCGTCCCGCGCTGCAGGCGGAGGAGGGCGAGATCCTGGCCCCGGAGCGCGGGCGCCGCCAGGTCGGCTTCGCGGAGGGCGCCGACCCAGTCGCCTTGGACGGCGAGCGTCGCGGTAAGCGTCATCCTCGCCTGGGCTACCCCTCTCGCGTCGCCGTTGCGATGGCTGATGCGGATGGCGCGCCTGAGGTGGGCGACCGAGCCCGGCAGGTCGTACAGCTCACGGGCCGCCAGCCCGAGCGCACGTGCGGCAGTCGACGCGGCGCGGAAGTCGCCCGACTCCTCGGCCAGATCGGCCGCCATCTCGGCCAGCCCTCGGGCC
This sequence comes from Acidimicrobiales bacterium, assembly GCA_035494015.1. GTDB lineage: Bacteria > Actinomycetota > Acidimicrobiia > Acidimicrobiales > AC-14 > CADCTB01. The sequence goes on from DATJHJ010000146.1 coordinate 5,198, forward strand.
CGGCGGGGGTCGAGGCGAGCGACGCGAAGGGCCTCCCTGGCGAGCG
>DATJHJ010000147.1:0-12669 GCA_035494015.1 Acidimicrobiales bacterium
GCACCAGATCGAAGAGTTCGGGATCGCCGAGTTCAACGCCCGCTGCCGCCAGTCGGTCGAGCGCTACGTGGCCGACTGGGAGACCCTGACCGAGCGCTCCGGCGTCTGGATCGACACCGACGACGCCTACCGGACCCTCGACAACAGCTACGTGGAGTCGGTGTGGTGGCTGGTGCGCCAGCTCTGGGACAAGAAGCTGCTCTACGAGGGCCACCGGGTCAGCCCGTACTGCCCGCGGTGCGGTACCGCGCTGTCGTCGCACGAGCTGGGCCAGCCCGGCGTGTACCGCGACGTGGTCGACCCGGCCGCCTACGTGCGCTTCCCCGTCGTCGGCGGCGAGACCGACCTGCTGGTGTGGACCACCACGCCCTGGACGCTGATCTCCAACGTGGCCGCCGCCGTCGGCCCCGACATCGAGTACGCCCGGGTGCGGGCCGCCGAGGGTGGCCGGGACATGGTCATGGCCGTGGCCCGAGTGGCCGAGGGGGCGGAGATCGTCGAGCGCTTCCGGGGCACCCAGCTGGTCGGGCTGCGCTACAGCCGGCCGTTCGAGCTGCTGCCCCTCGACGCCGCGCCCCGGGTGGTGGCGGCCGACTTCGTGAGCACCGAGGAGGGCTCGGGCATCGTCCACCTGGCCCCCGCCTTCGGCAACGACGACATGGACGTGGCCAAGGCCGAGGGCCTGCCCGTCCTCAACCCGGTGGGCCCCGACGGCACGTTCGACGAGCGGGTGACGCCCTGGGCCGGCCGCTGGGTCAAGGACACCGACCGCGAGATCCTGGGCGACCTGCTGGCCCGTGAACTGCTCGTGCTGGCCGAGGAGTACACCCACTCGTACCCCCACTGCTGGCGGTGCGGAACGCCCCTGCTGTACTGGGCCAAGACGTCGTGGTTCGTGCGCACCTCGGACCGGCAGGCCGACCTGCTCCGCGAGAACGAGCGGATCAACTGGCACCCCGAGCACATCAAGCACGGGCGCTTCGGCGACTGGCTGCACAACAACGTCGACTGGGCGCTGTCGCGCGACCGGTACTGGGGCACGCCGCTGCCGGTGTGGCGCTGCCCCGACGGCCACGACACCTGCATCGGCTCGGTCGAGGAGCTGTCGACGCGGTCCGGCCTCGACCTCGGCCGGCTCGACCTGCACCGCCCCGCGGTCGACGAGATCCCCATCCCGTGCGGCGCGCCCGATTGCGACAAGACAGCCAAGCGCGTGACGCCGGTGCTCGACGCCTGGTTCGACTCGGGGTCCATGCCGTCGGCCCAGCACCACTACCCGTTCGGCGAGCGGGCCGAGTTCGAGTCCGCCTTCCCGGCCGACTTCATCTGCGAAGCCATCGACCAGACCCGGGGCTGGTTCTACTCCCTGCTGGCCGTCAACACCCTGGTCTTCGACAGCACCCCGTACAAGAACGTGGTGTGCCTGGCCCACGTGGTCGACCAGGACGGCCAGAAGATGTCCAAGTCCAAGGGCAACGTCATCGAGCCGTGGCAGATCTTCGAAGCCTTCGGCGCCGACGCCCTGCGCTGGTACTTCTTCTCCGCCGGGTCGCCGTGGACCAGCCGCCGGGTCTACGAGGACGGGATCCGGGAGTCGACCCGCAAGACGCTGCTCACCCTCTGGAACGTGTTCTCGTTCTTCGCCACCTACGCCGACCTGGACGGCTGGCAGCCGGGCGACTGGGTGACCAACCACGTGATGGACCGGTGGATCCTGTCCCAGCTGCGGGGGACGATCACCGCCGTCACCGACGCCCTGGAGGCGTTCGACGCCCTGGGCGGAGCGACCGCCATCGCCACCTTCGTCGACGACCTGTCCAACTGGTACGTGCGCCGCTCTCGGGCCCGGTTCTGGGGTGGTCCCGGCCAGCCGGGCGACGGCGGCGCGCACGCCGTGCTGTACCGCTGCCTGGTGGTCACCGCCCAGCTCCTGGCCCCGTTCTGCCCGTTCCTGGCCGACGAGATGCACCGCACCCTGACCGGCTCGCCGTCGGTCCACCTCACCGACTGGCCCCGCGCCGTCGGCCCCCCCGACGCCGGGCTGTCGGTGGAGATGGACGCCGCCCGCCGGCTGGTCGGCCTCGGCCGGGCCGCCCGCACCGACGCCGGCGTGCGCACCCGCCAGCCCCTGCGCCGGGCCCTGCTGCTACACCCGGGCGCCGAGCTGTCCGAGGAGGTCAAGGCCGAGATCGCCGCCGAGCTCAACGTGCGGGCCCTGGAGGACGTCGAGACCCTGACCGACCTCATGACCTGGACCGTGGTCCCCAACTTCCGCTCGTTGGGGCCGCGGCTCGGCCCCCGGGTCAACGAGGTCAAGGCCGCCCTGGCCGCGGCGGACGGCTCGGAGGTCCGCCGGGCGCTGGAGGAGCAGGGGTGGGTCGAGATCGCCGGCGAGCGGTTGGAGGCGGGCGACGTCGAGGTGCGGGCCAGCCGCCACGAGGACTTCGCCCTGGCCCAGGAGAGCGGGTGGGCGGTGGCCCTCGACCTCGAGCTCGACGACGACCTGCGCCTCGAAGGCCTGGCCCGCGAGGTGGCCCGAGACGTCAACGACCTGCGCAAGCAGCGGGGCCTGGCCCTGTCCGACCGCATCGGGCTCACCATCGAGGCCGGCCCGACGCTGGCCGCGGCCATCGAGGGTCACCGGGCGTGGATCGCCACCCAGGTCTTGGCCGCCGAGATCGTGTTGGTCGCCGAGGCGGGGGCCGAAGCCACCGAGCTCGACGTCGAGGGCGAGCGCCTCCGGGTCGAGCTACGGGTGGTGGTCGAGGCCGCCCCAGCCTGAGCGCCGGGGGCGCGGCCCCGGGGCGACTAGCGCTTCTTGGTCGCCCGGGCCTTCTTGACCGCGTCCTTCATGCTCGAACCGGCCTTGGCCGGCGGCGCCTCGATGGGGGCCGCCTTGCGGGCCGGGCTCTTGCGCGCCGTCTTGGTGGCGGCCGGGACGACCGGGGCCACAGCCGCCTGCTTCGCCGGCGACTTGCGGGTGGCCTTCGCCGGGGCCGGGGCGGGGGCCGGCGGCGGTACGGGGGCGGCCGCGGCCCTGGGAGCACGGGCCTTCTTGACTGCGGCGGCCATCGACGACGTGGCCGCGGCCGGCGCCTTGGCCGGCGCCGCTTTGCGGGACGGTGCCTTGGTGGCCGCCACCTTGCGGGCCGGCGCCTTGCGGGCCGGCGGGGAGGCCGCGGGCATGGCGATGGCCCCGGACGCGGCGCCGCCCGCCCGGGCGCTCAGCCGGTCGACGCGGTCGAGGATGGTGCCCCGGTTGCGGCCCTGCTGCTCGCGGGTGCGGACCTCGGCCAGCTCCTCGGCGTCCAGCTCGCTCAGGCGGGGCAGGATCTGGCCCACGGTCAGCGAGTCGTAGCCGGCGATCGGGAAGGCGGGGGCCGCCGACGGCGACACCAGCTCGTCGACCTCGTCCTCGTCGACCTCGGCCTCGTCGAGCTCGTCGCCGAAGCCGTCCTCGTCGCGGATGGCCTCGGCCTCGATGGCCGCGGCCTCGCTCTCGGCGTCTTCGCCGACGCCGGCTTCCCAGTCGTCGTCCGCCGCCTCCCATGCCGGCTGCTCCTTGCTGGCCAGCAGGGCGTCGACCCGGCTCATGATGGTGAAGCGGTTCTTGCCGGACGACTCCCGCTGGCGTACCGCCTCGAGCTGGTTGCGGTCCAGGGACGGGAGCATGGCCAGCAGCTCGGTGGCCCGGAGCCGGTCGTAGTCCTCGATGGGGAAGCCGTCGGCCGCCTCCCGGGGTGCCGCGCCCACGGGCGCGGGCATCTCGGTGGTCACCGCCGCCGCCGGCGTGGCCGCGGGCTCGTCGTCGACGTCGACGCCCGCCTCGCTACCCGAGGGGGCGGCCACCACGGTGGCCTCGCCCTCCTGCTCGGCCCGCCGGCCCCGGAGCCGGCCAAGGAGCGCGCTGCCGGCGGCCCGGGTGGCCAGATCCTCGCCGGGCGGCGGCGGGGGCGGGGGAGGCGGCGGGGGCGGGGACGCAGCTGCCGGGGGCGAGCTCCAGCTGCTGGTCGTCTCCGTCGGTGACGTCGTGGTCGCGCCGACCGCGACCGGCACCTCGGCCCGCTGCGGCGGCGTGAACGAGCGACCGCCCGCCGCCACCGGCCGGGATTCGGGCCGACCGCGCAGCACGGCCACGGCCAGCACCACGCCGGCCAGCACGCTGCAGCCGATCGACAGATAGATGAGGGCAAGTCCCGACTGCAGCAGTCCGACGACGAGCGTCACTGCCGCTGCCAGGACGAGCACGAAGCTCACCAGAACCAACACGTCACCATCCCAATCTCTACGGGGAGAACCGCGGGCATCCTAAACGGTCAGCGTCCGCCGCCGACCATGACCCCACGCTACTAACAGATGGTGCGCTGCAGAATCTCGATCCCGAAGATCACGATGATCGGCGACAGGTCGAGGCCCATGCCCCCCATGCCCAAGGGCGGGACCACCCGGCGGATCGGCCCCAGCACCGGCTCGGTGATCGAGTACAGGAAGCCGAAAACGGTGGCCATGGCCGAGTCCGGAGCCAGCGGGAACCACGACAGGATGATCCTGGCGAAGATGACGATGAGGTAGGCGGTGAGGAGGTCGCAAAGAAGTTGTTGGATCACTTCAGGAGCGGTACAGGCCGCGCTCTTGCAGGCGACGCTTCTCCTCCGCCGAGACCTCGACGTTCGATGGGGTGAGCAGGAAGACTTGATCGGCGACCCGTTCCATGGCCCCGCCGAGCCCGTAGGTCAGGCCGGAGGAGAAGTCGATCAGGCGCCGGGACAGCTCGCGATCGACCCCCTGGAGGTTCACGATCACCGGCTGGTTCGCCTTCAGCTTGTCTCCGATCTCCTGGGCGTCGTTGAACCCTACCGGGACGACGACGTGGACCTTGGCCGCCTGCGGTTGGGTGAACGGCCGGACCACCGACGGCCGCTGCTGCACGGTGACCCCACCGCCACCGCCGCCCATGCCGCTGCCGCCCACGCCGCCGCCCATGCGCTCGGGGCCTCGGGGATCCACGCTCACGCTCTCTTCCCGCGGAATCGTCCGCACGCCGGACTGCTCGGGCTCGTAGGACATTTCGACCGGTTCCGGCACGCCGCGGCCCCGCCGGCTCGGGGCCGTCGGCGGCGCCTGGGGCGCGGGCTCGTCGTACGGCTCGTACTCCTCGTACTCGTCGTCGTCGACGAGTCCCAGGTACACCATGGTCCGTCGCCAGATAGATGCCATCCCTGCGTCGCCTCCTTGGCCCTGCGAGCCTATCGCCGCGTCTTTGGCGCGACGGGCCGCGCCCCGAACAGTCCACGGCCGACGCGCACCATCGTCGACCCCTCCTCGACGGCTACGTCGAGGTCCTCGCTCATCCCCATGGAACGCTCGGCCAGGCCCAGGCGGTCGGCCAAGGCGGCGACCTGGCGGAAGCCCGGGCGGGCCAGCTCGGGCGGCCCCGCGGGGCCGACCGCCATGAGGCCGCGCACGTCCAGGCCCATGCCACCCAGGCGCTCGACGAGGGCCGGGACGTCGTCGGGATCGCACCCGTTGCGATCCTCCCGGCCATCGATGCGGACCTGCACCAGCACCCTCGCTCCCGGGGCCCGCTTGGCGATCTCCTCCCCGGCCGCAACCCGGTCGACGCCTTGCCACAGGTGGACGGCGCCGGCGATCACCCGCACCTTGTTGCGCTGGACGCGACCGAGGAAGTGCCAGCGGCGGTGGTCGGTGGCCGGCATCTCCCGGCACTTGTCCGCCAGCTCCTGGGCGTAGTTCTCGCCCACGTCTTCGATGCCGGCGGCCGACGCCGCCGCCACCGCATCGGTGCCGAACCCCTTCGTCACGGCCACGACCACCACCTCGTCGGGCGGGCGCCCGGCGGCGGCAATGCGCTCGCGGACCGTCGCGAGCCGCTCGGCCACGTCGACCGCGATGGCCGTCATCGCCACACCACCGCGGCCTGGCGGGCCGTGTCCTTCCCGGCCCGCCACGAGTAGTGGTCGGGCGAGCAGGCGGTGCAGATGTCCACGTCGGTGAGGTCGACGTCGACGGCGACCCCCGCCCGGGTGAGGGCTTCACGCACGGCGGCGGGCAGGTCGAGCGATGGGCGGCCCTGGGCGCTGGTGGCCCGCACGCCGTCGCCCAACCGGTCGGCGACCGCGGCGAGATCGTCCTCGCCGAACTCGTAGCACTCGGCGCGGATGCAGGGGCCGAGGATGGCGCCGACCCGTGTGGCGCCGAGGGAGCGCATGGTGGCCACCGTCCGCTCGAGCACCCCGGCGGTAACGCCCCGCCAGCCCGCATGGGCCACACCGATGACGCCCTCGGCGCTGACGAAGGCCACCGGTGCGCAGTCGGCGGTGAGCACGGCGAGGGCGGCACCGGCGACGTCGGTCACGGCGCCGTCGGCGGTGGCCCCGGCGCCGTCACCCGGGCTCAGCACGGGCACGACGTCGGCGCCGTGCACCTGGCGCAGCCACGTCCACGGCAGGTCGACCACGGCGCGGCGGCGGGCGGCGACTTGGCCGTCCACCTCGACCACCGGCGCACCGCCGTGTCCCATGTCGCCCTCCGCCCGTCCCGTGAAGGCGACCGAGGCGGACGACGCCGACATCGGGGGCAGGAGGGCGCGGCCCCCCTGCTTCACTTCAGGAACGACGGGACGTCGAAATCGTCGTCGTCGGAGCCCAGGTCGAGGTCGTCGTCGACGGGCGCGAAGATGTCGTCCCGGCCGCGTTCGCGGCCCCGGTCGCGGTCGGGCTCGCGGCCCCGCTCGGGCTCACGCTCGCGGCGGCCGCCCAGGCCGAGGATCGGTCCGCGGCCGCTCGAGCCCGACGGCACGGCGGCGGGCGGCGCCTCCCGCTGGCGCTCGCGGCCTTCGTCCCAGCGGTCGAAGCCGGCGGCGATGACGGTGACGCGGACCTCGTCGCCCATGGCGTCGTCGATGACCATGCCGGCGATGATGTTGGCGTCCGGGTGGGCGACCTCGTGGATGATCTCGGCCGCCTCGTTGACCTCGAACAGGCCGAGGTCGCTGCCGCCGGAGATGTTGAGCAGGATGCCGCGCGCCCCTTCGATGGACGCCTCCAGCAGCGGGCTGGAGATGGCGGCCCGGGCGGCGTTGAGCGCCCGACCGTCGCCCGACGCGTAGCCGATGCCCATGAGGGCCGAACCGGCGTTGGTCATGATCATCTTGACGTCGGCGAAGTCGGTGTTGATGAGGCCGGGGGTGTTGATCAGGTCGGTGATCCCCTGCACGCCCTGCAGCAGCACCTCGTCGGCCATCTTGAAGGCGTTGAGGGCCGACGTCTTGTCGTTCGAGACCGACAGCAGCCGGTCGTTGGGGATGACGATGAGGGTGTCGACCTGCTCCTTGAGCTTGGCGATGCCCGTCTCCGCCTGCACCGAGCGCCGGCGGCCCTCGAAGGCGAACGGCCGGGTGACCACGCCCACGGTCAGGGCGCCCAGGCTCTTGGCGATCTGGGCGATGACCGGGGCCCCGCCGGTGCCGGTGCCGCCGCCCTTGCCGGCGGTGATGAAGACCATGTCGGCGCCTTTGAGCACCTCCTCGATCTCGTCCCGGTGGGCCTCGGCCGCCTCGGCCCCGACCTCGGGGTCGCTCCCCGCACCCAGGCCCCGGGTCAGCTCCCGCCCGATGTCGAGCTTCACGTCGGCGTCGCTCATCAGCAGCGCCTGGGCGTCGGTGTTGACGGCGATGAACTCCACGCCCCGCAGCCCGGCGTCGATCATGCGATTGACGGCGTTGACGCCACCGCCTCCGATCCCGACCACCTTGATGACAGCCAGGTAATTCTGTGGTGCGCCGATCATCGGCCCTCCTGACGGATTGACGTTCTTCGGTCGAGCCTTCGCCGGGGCTGCCCTGAGTGTCCCTGCTGACCTTGCTGTTCCTCCATGTACTGCCGTTCCTCCACGTACAGCCACGGCCCCGCTCCGATCTCCACCTTGACGGCGACCTCGGTGGTCACCTCTACGTCCACTTGAGGTTGATAGTTATGTCAACCTGCCCTTGGGGTCGAAACTTTAGTGGGGGTCTCCCGGCGCGTCAACACGGGACTGTCGGGGCGGCGGACGTCGAGCACGGCCAGATTGCGCAGGTCGACCTGGGCCATGACCGCCCGGATGGCGTCGAACTTGGCCTGGAGGTGGTCGGGGGGCCCGAGACGGATGGTCCCGCCGGGGGCCAGGTGCAGCTCGACCTCGCCCGCGCTCCCGCTCGTCGGGGCCACGCCCGCGGTGCGGTCGCGCAGCTCGGCGGGAAGGGCCAGGGCCACCGACAGGGCGGCGATCCCCTCGGGGGCCAGGACCGATCCGGGCCGCCCCGCCGGCGGCAGGCCGGCGAGGGCGGCCAGGCCCGCGGGCGGGGCGTCGACCTCGGCCAGCACCCGGCCCGAGGCGTCTACCAGGGCCGACGCCCCGTCGGCGGCTCCGGTGACCGCCACCGGCGTCCGCTCGGTGACCATCACCCGCACCCGGCCCGGCCACTGCCGGTGCACGGTGGCCCGCTGCACCCAGGGCAGGGCGTCGACGGCCCGCTCGGCGCCCCGTACGTCCACGTCGACCATCGGTCGCCCCGCTCGGATCCGCGTCGCCGCCACCACGTCGGCCACCGGGGTGCGGGTCGAGCCGTCCACGACCACGTGGTCCACGTCGAGCAGCGGCGAGCCGGTGACGGCCCAGCCGCCGCAGCCCACGGCGACCACCGCGGTGATGCCGACGAGCACCCGGAGCCGGCGACGGCCCTCCTGCCGCTGCACCTCCACTCGACGTCGACGGATGCGGGGATCCATAGCCTCAACCTCTACTTGAGGTCTTCGGGAACGTCCCGACCAGGCGGTTTTCGAGCTCCAGGACGACGCCGAAGCGGTCCGCCACCGTGGCCCGGACCTCTTCGATCAGGGCGGCCACGTCGTCGGCCGAACCACCGTCGTCCACCTGTACGAAGTTGGCATGTTTGGGCGACACGAACGCGGATGCCCGCCGGTGACCTCGCAGGCCGGCGGCATCGATCAGCCGGCCGGCCGAGTCGCCCGGGGGGTTGGCGAACACCGAGCCGGCGTTCGCGCCCCCCGGTTGGTGCTCGCGCCGCCACCGGACGACGGCGGCGATCTCCTCCTCGGCCTCGGCCCGGTCGCCGGGGCGCAGGGCGAACTCGGCCGCCACCACCACCTGCAGGGGCCCCACCGCCGAGGTCCGGTACCCGAAGGCCAGGTCGGCCGCCGCCACCTCGGAACCGCCGTCGTCGGGAGCACCGGCGAGGTCGAAGACCCAGGCCCGGATCAGCGTGGCGGCCACGTCCGAGCCGTGCCCGCCGGCGTTCATACGCACGGCCCCGCCGACCGACCCGGGGACGCCCACCGCCCACTCAAGGCCCCGCAGGCCGAGGGCGGCCGTCCGCCGGGCCAGCACCGGCAGGTTGACCGCCCCCCCGGCCCCCACCCGCTCGGCGCCGGGATGGATCTGGGTGAAGAACTCGCCCAGGGTGATGGCCAGGCCGGGGAAGCCCGCGTCGGCGACCAGCAGGTTGGATCCCCGGCCGACGACCAGCACGGGGATCCCGCTCGCCGCCACCGCCCGGCGGGCCAGGGCCAGGGCGTCCGGGTCCGCCCCTTCCAGGAACAGGGCGGCGGGGCCGCCCACGCCGTAGGTCGTCAGCGGCCCGAGGGGGACGTCACGCCGGGCCCGGTCGCCCAGCACGGCGGCGGCCGCGGCCACCGCCTCGGCTTCGTCGCCCGTCATCGCAGCAGCTCGTCGGGGACGGTGGTCAGGTCGCCGGCACCGAGGGTCAGGCACAGGTCCCCCGGCCGCAGCTCGTGGCGCAGGAACGCCACCAGGTCGGCCCGGTCCGCCCGCCACTCGACCCGGCGCTCGGGGTGGGCGGCGCGGACCGCGTCGGCCACCAGGCGGCCGGACACGCCGGGGCGGGGCGCCTCGCCGGCGGGGTAGAGCTCGGTCACCACCAACAGGTCGGCGCCGGCGAAAGCGTGGGCGAAGTCGGCCCACAGTGCCTCGGTGCGGCTGTAGCGGTGGGGCTGGAAGACGCACACCACCCGGTCCCAGCCGCCCTCGACGGCGGCAGCCAGGGCCGGGGCCACCTCGCCAGGCAGGTGGGCGTAGTCGTCGACGAAGGTGATGCCGTCGCGCTCGCCCCGCAACTGGGAGCGGCGGCCCACACCCTGGAAGGTGGCGACGCCGGCCAGGGCGGCGTCGGCGGGCGCGCCGGCGGCCAGGGCGGCGGCGACCGCGCCGGCCGCGTTCCGAGCGTTATGGCGGCCGGGCAGGGCCAGGTCGACCACGCCGAGCTCGTGGCCGCCCGTGGCCAGGCGAAAGCGCGAGCGGCCCCGGCCCCCCTCGTAGTCGACGATGCGCACGCCGGCATCGGCGTGGAAGCCGTAGGTCGCGGCGCCGGCGCCGGCGACGGCGCCCAATGACGCGGCCACCGGGTCGTCGGCGCAGACCAGCCGGGCCGAGCCCGCCCCGGCCAGGAAGCGGGCGAAGGCCGCCACCTCGGCGTCGAAGTCCCCGTAGTGCTCGACGTGGTCGGGCTCCACGCTGGTGACCACCCCGACCTCGACCTCGAGGTCCAGGAAGGTGCCGTCGCTCTCGTCGGCCTCGACGACCAGCCACTCCCCCGCCGACCACCGCCCACCCGTGCCCAAGCCGGCGATCTCGCCCCCCACCACGAAGGACGGGTCGAGGCCGGCGGCGTCGAGAGCGGCGGCCACCAGGGCCGAGGTGGTCGTCTTGCCGTGGGTGCCGGCGATGGCGATCGTGCGGCGGAGGCGGGTGATGGCGGCGAGGACGTCGGCGCGGGCCACCACCGCCACGCCTCGCCGCTGGGCGGCGGCGACCTCGGGGTTGGTGGCGGCGATGGCCGAGGACCGGGCGACCAGGTCGACGGCGGCCGGGACGTTGGCCGCGTCGTGACCCACGGCGACGTCCACCCCCAGGCCGGCCAGCCGGGACAGGACGGGCGACCCACGCAGGTCGCTGCCGGAGACCCGGTGGCCCATCCCGACCAGCACCTCGGCGATGGCGCTCATGCCCGTCCCACCGACCCCGACCACGTGGACGGCGAGCCCGGGCCGGGACAGGTCCAGCCCGTCACCCACGGGCCGACGCCTCCACCAGGCCGGCGACGGCTTCGGCGGCGTCGCGCCGGGCGCCCGCGGTGGCCGCCGAGGCCATGGCCGACAGGCGGGGCGGGTCACCGAGAAGGCCGTCGACCTCGGCCACCAGCCGACCGGGGGTCATCGCCGCGTCGGCGACCAGGACGGCGGCACCGCTGTCCGCGAGCTGGCGGGCGTTCGCCGTCTGGTGGTCCCCCGGGGCGCCCGGCAGGGGCACGAGGACCGAGGGCAGGCCCACGGCGGCCAGCTCGGCCACCGTGTTCCCGCCGGCCCGGGACACGGCCAGGTCGGCGGCGGCCAAGGACAGCTCCCGCTGGTCGTCGTACCGGACCGGTTGGTAGTAGACGTCGCCCGCGGCCGGCCGGCGCGACTCGACCATGTCCCAGTCCCGCTCGCCGACCACGTGGCGGACGGCCAGGTCGCTCCGATCGGCCCAGGTCTCGAGGGCGCCGAGGACGGCCTCGTTCAGGCGCAGCGCACCCAGGGAGCCGCCGAAGACGGCCAGGACCGTACGGTCGACGGGGAGCCCGAGGGCCCGGCGGGCCGCGGCCCGCCCCGCGTCACTGCGGTCGACGGCCAGGATCTCGGCCCGCACCGGGTTACCGGTCACCACCGCGTGGGGCAGCGGCGTCCCGGGGAAGGGGACGGCGGCCGCGGCGGCGAAGCGAGCGACCAGGCGGTTGGACGCGCTCGGGACGGCGTTCTGCTCGGCCACCACCAGGGGGATGCGCAGGGCGGCGGCGGCGAGGGCGCACGACACGCTGGCCCAGCCGCCCAAGGTGAGGACCACGGCGGGGCGGCGGGCCCGGAGCAGGGCGATCGCCTGGGCCTGGGCCTGCGCCAGCCCCCACACCGCCGGCAGGTTCTCGGCCGTGAGCCGGCGCTGGATCCCCCGACCGGGCAGCAGGGTGACCTCGAAGCCGGCGGCGGGAACGGTCCGGCCCTCGCTCCCCCGCCGGCCGCCGACCCAGTGGATCGACGACGCCGGGTGGCCGCGCTCGACCAGGGCCCGGGCCACGGCCAGCCCGGGCACGACGTGGCCGGCCGTCCCGCCCCCGGCGATGACGGCCCAGGTCGTGGTCATGCTCACCCGGTCGTCGCCCTCCGGGCCGCCCGGGCCGGGGTCGACTGGCGGGCGATGTTCAGCAGGATCCCGGTCGCGGCCATGGTCACCACCAGCGAGGACCCGCCGAAGGACACGAAGGGCAGGGGCACGCCGGTGACGGGGAGCAGCCCGGTGACCGCCCCCATGTTCACCGCCGCCTGCCCGCACACCCAGGCCGTGACACCCCCGGCCAGCAGGGCGCCGAAGCGGTCCGGGGCCCGCAGGGCGGCGCGGACGCCGAGCACGGCGAACACCACGAACAGGCCGATGACCAGGCAGGTCCCGACCAGGCCCAGCTCCTCGCCCACGATGGCGAAGATGAAGTCGGTGTGGGCGTTGGGCAGGAACCCCCACTTGGCCCGGCTGGCGCCGAGGCCCACCCCGCCCACGTGCCCGGTGCCCAGGGCGACGAGGGACTGGGACACCTGGTAGCCG
>DATJHJ010000148.1:0-15782 GCA_035494015.1 Acidimicrobiales bacterium
GCGGCGACCTCGTCCCATGTCACCGGGGTGGACACGGTCGGGCGGGGGCGGGCCCGGAGGGAGTAGACGCACACGGTGGTCTTGGCGTCGTCGTTCTGGCTCCAGTCGATGAAGACCTTGCCGGCCCGGCGGTCCTTGTTCATCACCGACAGAACCTCGCCGGGGTGCTCGGCCTCCAGCCGCTTGGCCATGGCGTGGGCGAACGGCTTGGTGTCGTCGTAGGTGGCCGGCGTGTTCAGCGGCACGTAGATCTGCAGCCCCTTCGACCCGGACGTCTTGGGGAACGACTGGAGGCCCATCCCGTCCAGCACCTCGCGCAGCCACAGGCCCACCCGCCCGCACTCCACCACCGTGGCCGGCGGGCCGGGGTCCAGGTCGAAGACCACCATGGACGGCCGCTGGACGTCGCGGGCGTGCGACAGCGAGGTGTGCAGCTCGATCGACGCCAGGTTGGCCACCCACACCAGGCCGGCCAGCTCGTCGATCAGGCAGTAGTTGACGTCGGCCTTGTTGCGGGCGCTGTACACGGCGAGCGTGTCGACCCACGGTGGGCGGTGCTTGGGGCAGTTCTTCTCGTAGAAGAACTGGCCGTCCACGCCGTTCGGGTAGCGCTTGAGCGTGAGGGCCCGTTGGTGCAGGTGGGGCAGCAGGGCAGGGGCGATCCGGGTGTAGTAGTCGATCACCCCACCCTTGGTGAACCCGGCCTCCGGGTACAGGACCTTGTCCAGGTTCGACAGCTTGAGGGCGCGGCCCTCGACCTCCACGTCGACCGAGGCGGACGCCGACGGGCTCACTTCGACCCGCCCTTGCCCTCCTTCACCGCGGCCAGGCTGGCTTCCAGGGCGGCCATGAGGTCGACCACCCGCGGCGCCTCCTCGGCCGACTCCTCGACCACGATCTCCTGGCCCGACGCCTTCTGCTCGATGAGCTCCAGCACCCGCTCGCGGTACTCGTCCTTGTACTTGTCCGGCTCGAAGTCGGTCGTCAGCGAGTCGATGAGGGAGCGGGCCATCTTCTCCTCCCGCTCGGTCACGTCGACGTCCGGGCCGGGCAGGTCGAGATCCTCCAGCGGGTTGACCTCGTCGGCGAACAGCATGGTCTCCATGACCAGGGCGTCGTCCTTGGGCCGGATGGCGGCCAGGTACTGCTTGGTCCGCAGCACGACCCGGGCGATCCCCACCTTGTTGGTCTCCCGCATGGCGTTGCGCAGCAGGGCGTACGCCTTCTGCCCCCCCTTGTCCGGGACCAGGTAGTACGGGCGCTCGTAGTAGACGGGGTCGATCTGGTCGAGGTCGACGAAGTCCTCGATGTCGATGGTCTTGGTGGCCTTCGGGTCGAGGGCGTCCAGCTCCTCGGACGTGATGGTCACGTAGTTGTCGGGGGCGATCTCGTAGGCCTTGACCAGGTCCTCGTAGGGGACCTCCTCGCCGGTGGCCACCGAGACCCGCTTCTGCTTGATGCGGGACTTGGACTTGCCGTCGAGCTGGTGGAAGCGCACGTCCTTCGACGACGTGGCGCTGTACAGCTTGACCGGCACGTTCACCAGCCCGAAGCTGATGGCGCCGCTCCAGATGGGTCGAGGCACGCCTGCGATGGTAGGCGCGGGCGACGGCGTCGGCGTTTCTGGCCGGTGGATGACGGGAACACTCAGCGCATGCCTGTCGTCGATCCTCAAACTGGAGAGCCTGTCAGCGACGCCCCCGACCTCCCGCCCGATGTGGCCGGCGGCAAGGGGGTCGGAGATCCTGGGATGGAGGGCGCCTCGTCCACCGGTGGCGACACCATCGGCACGCCCAAGCCTGGCCCCGAAGAGGGCAGCGCCCCGCAGCTGCCCGGCGAGAAGGGCGGCGGTGGCGGCGGCGGAAGCGGCCAGGGCGCCTAGCTCCTCACCACATCTGGCGGATCCGCACCTCCGGGTCGCGGCGGTCGAGGATCGACTGCAGGTCGTCGTCGGCCAGCACCTCGTCGGCCCGGAGATCGGTGCGGAAGCCCTGCAGGGACGCTTGCCGGAGCGTCCCGCTCTCGGTGATCTCGTTGTAGGCCACCTCGGCGACCAGTAGTGGTTCCACGAAATGGAGGTGGCCGACCAGCTTCTCGGCGAACGGGCTGGTGTCGCGGGCCGTCTTGGCGAACACCTCGGTCAGCTGGCGGATCAGGTCTTGCGACAACCCCGACCCGGCCAGGCCGACGTAGTGCAGGCGGCCCGTGCTGGCCCCCGTCGCCCGGTCGAGGCCCCAGGCGCCGAGGGCCAGCGAGCCGATCGACCCGCTCCGCCCGCCCTGGCCCTCCGACCACCCGCCGACCACGAACTCCCGCCGCTTGATGCACTTGACCTTGATCCAGGCCGACGAGCGCCGCCCGGGCAGGTAGATGGCGTCGGCCCGCTTGGCCACGTAGCCCTCCATGCCCGTCTGCCGGCAGGCGGCCAGCAGGTCGTCGGGCGACGCCGGGGGGACCAGGGGCGACGTGTGCCACCACGGCCCGTCGAGGGCCAAGCCCTCGAGCACCTCCCGCCGCTCGGTCTGGGGCCGCTCGGCCACCAGCTCGCCGTCCAGCCACAGCACGTCGAACAGCAGGAGCTGGACCGGCACCTCGCGGCGCAGCGCCGCGCCCGGCGAGCGCACGTGCATGCGCCGCTGCAGCCGCTGGAAGCTGGGCCGGCCGGTCCGCTCGTCGAAGGCGACGATCTCGCCGTCGAGCACCGCCGCCCGCCCCCCGAGGGCGGCGGCCAGGCCGGTCAGTTCGGGGTACCCGCCGGTCACGTCGTTGCCCAGGCGGCTGGCGATCGTCACCTGCCCGTCGTGGACGGTGACCACGGCCCGGACGCCGTCCCACTTGGGTTCGATGAGCCAGCCGTCGAAGGTGGGGGGCGGCGGCAGCGACGACGCCAGCATGGGCGCCAGCTCAGGCGGCTTTACGGGCGGATCACCACCAGCCGCTCCTCCGTCATGTTGCGGACGGCCCAGCCCGGGCCCTCCTTGGTGTTCCCGCTCTCCCGGACCCCGCCGTAGGGCATCTGGTCCGCGCGCCAGGTCGGGACCTCGTTGACCAGCACGGTGCCGAAGTGGAGCTCTCGCGCCGCCCGCACCGCCGTCGACAGGTTCGAGGTGTAGATGCCGGCCTGCAGCCCGTAGCGGGTGTCGTCGGCCAGCCGCAGGCCCTCGTCCGTCGACTGGTAGGCCTGGATGGCGACGACAGGACCGAACACCTCGTCCCGGCACACCTTCATGTCCGGGGTGACGCCGGTCAGCACGGTGGGCCGGAGCACGTTGCCTTCGACCTCGCCCCCGGCCGCCACCTTGGCTCCGCTGCGGACGGCCTCGTCGATCCAGGACAGGACCCGGTCCCGGTCGCCCTCGGTGATCAGGGCCGAGACGTCGGTGGCCTCGTCGAGGGGGTCGCCGACCGTCAAACCGTCGACCAGCTCGGCCAGCAGCGAGGTGAACCCGTCGGCCACTTCGGCGCCCACGTAGATGCGCTGAACGGAGACGCAGGACTGGCCGGCGTGGCTGAACCCGGCGGTGGCGATGGTGCGCGCCGCTCGCTCCCAGTCGCCGTCGGCCTCGATGATCACGGGGGAGTTGTTGCCGAGCTCCAGGGCCACCTTCTTCGTGGCCGCCTTGGCCGCGATCCCCCAGCCCACCTCGGACGACCCCGTGAAGGTGACGTAGGCGACGTCGGGGTGCTCGACCAGGGCGTTGCCCACCTCGCCCCCGCCGCCGGTGACCACGTGGAGGTAGTCGGCGGGCAGCTCGCAGTCGTCGACCAGCAGCTTGGCCAGCTTGACCGCCGACAGAGGGGTCTGGCTGGCCGGCTTGAGCACGACCGGGCAGCCGGCGGCGATGGCCGGGGCCAGCTTGTGGGCCACCAGGTTGAGCGGGAAGTTGAACGGGGAGATGGCGGCCACCACGCCGATCGGGACCCGCAGGGTGAAGGCCAGCCGCCCGTCGCCGATCTCCGCTCCGTCGATGGGGACCATCTCGCCGGTGAGCCGGCGGGCCTCGACGGCGGCGAACGTGAAGGTGCTGACCGCCCGCTGGGCCTCGACCCGGGCCGTCTTGATCGGCTTGGCTGCCTCCTCGGCGATGGTGCGGGCGAAGTCCTCCACCCGTTCCGCCAGCAGCCGCGCCGCGGTGTCGAGGATCTGGGCCCGCCGCCACAGCGGCAGGGGCTGCTCAGCCAGGGCCCGGGCGGCGGCGGCCACCGCCCGGTCGACGTCGGCGGCGTTGTGGCGGGGAACCTGCCCGATGTCGTGCCCGTCGTACGGCGACCGAACAACGATCATGTCGCTCATGCCACCGATGCTAGGTTCAGCGCAATCGGGACTGACGCGGGGAGGTCGGCGATGCAGACGTGGAAGCGGCGAATCGTGGTGCTGGCGGTGGCGGGCGTGGGCAGCGCCAGCCTGCTGATGACGTCGGCCGGCGCCCAGACGTCGCCATCGGGCCCCACCTTCCCGACGTTCCCGCCGTTCCCCACCTTCCCGCCGCCGCCGACGGCGCCCGTGGCTACCACGCCACCACCGCCGACCATGCCGCCGCCCACGCAGGCCCCACCCACGCAGCCGCCGCCGACGATGCCCCCGGTCACGTCCCCTCCGCCGCCGACGATGCCCCCGTTCACCACGCCCACGTTCCCCCCGCCGCCGACGATGCCGCCTCCGACCCAGCCCCCGATCTCGACGCCGCCCCCGACCCTGCCGCCCTTCCCGCCCTTCCCGCCGTTCCCGAACGTCTCGTCGCCCTCGCCCGGCTCGAACAGCGACATCGAGGGCCTGATCGACCAGCTGGAGCAGTTCGGCGACCGGTTCCAGGACGTCATCGACCAGCTCCGGGGCTTGTAGGACCGGCGACGACGCGGGCCGCGGCGGCCTTGGCCTGGACGACGCAGGAGGCGATGCCGAGGCCGCGGTAGGCGGCCCCGGCCACCACGATCCCGGGCGCGTCGGCCGCCAGCGCCGCCTCCACGGCCTCGACGCGGGCCAGGTGGCCGACCTCGTACTGGGGGAACGACTGCGGCCACCGGTCGACGCGGGTGACGACCGGCGGGCTCCCGGCCCCGATCACCGGGGCGACCTCGGCGTGGAGCCGGGCGGCCAGATCCTCGTCGTCGAGGGCGGCCGGGCGGTCGTCGCCGTCACGCCCGGCCGACGCCCGCACCAGGACCAACCCGCTGTCGCCGAGGGCGGGCCACTTGGTCGTCGAGAACGTGCAGGCGGTGTGCAGGCGCCCCTCGGTCCGCGGCATGAGGTACCCGCTGCCCACCAGCGGCGCCCGCAGGCTGTCCGGCCGGTAGCCGAGGGTGGCCAGGGCGACCGAGGCGTAGCGGATCGTCGCCAGCGCGGCCGACGCGCGCTCCGACAGCGGCCCCAACAGCCGGGCGGCGACCGGGGCCGGCACGGTGAGCACGCAGGCCTCGACCTCGATGGGCGGCCCCGGCCGGCAGACGAGCCGCCATCCGCCGTGGGGCAACCGATCGAGCCCGGTCACCGCCGTGGCCATACGAACGTCGGCCCCTTCCACCAGCGCGGTCCGGAGCCGGTTGACCAGCCCCTCCAGCCCCCCGGCCACGCCGAGGAACACCGGACCGGCGGCGGGATCGGGGGCGGGTCGGCGCCGCAGGCCGACGACGAGGCTGCGGTGCGCCGCCGCCGCCTCGGCCAGCGGCTTGGCCGTGGCCGCCAAGCTCAACCGGTCGGCCCGGCCGGCGTTGATCCCGCCGACGAGGGGCTCGACCAGGCGGTCGACCACCTCCCGGCCCATGCGGGTACCGATCACCGCGGCGACCGAGGGGTCGTCACCATTGGCCCGGCGGGGCAGGACCAGGTCGAGGGCGGCGCGGGCCACGCCGGCGGGCGAGAGCACTCCCGAGCGCACCAGCGGGCCCAGCCGGGTCGGGACCCCCAGGACGTGGCCCTCGGGCAGGGGGCGCAGCCGCCCTCGGGCCCACACCGACGCCACGCCCGTGGCCGGCGCCACCAGCCGGTCGCCGAGACCGAGTGCCCGGCACAGCTCGACGACCTCGGGCACCCGGGCCAGGAACGTGTCGGGCCCGGCCTCGACCGGGACGCCGGCCAGGTCGTCGGTGCGGATCTTGCCGCCGAACCGGTCGCCGGCCTCCACCACGGTGACCGCGGCTCCCGCCTCCTGCAGGTAGTAGGCGGCGGCCAGGCCGGTGATGCCGCCGCCGACGACGGCCACCCGCAGGCGCTCAGGCAGCCCTGACCACCTCGGCCACGGTGGCGCAGAACGCCGGGTGGGCGTTTGGCGCCGACGTGCGGGCGAAGGCCAGGCCCAGCCGCTCGGCGGCGGCCCGGGCCTCGACGTCCAGGTCGTACAGGATCTCGAGGTGGTCGGACACGAAGCCGGCCGGGCACACCACGGCGCCGGCGGCCCCCGCGGCCACGAGCATGGGCAGGACGTCGAGCAGGTCCGGTCCGATCCAGGGCTCCGGCGTGCGCCCGGCGCTCTGCCAGCCCACCGACCACCGCCGCACCCCCGCCCGCTCGGCCACCGCCCGGGCCGTCTCGGCCAGCTGGTCCGGGTAGGGGTCGCCCATGGCCAGGATCCGCTCCGGGAGGCTGTGGGCGGTGAAGACGACCTCGACCGGCTCGACCCCAAGACCGGCGACGGTCCCGGTGACGAACCCGGCCAGCAGGTCGAGGTAGCCCGGCGCCAGGTGCCAGGACTCGACCACGGTCAGGGGCACGCCGGCGCTGACCGCCGCCGCGCCGGCCCGCCCGGCGTACTCGCCCACCGACAGCGCCGAGTAGTGGGGGGCCAGGACCAGCCCGACGATGCGGGACACCCCGGCGGCGGCCAGGGACGCCACCGCGTCCTCCAGGAACGGCGGGGCGTGCTTCATACCCAGCTCGACCCGGTAGCCCTGGCCCAGGGCGGCCTGCACGCCGGCCCGCTGCTCCTCCGTGCGTTCCAGCAATGGCGACGTCCCCCCGATGGCGTCGTACCGGCCCCGCAGCTCGGCCAGCAGCTCGGGGGTGGGCGGGCGACCGCGGCGGACGTGGGTGTAATAGGCCTCGATGTCGTCGGGGGTGGCGGGGGTCCCGTAGGCCATGAGCAGGACCCCGACGGTCCCCTCGGGGTCAGTCACCGTGGACGAAGTCGACCAGGCGGCGGAGGGTGTCCGGGTCGGTCTCCGGGAGCACGCCCCAGCCCAGGTTGAAGACGTGCCCGGGCCGGCCGCCGTTGGCGGTGAGGACGGCGGTGGCCTCGCGGGCCACCACCTCCCACGGGGCCAGGCACACCGCCGGATCGAGGTTCCCCTGCACGGCCACGTGGTCGCCCAGGCGGGCCCGGGCCCGGTCGAGCGGCACCCGCCAGTCGACCCCCACCACGTCCGGCCCGGCCTCGGCCAGGAGCTCCAGCAGCTCGCCCGTCCCCACGCCGAAGTGGATGCGGGGCACGCCCAGATCCTCCAGGCCGGCGAAGATCCTCCGGGTGGCGGGCAGCACCGAGCGGCGATAGTCCGCCGGGCTGAGCACGCCGGCCCAGGAGTCGAACACCTGGACGGCGGCCGCGCCGGCCTGCACCTGGGCCCGTAGCGAGGCGAGCACGATGTCGGCCAACCGGTCGAGCAGGTCGGCCCAGAACGGGGGGTCGGCCAGCATCGTCGCCTTGGTGCGGCCGTGGGTCTTCGTCGGCCCGCCCTCGATCAGGTAGCTGGCCAGGGTGAAGGGCGCACCGGCGAACCCGATGAGGGGGACGTCGAGCTCGCCGGCCAGCAGGCGGACCGTGTCGAGCACGTAGGGGACGTCGACCTCCGGCTCCAGTGGTCGCAGGCGGGCCAGGTCGGCCGCGCTGCGGAAGGGCTGGGCCAGGACTGGGCCCGGCTGCAGCTCGACGTCGATGCCCACGCCGGCCAGGGGCACGACGATGTCCGAGAAGAGAACGGCGGCGTCCACGCCCAGGCGCCGGACCGGCTGCATCGTCACCTCGGCGGCCAGCTCCGGCGCCCGGAAGATGTCGAACATCCCGTACTTCTCTCGCAGCGCCCGGTACTCCGGGAGGCACCGCCCGGCCTGGCGCATGAACCACACCGGCACCCGCTCGACCGGCTTGCCCCAGCACGCGTCGAGAAAGGTGCTGGTCATCTGGACGACCATACCGCCGGCCGTGCCGTTGGCCAGGCCGAGTTCGTCCACCACAGCGCCGAAGTCGCCCTCCTGCGGGACCTTTTTCGGGAATTTTCGCGAACCGCCCAATAGTCACCGCACGTAGGTACCGTTGCCTACTGAGGGAGTTGTTCGACGACTGGAGGGGAGCCAGATGGACGACGGCCACAAAGATGTCGCGCGCGTGATCGAGGAGCAGATCCTCGACCGGGGCCGGCTGGAGCTGATCCCGGAGATCTTCCACCCCGATGCCCTGGTGCACGGCCCGATCTACACGATCTTCCTGCGCCCCTGCCACACCCACGACGAGATCCGCGAGCACGTCGTCGGCAACCGCACCGGCTTCCCCGACCTCCATCACGCCATCCACGGCCAGGTGGCCGAGGGCGACCACGTGGTCACCTACTTCACCGTCTCGGGGACCAACGACGGCGAGTTCGCCGGCAGCCCGCCGTCGGGCAAAGCCATGGCCGGCCCGGGGATCAGCATCGAGCGCTTCGTCGACGGCAAGATCGCCGACAGCTGGCAGACCTGCGACCGCACGCTCAACTTCACCCAGCTCGGCTTCATGGAGCCGGGGCTGGTCCCGCCCCACGCCGTGGCCGACCCCGACGCCCGGCCCGCCGACCCGCTCGGCGGCCCGTCCGACCCGGTGCAGCTGGCGGCGAACAAGGACGTGGTGGCGCGCATCTACGCCGCCGCGAACGCCGGGGATCGTGACGGCCTGGAGAAGCTGCTGGCCGCCGACGCGTCAGTCGACGCGTTCGGGATCGACGGGTCGGACCGGGAGGCGTTCGTATCCTTCGCCACGTCGGCCCGTGCGGCCCTGGGCGCCACGTTCTCGGTCGAGCTGCTGGTGGCCGAGGCCGACCTGGTTGCCGCCCTCGTCCGCATCACCGGCACCCACCAGGGCGAGTACTTCGGCCGGCCGGCCACCGGCAACGCCGTCGACATCGAGGTCCACCACACGTGGCGGATCACCGACGGGCGGGCCGTCTCGCTGTACGGGCTGTCCGACTGGTTCTCCCTCGCCGCCCAGCTCGGCCCGATCCCGTCGGGGGAGACCGCGCCCGCCGCCGCCGGGCCGGTCGCCGATCACCCGAACGCGGCCATGCTCCGGGCCGCCTACGCGGCCCTGGCCAAGGGCGACGTCATGAGCGCCTACGCCGTGTTCGACCCCAACCTGGTCTGGCACGTGCCCGAGGGTCACCGCCTGGCCGGGGTCTACGAGGGCCGCGACACCGTCTTCGGCATGCTGGGCCAGCTGGTGACCATGACCGGGGGGTCGCTCCAGATGCACGTCGACCACGTGCTGGCCGACGACGACCGGGCCGTCGGCCTCATCACCTCCACCGCCACCCGTAACGGCAAGGACTTCGTGGCCCAGGAGGTCCACGTCTTCGAGCTCGAGAACGGCCGGGTCAAGGTCTTCTGGACCCTCCCGCAGGTCCCGTTCCCGGCCGAGTACTGGGCCGGCGCCCCGATCGGGGACGGCGCGTAGCGCTTAGGGGCGCGGCGGCGGGGCGTAGCCGAACCGGGCCAGGGCCTGGCCGCTGGCGGTGGAGGGGTCGAAGCCCAGGGTGTCGGCGCACCGGGTGGCCATGTTGAACAGGGCGCAGACGCAGATGGCATCGCGAATGGCGTCATCGCTCACCCCGAGGTTGCGCACGGCCTCGACGTCGCCCGGGCCGAACTCGTCGGGACGGACGGTGAGCTTGGCCAGCATCCGCAGCGTGGCCCGGAGCTTCTCCTCGATCGGAGCCGTCTCGACGTCGGCCAGGACGGCGGCGACGAGCTTCTCGTCACCTAGGACGATCGACGCGACCGCGCCGTGCGACTCGGTTCAGAACGGGCACTGCTGCTGGACCGACACATAGGCGGCGAAGAGCTCCCGCTCACCCACGCTCCACTCCGACTCCCCTCGCAGCACGTCCTGCAAGGCGGCGGAGAAGGGCTCGCCGAAGATGTCGCTGCGGTAGAGCAGCAGCTTGCGCATGTCGCTCGGCGACATGCCGGCGGGCACGGAGGTCCGGTCGTAGCCGGTGCCGACGACGTCCAGCCTCATCGGCCCAGGGCGGCGAGCCCGATCTCCAGCCGGGCCAGCCCGGCCCCTATCGCCGCGGCCAGCACCGCCTCCAGGACGGCGTCCTCGCGGTAGCCGGCGGCCCGCAGCTCGACGATGTCCCCGTCGACCACCTTGTACGCCTCCGTCGTCACTTTGTCCACGAACCGCCCGAGGGGCTCGGGCAGCGCCACGTCGCCCGGTCGACCACCGCCGCGGTCGAACGCGGCCCGGCGGAGGGCCGGATCCAGCTCCCCGCCGCCGCCCAGCAGCGGACCGGGTACCGCGCGTACGAGGTCCTGCCGGTCGTCGTTCATCTCGCGAGCAGAAATGTACCGTGACGGTCCAATTCTGCTCACGTCGCGAGCCGCCGGCGGGCGGCGGCGAGGATCGCGGCCCCGGCGCCGAAGCCGGCCCCACCGGCGAGGGCGGCCGCCGCCGACGGCAGCGTGGGCCGGCCCGCGGCCAGGGCGGCCAGGGCCAGGGCGGCGAGGAGGCCGTTGCGGAGTAGGTCGGAGGACGACACCGGGTCGGCGCGGGCCGTGCCGAAGCAATTGCACGGGGCGACGGTGCCGGACCGGACGGCCCGGGCCAGGACGGCCGAGAACCCGGCCAGCAGCACGAGGGCGACGGTGGCGCCGACCCGTGGCGCAGCCAGCAGGCCGGCCGCCACCAGCAGCTCGACCACCGGCACGGTTCGGGCAAGCGCCGCTGCCGCGGGGACCCGCAGCTGGGCAAAGGTGGCCGCGGTGGCCCCCGGCCGGGCCAGCTTGGCCGCCCCCGCCCGCACGAACACGGCGGCCAGCAGGAGGGCGCACGCGTACCCGAGGCCGGCCATCACCGGGCATTGTGACAAGCTCGCGAAGCACGGGAGCCCGACTGATCCACGCCGTTAGGCACGGAGCCAGGGCTGAGAGGGCGTCGAAGGGCGCCGACCGTCTGAACCTGTCCGGATAATGCCGGCGAAGGGAGAAGTGAGGAAGTGGCCACACGTCGCAAGATCTACGTGGAGGGAGTGCCGTTCACCGAGGTCGCCTTGTCCGACGGCACCTCGATCAACCTGTACGACACCAGCGGGCCGGGCTCCGATCCCCAGGTCGGCCTGCCCCCGCTGCGGCGGGAGTGGATCCTGGCCCGGGGCGACGTGGAGGAGTGCGACGGTCGCCGCCCCACCCCTCGGGACGACGGCCGTTCGGCGGCCCGCAACGGCTCGGCACCCGACGCGCCGAACACCGTCCTGCGGGCCAAGCGGGGCCGGACCGTGACCCAGCTGCACTACGCCCGGCAGGGCGAGATCACTCCCGAGATGGACTTCGTCGCCCGCCGGGAGGGCATGGCGCCCGAGTACGTCCGGGACGAGATCGCCCGGGGGCGGGCCATCCTGCCCAGCAACGTCAACCACCCGGAGTCCGAGCCGATGGTCATCGGGCGGAACTTCCTGGTCAAGATCAACGCCAACATCGGCAACTCGGCCGTCACCTCGTCGATCGCCGAGGAGGTCGACAAGCTGACCTGGGCCACCAAGTGGGGCGCGGACACGGTCATGGACCTGTCGACCGGTTCGGACATCCACACCACCCGGGAGTGGATCGTGCGCAACTCCCCGGTGCCCATCGGGACGGTGCCGATCTACCAGGCCCTGGAGAAGGTCGACGGCAAGGCCGAGGAGCTGACCTGGGAGGTGTACCGCGACACCATCGTCGAGCAGGCCGAGCAGGGGGTCGACTACTTCACCGTCCACGCCGGCGTCCGGCTGCGGTACGTGCCCCTGACGGCCAAGCGGCGCACCGGGATCGTCAGCCGGGGCGGGTCGATCATGGCCGCCTGGTGCCTGGCCCATCACAAGGAGAACTTCCTCTACGACCACTTCGACGAGCTGTGCGAGATCCTGGCCGCCTACGACGTGGCCTTCTCCCTGGGCGACGGCCTGCGCCCCGGCTCGATCGACGACGCCAACGACGAGGCCCAGCTGGGCGAGCTGGCCACCCTCGGCGAGCTGACCAAGATCGCCTGGGACCGGGACGTCCAGGTGATGATCGAGGGGCCCGGCCACGTGCCCATGCACAAGATCAAGGAGAACATGGAGCTCCAGCTGGAGCTGTGCCACGAGGCGCCCTTCTACACCCTCGGCCCCCTGACCACCGACATCGCCCCCGGCTACGACCACATCACCTCGGCCATCGGGGCGGCCATGATCGGCTGGTACGGCACGGCCATGCTCTGCTACGTCACCCCCAAGGAGCACCTCGGCCTGCCCGACAAGGACGACGTCAAGACCGGGGTGATCACCTACAAGATCGCCGCCCACGCCGCCGACCTGGCCAAGGGCCACCCCGGCGCCCAGGCATGGGACGACGCCCTGTCCAAGGCCCGGTTCGAGTTCCGCTGGGAGGACCAGTTCGACCTGGCCCTCGACCCCGGCACGGCCCGGGCCTACCACGACGAGACCCTGCCGGCGGGGGCGGCCAAGACCGCCCATTTCTGCTCGATGTGCGGGCCCAAGTTCTGTTCCATGCGCATCAGCCAGGACGTGCGGGACTACGCCGCCGCCCACGGGGTCAGCGAGGAGGCCGCCCTCGAGCTCGGCATGGAGGAGAAGTCGGTGGAGTTCGTCCAGCGGGGGTCGAAGGTGTACGCCCCGGCAGAAGGCGGTTGACGCCGAGCGGCAAGGAGCTGGGCGAGATCGGCCCCACGGCGCAGGGAAAGGTGGGCAAGGTCACCCTGTCGCTCAAGAAGCCGGGGGCCTACCGGTTCCGGTGCGACGTCTCCGACCACGAGTCCCGGGGGATGGTCGGCACCTTTACCGTCAGGTAGCGGCGGGCTCCCGGGCCACGTCGGGCTCGATGTAGATCACCCGGGCCTCGGGGACGGCGGCCCGGATGCGCACCTCGGCGTCGTCGATGGCCTTGGCCAGGCCAGCGACGTCCAGGTCGGTGTCGAAGGCCAGCTTGGCCCCGACCAGCAGCTCGTCCGGGCCGAGGTGCTCGGTGCGCAGGTGGATGACCTTCTGGACCCGGTCGCAGGACTCCATGGCCCGGCGGATGGAGGCGACCGTGGCCGGGGTGGCCGCCTCCCCGATGAGCAGGCTCTTCATCTCGATGACCAGGGTGATGGCGATGGCACCGAGCAGGATGCCGATGGCCACGCTGCCCACGGCGTCGAAGCGGGGGTTCCCGGTGATCTCGGCCAGGGCCAGGCCGACCAGGGCCAGGACCAGGCCGAGGAGGGCGCCGGTGTCCTCCAGCAGGACGACGGGGAGCTCGGGGCTCTTGGAGCGGCGGATGAACGTCCACCAGCTCTCGGGGCCCTTGCTGTGGCTGCTCTCCTTGATGGCCGTGCGCAGGGAGTACCCCTCGCAGCCCATGGCGATCAGCAGGATGCCGACGGCCCAGCCCACCGACTCCAGCTCATGGGGCGTGCGCAGCTTCTCGATCCCCTCGAACAGGGCGAACATCGACCCCAGGCTGAAGATGACCAGGGCGACCACGAAGGCCCAGAAGTACCGCTCGCGGCCGTAGCCGAACGGGTGGTCACTGGTGGCGGTCTTGCGGGCCCTGGCCCCCCCCAGGAACAGCAGGCCCTGGTTGGTGGTGTCGGCACCGGAATGCACGGCCTCGGCCAGCATGGACGCCGCGCCGGTGAACAGGAACCCCACCAGCTTGGCCAGGGCGATGGCCAGGTTGGCGGCGAACGCGGCGATGATGGCCTTCTTGCTGCCCTCGTGCATGGCGGGCGATGTTACTCGTGCCGCTTAGGAGGCAGCCTGGTCCTGGAGCTGGCGGCTGACCACCCGCAGATCCTCGACGAAGGCCTTCATCTCCGCCTCCCGGGCGGTGGCATCGGGCGCCCGCAGGATCGACGACGGGTGCACGGTGGCGGTGATCACGTGCCCGGCCTCCTGGGGGAAGAGCTGGCCCCGCTGGCGGGTCACCTTGAACCCGCGCCCCAGCAATGCCTGGGCCGCGGTCGCCCCCATGCACACCACGACGCGGGGTCGGACCAGGGCGATCTCCTGGTCCAGCCAGGGCCGGCAGGCGGCGATCTCCCCGCTGTCGGGGCGCTTGTGCAACCGGCGCTTGCCCCGCGGTTCCCACTTGAAGTGCTTCACCGCGTTGGTCACGTACACGCTCGACCGGTCGATGGCGGCCTGCTCGAGGGCGTCGTCGAGCACCCGCCCGGCGGGCCCGACGAACGGGCGGCCGGCCAGATCCTCCTTGTCGCCCGGCTGCTCGCCGACGAGCATGAGGGCGGCGCCCTCGGATCCCTCGCCGAACACCGTCTGTGTCCCGAGCTTCCACAGGCCGCAGGCCCGGCATGCGGCGGCAGCCGTTCTGACCTGGTCCAGCGAATCGCCCATGTACCGCGCCGTACCCAGGGGAGCGGGGACGAAACTCAGGTGGACGGCGCAGGCACCCAGGCGCGGGTGGCACGGGAGAGGAGCTCGGCCAGCTGGGCCCGCTCGCCCGGATCCAGGCCGGCGAGCACCCGCTCCTCGGCGCGTGCCCGGAGGGCGGCGAAGTGGCGGGCCGCGGTCTCGCCCACCTCGGTGAGGACGACGGCGTGGCGGCGGCGATCGGCGGGGTCCCGCCGCCGCTGCACCATGCCGGCCCGTTCGAGGATGTCGAGCACGCCGACGACGTCGCTGGCGTCGAGGCCCAGGTGGTCGCTGATCTCCCGCTGCGAGACCGGCTGGCGCCGGGCCACCACGTCGAGCACGCCCATGCACGGCGGCCGGAAGCCGGCGTGGGCGGCCCAGGGCTCGTCGGCCATGAGCTCGTGGATCTCGCGGCGCATCTCGCGCGCCAGCAGGAAGACGCCGGAGAGGGCGTCGAGCCGGGCCTCGTCCACGCCCTGATCCTACTGCGCCTTGACATTCGATTGGAAGTGTCTATCGTAGGCTTTCCCAATGAATCGGGAGGGTGGGATGGAGTCGAACACAGAGAGCCGCCGGCTCGCCATCCGGGTGGAGGGCCTGGAGAAGCGGTTCGGCGAGATCGAGGCCGTGCGGGGGGTCGACTTCGAGGTCTACGCCGGGGAGACGTTCGGGTTCCTCGGGCCGAACGGCGCCGGCAAGTCGACGACCATCAACATGCTGTGCACCCTCCTCCGCCCCACGGGAGGCCGGGCCGAGGTGGCCGGCCACGACGTGGTCGCCCACCGGGACGACGTGCGCCGCGAGATCGGCCTGGTCTTCCAGGACATGACGCTGGACACCTACCTGTCGGCGGCCCAGAACCTCCGCTTCCACGGCCAGCTCTACGGTGTGCCCGCGGCCCGGCTCGAGGCCCGGATGCGCCAGGTCCTCGAGCTGGTCGGGCTGTGGGACCGGCGGGACAAGGACGTGTCGACCTTCTCCGGCGGCATGAAGCGGCGGCTGGAGATCGCCCGCGGCCTGCTCCACTCCCCCCGGGTGCTGTTCCTCGACGAGCCCACCGTCGGGCTCGACCCCCAGACCCGGGCCTCCATCTGGGAGTACCTGGACGAGCTGCGCCACCAGGAGGACCTGACCATCTTCCTCACCACCCACTACATGGACGAGGCCGAGCACTGCGACCGGATCGCCATCATGGACGCCGGCCAGATCGTCGC
>DATJHJ010000149.1:0-4161 GCA_035494015.1 Acidimicrobiales bacterium
GTCTCCAGCTGGGCCGCGGTCATCTTCGCCGGCTCGAAGACGCAGGTGTACATGTTGTAGCGCTTCCAGTCGAACGTGGTGATGCGCTCGTCGGCCAGCATGCGGGCGTAGGTCGCCGTGCCCGGGTACGGGGTCAGGATCGAGAAGTGGGCCACGTCGACACCGATCTTGTCCACGAACTCGGCGGTGTCGTCGAAGCAGTCGGGGCCCTGGCTGTCGAAGCCGAAGATGAACCCGCCTTCGATGCCCGCCCCCGCCTTGTGGACCTTCTCCACCAGCTCTCCGTACTCGCCGGGCCGGTTCTTCTTGTTGCACTCGACCAGGGCGTCGCGGTCGATCCCCTCGAAGCCCACGAACATGGTGCGCAGGCCGCTGCGGGTAGCCAGGTCGAGCAGCTCGGTGTTGCGGGCCAGGCCGATGGACGCCTGCGCCCCCCAGCGGACCTTCACCCCCGACGAGAGGATGGCCTCGGACAGCTCGCCGCAGTAGTCGAGGTCCGCGGCCAGGTCGTCGTCCAGGAAGAAGACGTAGGCGAACTCGCCCAGGTGCTGGCCCACCCGCTTGAGCACCTTGATCTCCTCCAGCACCCGCTCGGGCGGGCTGTGGCGGGAGCCCCGGCCGTTGATGCGGATGACCGAGCAGAAGTCGCAGTTGAACCGGCAGCCGCGGGTGGTCTGGAGGGTGTTGAGCGGGGCGTAGCGGGCGATGGGCCACTTGTCGAGGATGTCGGCCCACTCGTGGTTCATGGGCACCGCGTCCATGTCCTGGAAGCTGCCCTGGTACAGGCGCTGCAGCCCCCCGCGAGCGGCGTCGCCCAGCACCTGGCCGAAGATGGTGTCGGCCTCGCCGGAGACGACCGAGTCGCAGTGCCGCAGGGCCTCGATGGGCAGCAGGGAGGCGTGGACCCCGCCCAGGACGACGGGCACGCCGCGGGCCCGGTAGGCGTCGGCTAGGCGGTAGGCCTGGGGGGCGATGGACGTCCAGACGGTGAGGCAGGCCAGGTCGGGCGTCTCGTCGGGGATCTTCTGGAAGTTCTGGTCGATGACCCGCGGCTCCCAGCCCGCCCGCCGGGCGTGGGCGGCCAGGACCAGCAGGGCCATGGGCGGCATGCGGTGGCCGAAGGTCTGGTGGATCCCGGTCCCGCCCCACTTGGGGATGATCAGATGGACGAGCGGCTTCTCGCGCGCGATCACAAGGACTGAAGGCTACGCCGCTTCGAACCGCACGTGTAGCTCGGTCAGTCCCCGGATGACGTAGTGGTCCCGGTAGGCGGGCTCGGCCGTGGCCAGCTCCAGGCCGCGAAGCCGCCGCAGCATGGTGGCGAAGGCGATCTGGCCCTCCAGCCGGGCCAGGGCGGCGCCCAGGCAGAAGTGGGGGCCGCCACCGAAGGCCAGGTGGCGATTGGCGGTGCGCCCGACGTCGAGCCGGTCCGGGTCGGGGAACTGCTCGGGGTCGCGGTTGGCCGCGCCCAGGATGGCGACGGCCTGCTCGCCCTCGCGGACGAGCTCGCCCCCGACCTCCACGTCCTGGGTGGCGATGCGGGCGGTCACGTGGACCGGCCCGTCGTAGCGCAGCAGCTCCTCGACGCCGGTGCGCACCAGGGAGGGGTCGTCGCGCATGCGGGCCAGCTCGACCGGGTTGCGCAGCAGGGCCAGGGTGCCGTTGCCCACCAGGTTCATCGTCGTCTCGAACCCGGCCACGAACAGCAGGGTGGCCGTGGACAGCAGCTCGGCGTGGCTCAGCCTGTCGCCCGCCGACTCGGCCGCCAGCATGGCGCTCAACAGATCCTCCCGCGGCTGGCGGCGGCGCTCGTCGACCAGGTCGGTGAAGTACTGGAACAGGTACATCCCGGCCACCATGCCCTTGTCCATGGCCGCCTGGTCCAGGTAGCCGTCGAGCATGCGGGAGGCGTCGGCCGACCAGCTCTTGAACTTCTCGCGGTCGGCGGCGGGCACGCCGAGCAGCTCGCAGATGACCACGGTGGGCAGGGGGTAGGCCAGGTCGGCGATCACGTCCATCTCGCCCCGCTCGACCACGGCGTCGAGCAGCTCGTCGACGAGGGACTGGATCCGGGGGCGCAGCGACTCGACCATCTTGGGGGTGAAGGCCTGGCTGACCAGGGACCGCAGGCGGGTGTGGTCGGGCGGGTCGAGGAACATCATCAGGCTGGATCCGACCTGGCGGATGGGGCCCATGGCCGCCGGATCCGGCCCGCTGGTCAGGCGGGCGGGGTTGGTGCTGAAGCGGGGATCGCGCAGCAGGGCGGCGGAATGGTCGTAGCGGGTGAGGACCCAGCTGCCGTCCGGGGCGTGGTGGACGGGCTCGTGCTCCCGGATGAAGGCGTAGATGGGGTACGGGTTGGCCCGGTTCTCGGGCAGCATGGGGCTGCTCAGGTTGGCTTCGGCCAGCGCGTCAGCCAGATCCTTGACGGCCATGGGTCCCAGGTAAGCACTGATTTCCCGGTTAACACAGGGAGGAAGCCAATCGGGCCGCGAGGAAGTGTGATCGGCGCCGCCGGCGGCGGGCTGCTGCTGGCCGCCAGCCTGCCGCCGTGGCCCGTATCGAGCGGGGCCTGGCCGCTCGGGCTGGCCGGCGCCGCCCTGCTGTTCGCGGCCCTGGAGGGGCGGGGGGTGCGGGGCCGGGTGGTGTGCGGCGCGGTCGCCGGCCTGGCGCTCTACCTCCCCGGCCTGTGGTGGATGCGCGACTTCAGCCTCCCCGGCTACCTGGTGGCCACCCTGCTGGAGGCGGCGATCCTGGCCGGCGGGCTGGCCCTCGTGCCGGGGGCGGGCGGGTGGCGGCGGGCGGTCGCCTTCCCCGCCGCCCTGGTCGTGGTCGAGACGGTCCGGGGGGCGTGGCCCTTCGGCGGGCTGCCCATCTCGGGGATCGACCTGGGCCAGGTCGACGGGCCGATGGCCGGCGCCGCCCGACTCGGTGGCCGCCTCCTGCTCGTCGCCCTGGTCGGGGTGGGCGGGGTCGGCCTCGCCTACCTGGCCCGGCGACGGTGGCGGGCCGCCGCGGTGGCTGCCGGGCTCGTCGCCGTCGTGGCCCTGGCTGGAGCGGTGGCGCCCGACGGCGTACCCGCCGGGCGGCTGTCGGTCGCCCTGGTCCAGGGGGGCGGGCCCCGGGGGGTCCGGGCGGTCACCCGGGATTCGGGACCGGTCTTCGACCGCCAGGTGGAGGCCACGGCGGCCGGCGTGCACGCCCCGGTCGACCTGGTCCTGTGGCCGGAGGACGTCGTCGACGTGGGCGAGGAGCTGGCCGGCACGTTGGAGGACCAGGCGGTGGCCGGCCTGGCCCGCTCGCTGGGCGCCACCGTGGTCGCCGGGGTGGTGCAGGACATCGGCCGCACCCGCTTCCGCAACGCCGCGGTGGCCTGGGCACCGGACGGTCGCATCATCGACCGGTACGAGAAGGTCCACCGGGTCCCGTTCGGCGAGTACGTGCCCGCCCGCTCGCTGATCGGGGCGGTCGCCGACCTGTCGGCCATCCCTCGCGACGCCATCGCCGGCCGGGGGCCGGCCACCCTCGACACCCCCGCCGGCCGGTTCGCCGTCGTCATCTCCTACGAGGTGTTCTTCGCCGACCGGGCCCGTGACGGGGTGCGGGCCGGCGGTCGCCTCCTGCTGGTCCCCACCAACGCCTCCTCCTACCGCGACGCGCAGGTGCCGGCCCAGGAGGTGGCGGTGGCCCGGCTGCGGGCTCTCGAGACCGGCCGCTGGGTGGTCCAGGCCGCGCCGACCGGCTACAGCGCGGTGGTCGACCAGCGGGGCGGCGTGCACGCCCGCTCCCCCCTCGGCGAACGTTCCGTCCTACAGGCCGACGTGGTGTTGCGGCGCGGGTCGACCGTGTTCGTGGCCCTCGGACCGACGCCGGTGGTCGTCGTCGCCCTGCTCGCGCTCTTCGTAGCATCAAAGTTGAGCGGAAGACCATCAATTTTGTTGACCAAACGGCGGCGGCGGGGGTAATCTGTCGGTACACAAGGAGATCGAGAAGGAGGAACTACCTGATGTTGATGCGTTTCGACCCCTTCCGCGACCTCGACCGCTTGACCCAGAACCTGTGGAACGGCGACGTACGCCGGCTCAACGGCGTGCCCATGGACGCCTACCGCAAGGGCGGCCAGTTCCTGGTGCACTTCGACGTGCCCGGAGTGGACCCGAA
>DATJHJ010000150.1:0-9395 GCA_035494015.1 Acidimicrobiales bacterium
GTTCATTCCCGCAAGTCCTTCCCGGTGAGGCTGATGAAGACGGTCTCCAGCGTGGGCTCGGTGACCGACAGGTCGGTCAGGGTGAAACCGCCCCGTTCGGCGTGGTCGACGATGCGGGGCAGGACCCCCTTGATGCCCCGGAAGCTGACCTGCACGGTGGTGTCGACCACGGTGGAGTCGAGCGCCCCGTCCATCGTCTTGAGGTGGGCCGACAGCGCGGCCAGGTCGACCTCGGCCGAGACCTTCACCACCGTGTCGGCCCCCACAGAGCGCTTGAGGGCGTCGGGGGTGTCGAGGGCGAGGAGCTTGCCGTGGTCCATGATCGCCACCCGGTCGGCCAGCTTGTCGGCCTCCTCCATGTAGTGGGTGGTGAGCAGGATGGTCTGGCCCTCGGCGTGCAGCTCGCCCAGGATCTCCCACAGGGCCAGCCGGCTCTGCGGATCCAGGCCGGCGGTGGGCTCGTCGAGGAACAGCACCCTCGGCCGGTGGAGGATGGACCGGGCCACCATCAGCCGCTGGGCCATACCCCCCGAAAGGGTCGAGACATCGGCGTCGGCCCGGTCGGCCAACCGGAACTTGGCCAGCATGTCGTCGGCCGCGGCCCGGGCCGGCTTGGCCCCCATCCCGAAGTAGCGGCCGTGGAAATACAGGTTCTCCCAGGCCGTCAGGCTGCGGTCCAGGGTGTTCGACTGGGACACCACCCCGATGGCCTGCTTGGCCCGCGGCGGGTCGGCCACGACGTCGACACCCGCCACCCGGGCCCGGCCACTGGTCGGCACCACCCGGGTGGTGAGCATGCCGACCGTCGTGGTCTTGCCCGCCCCGTTGGGCCCGAGCAGCCCGAAGATCTCGCCCTCGACCACCTCCAGGTCGAGCCCGTCGACCGCGGTCAGCCGGCCGCCGCCCGGCCGCGGGAAATCCTTGGTGAGCGCCTGGGTGAAGATGACGGGCTCGGGCATCGACAGCTCCGAGCGGCGACGCTATCCCGGCGAACGGGCCTACGTTCCAAGCCATGTCATCGAGATGGGGTGGCGCCCGGCTGCGCTCGCGGCCCGGGGGGCGCCGACCGGCGGTGCCCGCCTCGACCCTGGCGTCCACGAGCTCGGCCGCGGCTCGCACTCCGCTGGTTTCAGGTCTTGCCGTAGAACAGTCGCTCGACCACGGCCCGGGAGCGACGGGTGGTGCGCCGGTACTGCTCGCGCAGCTCCTGGGGGCTGGTGCCGAGCGACCGGGCCAACCGGGTCAGCTGCTCGGAGCGGGCGGGCAGGGCGTCGCCGGGCGTGCCGCGGACGAGGAAGAGCCGGTTCCGGGCCCGCTCGCAGAACCGGTAGGCCTCGGCCAGCACGGCGTGGTCGTCGCTCGACAGGGCGCCGGCGGACTCCAGGGCGGCGAGGGCGGCCATCGTCCCCGGCGACCGGACGCCGGTGCGGAGCTGGAGGAGCTGGGCGCAGAACTCCACGTCCGACAGCGAGCCCCGGCCCAGCTTGAGGTGGAACTGGGGGTCGTCGCCCGCCGGGAGCCGCTCCCGCTCGATGCGGGCCTTCATGCGCCGGATCTCCCGGACCTCCTCGTCGGTCAGCGGCGCCCCCCACACGTGGGGCTCGACGACCTCCATGAGCCGGCGGGCCAGGTCGGGGTCGCCGGCCACCGGCCGGGCGCGAACGAGGGCCTGGCGCTCCCACGTCCTGGCCCACCGCTCGTAGTAAGCCCGGTAGCCCTCGAGGCTGCGGGCCAGGGGGCCGTCCTTGCCCTCGGGGCGCAGGTCGAGGTCGACGGGGTAGACCCGGCTGGGCGGCGAGGCGCCGGCCAGGAACCGGACCAGGGACTCGGCCACGCGCTCGGCAGCGGAGAAGTCCTCGGCGCTGGCGCCGTCGTAGACGAACAGCAGGTCGAGGTCGCTGGCATAGGACAGCTCGGCCCCGCCGAAGCGCCCCATGGCCAGCACGGCGAACGGCAGCGGCGGCTCGATGGACGCCAGCGCGGCGTCCACACAGGCCTCGGCCAGGGCGGTCAGCTGGCCGGCCGTCACCACCACCTGGTCGTCGCCCGTGGCCGCGGCCAGGTCGAGGACGTCGGCTGCGGCCACCCGCAGCTCCTCCCGCCGCTTGTAGCGCAGGAGCGCCGCCTGCCGGTCCGGGACGTGTTCCCGCCACGCCACCGCGTTCACCGCTCCCGCCCGCAGCCCGTCGGGGGACCGGGGGGCCAGGCCGTCGGGCTGGCCCAGAGCGGGGATGAGGTCCGGCTGGTGCTCCAGGGTCTGGGCGAACACGCGACCGGTCCCGAGCAGCAGGCACAGGCGCCGGGCCACCTCGGGCGACTCCCGGAAGGCCACGGCCAGCTCGGTGGCCTGCTGGTCGCCGGCGGTGAGGACCCGCAGGCCGAGCAGCCCGAGATCGGGGTCCGGCGACTCCGAGAGCCAGCCCAGCAGCAGGGGCAGCATCTGCTTCATGAGCCGCGACGAGCGGGTCAGCCCCCGGGTCAGCTCCTGCAGGGCCTGGCGGGTGCGCTGAGCGTCGGCGAACCCGAAGGCGGACAGCCGGGTCGCCACGACTGCCTCCGGCAATATTGGCACTGCCTCGGGCAGTGGCGCCGCCGACGCGCCGTCGCCGGCGCCGGCCTGGGTCAGCTGGTCGAGCAGCGGGCGGAAGAACAGGTGCTCGTGGATGGTGCGGACGGTGGCCCGTTGCCGGCGTAGGTACCCGGCCAGCAGCTGGCCGGCCGGCGCCTCCGGCGTGTCCCGGTAGCCCATGACCCGGGCCAGGCGGTCGAGGGCGGCGGGGTCGGCGGGCAGGGTGTGGACCTGTTGCTCGGCCACGAGCTGGAGCCGGTGCTCGACGGCCCGCAGCAGCCGGTAGGCGAAGTCGAGGGCGCGGGCGTCGGAGGCGTCGACGTACCCGCCGGCGCCCAGCTCGGCCAGAGCGTCGAGGGTGGTCGGCGACCGCAGGGCCGGATCCTGGGCCCCGTGGACCAGCTGGAGGAGCTGGACCGAGAACTCGATGTCGCGGATCCCGCCTCGACCCCGCTTGACCTCCCGGTCGGTGAGGCCCTTGCGGGCCAGCTCCGCCTCGGCCCGGGCCTTCATGGTCCGCACGTACCGCAGGTCGTCGGCGGTGAACGGCCGCTGCCACAGCCGGGCCTGGGCCGCGTCGTAGAACCGGCCGCCGAGCTGCTGGTCGCCGGCCACCGAGCGGGCCTTGAGCAGGGCCTGGAACTCCCAGGTGTGGGCCCACCGGTCCCAATAGGCCTCGTACGACTCGAGCGACCGGACGAGGGGGCCGTCCCGGCCCTCCGGCCGCAGGTCGACGTCGACCCGGAAGCAGGTTCGCGCCACGTCGAGGACGGCCCGGGCGGCCCGGAAATCGGCGTCGGGGTCGCCCTCCCCGACGAACATGATGTCGATGTCGCTCGAGTAGTTGAGCTCGGCCCCGCCCAGCTTGCCCATGCCGATGACGGCCAGGACCTGGCCCGGCGGGCCGGCGCGAGCGCACGCGGCCTGCAGCACCTCGGCCGCCAGCCGGGCCAGGGCGGCGCCCACCACCGGCAGGTCGTCGATCCCGAGCAGGTCGCGCGCCGCGATGCGCAGCAGCTCCAGCCGCTTCCACCGGCGCAGGTCGTCGCCCAGCTGCGGGCGGCGGTCGAGGTCGGCCAGGATGTCGACGGCAGTGGGGTCGGAAAGGCACAGCTCGGTCAGCGACCGGCTCGCCCCGGCGACGGCAATCAGCGCGCCTCGGAGGCCCGTGTCCTCCTCGAGGCGGTCGGCCAGGCCGGGGTGGGCCTCGGTCAGCCGGGCCAGGGCGACGCCCACCGCAGCCGGCGCCGCCGAATGCTCGACCGCGGCCGGCAGGGACATCCCCGCCAGTCTCTCAGGGCAGGCGGTGCCCTCCTAGGCCGGGTGCCGCCGGCGGACGAACAGCACGACCAGCATGACGGCGCCGGCCACCACCAGGCCGGCGAACACCGCCGCCACCCGGGCCAGCGCGGTGGACGTCTTGGCCGGGATGTTCGAGAACTGGGCCACGGCGCCGAAGTTGTCCTGGGTCTGGGTCACGTCGTT
The DNA here is from genome assembly GCA_035494015.1 of Acidimicrobiales bacterium. Lineage (GTDB taxonomy): Bacteria > Actinomycetota > Acidimicrobiia > Acidimicrobiales > AC-14 > CADCTB01. The sequence goes on from DATJHJ010000150.1 coordinate 4,055, forward strand.
GGCCAGCCGGGTGTCGGCCCAGCCGATGAAGGCGTACTGGCTGGCGGAGGCCACGCCCGGGGGCTGGCGCAGGTCCGAGTTGAAGCTGACCCCGAAGTTGAAGTTGACGGGCTGGTCGGTGACCTCCATGTTGTGCGACCAGGTCGACCCGCCGTCGGCCGAGTACGAGTAGCGGACGTTGACCCGGTAGTCGGTCTGGCCCCGGGTGTCCTGCCACACCACGTCCACCCGGCCGTTCGGGGCCACGCCCAGCTGGGGGTAGAAGCTGGTCGACGGATCCGCCGACGTGTCGTCGTCCAGGGCGACCGGGTCGGTCCAGGTCTGGCCGCCGTCGGTCGAGCGCTGCATGACGATGTGGTTGACCCCGGATGTGGTGGCGTTGTCGGGGGCACCGGCGTAGGCGGCGACGAACGTCCCCTTCTTGCCGCCCTTGGGCGTCCAGCCCAGCCCGGTCTGGCTCCCGTTGCCCTCGAACAGCGGCGGGCCCATGGTCGCCACGGTCCACGTCTTGCCCTGGTCGGTCGACCTGGCCGCCAGCTGGGGCATGGGGTAGTTGAAGCGGGTGTCGAAGTTGCTGTCCCCGGGCGGGTGGTTGTCGAACGGGTTCTCGGACCCGGACACGACCAGGACCACGCCGTCGTGGGCGACGAGCAGCGGCGCCCCGAAGTACCCCTCCATCAGCAGTGGGTACGACTTGCCGGCGATGGTGGAGGTCAGGTGCGACGAATCGCTGATGTTGACCGGGGCGGCGAAGGTGGCGCCGCCGTCAGTCGACACGGCCACGTCGACCGGGCCGTTGTTGAGCGGCGAGTTCTGGGGGGCGTCGGGATAGAACTGGCTGAAGCCGACGTAGACCACGTCCTTGGCCCCCGAGGTGTCGACCGCGACGGTGGCGCCGAAGTCGGCCGGCGCCGGGGCCGGCTTGTCCCGGTTGTTCTCGACGACGGTCGTCTTCCAGGTCTTGCCCAGGTCGGTGGTGCGGGCCAGCAGCATGCTGGTGTGGCCCTCCGCGTACGTGCCCTCGTTCGGCCCGAACCCGTTCATGGCGTAGTACAGCGTGCCGTCGCGACCCCACGCGATCGACGCCTCGGCCACGCCCGCGCTCCCGTTGGTGCAGTTCGGATAGGCCTGGGGGGCGGGCAGGGACTTGGAGAAGTGCCAGGTGTGCCCGGCGTCGCCCGAGACGAGCAGCTGGCAGACGCGAGTCCGCAGGTCGGCGGTGGCGGCCACCAGCACCCGCGGGTTGTCGGGGTCGACGAGCATGGACGTCGGGCCGGTGAACGCCCGGGCCGGCCCCTGCTCGTCCTTGGTCATCTGCACCGGCGCCGTCAACCGCTTGGGGGTGACCGGCTGGGAGGTGAACGTGGCCTGGTTGAAGCCGGTGGCCGCCGAGGCCATGGGCGCCCACGCCGTCACGGCGCCGACGCCGGCGACGGCCAGGGCGGCGAGCGGCCGCCTCATGCCCGCGCCGCCGCTCGCCCCGGGCTGCGGCGGGACGATGCCAGGGCCAGCACGCCGGCCGCCAGCAGGGCCACCGCAGCCACGGCGAAGGCCACCAGCACCAGGCTGGCCGCGCTCGGCCCCTTGTCGACCACGACATTGGCGGGCCGCGCCGCCGCCGGGGCCGGACCGGGGGCCGGCGTGCCCACGTACAGCGTGGCCCGGGCCGGCGCCCCGGTGTTCATGTAGTGGTACGCCTGGGTGGCCACCAGGGTGTGCTGGCCGGCTGGCGTGTTCGCGGGGACCGTCACCTTGACGTTGAACTGGCTGGTCATGGTGTCCGCCAGCGGCGGCACGGTGGCCAGCACCGGGCCGGTCGAGGAGTCCAGGTGGATCTCGATCGGCGCCCCCTGGGCGAACTCCTTCCCGAACACCGTCACCGTCCCCCCCGGCGGCACGGACGACGCGCTGGTGGTCAGCGACATCAACCCCACGCACGCCCACGCCACGCTGGCCGACACGACGATGGCGGCCGCCGCCATCATGCCAATCGTCCGCCGCCGAATGGATCGGTTCATCCTGGACAACTCCCGTCCCGCCGTGTCGCCTCTGCCTTTCGCAGTCTCGACGGTGCGCCAGTCGCGATCAACGAGGATTTGCCGCCGGTCCCTCGCTGCCGGGCCTCAACTCGACGCCCGAACCTGTCGACAACCCTCCTGACAGGTTCATGCCGACGGGCGGGGTTTCCCCGGGGCGGAGGGGTGCAGCGATGGGCCAAGCAGCAGCAGGACCGCCGACCAGCCGTACGGCGAAGAGACCAGCGGGCACGACCGCGGCAGCTGCCGCCAAGGCGCCTCGTCCGGCGAAGGCCGCGGCGCCGGCGGCGACAAAGGCCACGCCCTCCCCGACCAAGCGGGCGACCACCAAGACGACCGGCACCGCCACCAAGACGAGCGTCGCCAAGGCCACCCCCACGAGCCCCCGGGCCGCGGCGAAGGTGACCGGCACCGGCACCGCGGCAAAGACGAACGGGACCGCCAAAACGGCTCGCACGGCGGCGAAGTCGCCCGCCGCCGCCCCCGCCCCCAAGGCGTCGTCGCCTCGAACCCCCCGCCCCGCCGCACCCCGTGCGCCGCGATACCCCGTGACCCAGCCCGAGCGCGAGCCGGACCGCGACCCGGAGCGCATCTTCACCCCGGCGCGACCGGTCGCCGACGAGAGCCGGCCCAAGGCCTCGTCCGTCATCGCCGACCTCTGGCTCGAGCGGGAGGAACAGATCCGTGCCGCCATCCCCGAGCCCGTGGTCGAGCCAGGCCGCCCCCGCGGCGACACCGCGGCCGGCCGCTTCATGTCCGGCAAGGGCGGGCTGGTGGCCGCCATCGTCGCCGTCGCCGTCCTCCTCGGCGGCGCCGTCGGCGTGTACCTGGCCCACTCGGGCGTCGGCGTGCCGTCCAAGACCAAGTTCATCGTCAAGGCCGACGCCGTCTGTGGCGCGGCCAACGCCCCGATCGCCTCGGTGGCCAAGCCCACCAGCTACCCGGAACTGGCCACGGCCATGGGCACGGTCGCCGCCGCCGTCGACGCCCAGGGCAGCGCCCTGGCCAAGGTCCACCTCCCCGGCGGCGCCCCAGGCACGGCCGCCGCCGACGCCGTGGCATCCCTGACCACCACGGGCCAGGCCGCCCACAGCCTGGCCGAGGCCGCCGGCAAGAAGGACGACGCCGCCACCGCCACGGCCACGTCGCACCTCATGACCCAGTACGCCGACGCGGCGGCGAAAGCCAAGGCGTTCGGGTTCACCGCCTGCGCCACCGGTATGCAGCCCGGCATGGACAACATCACCGGCGGGGCCAAAGGCCTGGTCAAGACCACGTTCATGGCCAAGGCCGACAGCCTCTGCCGCGAAGCGTCGCGAAAGCTGGACGCCATCCCCCCCTTCAAGGCCAACGGCGCCGACATCGCCCGCTACTTCGGCCAAGGCCTCGCCATCTCGATCAAGACGGCGACCGACCTGCGGGGCCTGGCCGCCCCTCCGGGCGACGAGGCGGCGATCGCCGACATGCTCGCCGCCCAGGACAAGGTCAACACCAAGCTCGGCGAGCTACGGGACGCCGCCGCCAGCGGCGACCAGGCCCGGTTCATCGCCGCCGGCAACGAGCTCGACGTCCTGTCGACGGCCGCCGATGCCAAGTTCGACGCCTACGGGTTGTCCGTCTGTGGCTCGAACTTCGGCGAGTCCTGAGCGCAGCCCCGCCGTGCCCGCCCGCCGCCGTCACCACCGTCGCCCGGTCGCCCTCGCCGCCGCCGTCGGCCTGCTGATCGCCGCCGCCTCCCCCGCCGGGGCCAGCAACGACAAGTACTTCGACCAGCAGTGGAACCTCACACAGATCGGTGCGCCGGCCGCCTGGCAGCAGTCGACCGGGAAGGGCGTGGTGATCGGCGTGGTCGACACTGGCGTCGATGCCGGCCACCCCGACCTGGCCGGGAAGATCGACGCCATGGCCGACTGCGTGGGAGGCACCTGCAAGGAGGGCACGGCCCGGGACGGGGAGGGTCACGGCACCGCGGTGGCCGGCATCGCCGCGGCCCGGACGGACAACGGCGACGGGATCGCCGGCGTGGCCCCCGACGCCCACCTGGTCGTGGCCCGGGCCCTGGGCGACCGGGGCACGGGCGACACCGAGGACATCAACAAGGCCATCGCCTGGGTCGTCGACCACGGCGCCCGGGTCGTCAACCTCAGCCTGGGCGACCCGGAGCTGGCGATCGTGTCCCGCCTGGGAACGCCGCTGCGGCCCGGGATCGAGTACGCCTGGAGCCGGGGCGCCATCCCGGTGCTGGCTGCCGGCAACTACGACGGCCTCAGCGGCTCGGGCAGCGCCAACTACGGGGATCTCGACGCCGTGGTGGTGGGGGCGACGGCGAAGAGCGGCACGGTGGCCGGCTATTCGACGTCGCTGGGCAACGCCAAGTGGGGCCTGGTCGCTCCCGGGGGATCGGGGGACGGACCGGGCGCCGACGTCATTTCCCCCATGCCCGGTGGCCGGTACGCGTGGGTGGCGGGAACGTCCATGGCCACCCCCCACGTGGCCGGGGCGCTGGCGCTGCTCCTGGCCCAGGGCCTCGACCCGTCCGCCGCGGTGAAGCGCCTGCTCGCCACGCTGGACCGCACGAGCTGCGGCTCCGGCTGCCAAGGGCGGCTGAACGTGGCCGCCGCGGTGGCGCCCGCCGCCCCTGCCGCCGCCGTCGGCCCGGCGGCGACGGCCGCCGCCCCTTTCGCCGAGGACACGTCGCTGAGCCCCGGGCTCGTCGCCCTGGCCTTCGTGCTCGCCGCTGGGGCGGCCACGGCCACCCTGCGGACCTGGTGGTGGCGGGTGCACACGGTCGCCTGAGCCCGTCCGGATCCGCACGACCCCCTCGTTAGGCTGGGCCCGTGACCCGGCTACGCGTCGCCGCCTGCCAGATCGACAACGTAGTGGGGGACCTGGAGGGCAATGTCGAGTGCATCCTGGCCGCCCTCGATCGGGCCGACGCCGCCGGGTGCGACGTGGCCGTCTTCCCCGAGCTGGCCATCACCGGCTACCCGCCGGAGGATCTCCTGCTCAAGCCCGCCTTCGTGGCCGACAACCAGGCCGCGCTGGCCAAGCTGGCGGCCCGAACCGGGCGGTGCGCGGCGGTGGTCGGCTTCGTCGACTCCGGCCGCGACCTCTACAACGCCGCCGCCATCTGTGCCGGCGGGGAGGTCAAGGGGGTCTACCGGAAACGGCTGCTGCCGAACTACGCCGTCTTCGACGAGCAGCGGTACTTCGCCCCCGGCCACGGCGACCCCAACCTGTTCCTGATCGCCGGGGTCCGCACCGGCATCTCGATCTGCGAGGACGCCTGGTCGCCCGACGGGCCG
>DATJHJ010000151.1:0-8880 GCA_035494015.1 Acidimicrobiales bacterium
GCCGCCGGGCTGCCCCCGCCCGAGGTCCGGGTGATCGACTCGCCGGTGGCCAACGCCGCCGTGGTGGGCCACGGGCCGGCCGACGCCGTCGTCGTGGTTTCGCGTGGCCTGCTGGACGGGCTGAGCCGGGACCAGACCCAGGGGGTCGTCGCCCACCTCGTCGCCCGGGCCGGCAACGGCGACCTGGGCATCGCCCGCACCATGTCCGGCCTCTACTACACCCTCGGTTTCGTCTCGGCCGTGCTGACCGCGCCGACCGAGCGCAAGGGGCGGCGGGCAGCGGGCCCGGTGCTGCGGCTCATGCTCCGGCCCGGCGCCGCCCGCAAGCACCCGGAGCGGGCGGCGGCGGCGTCGGCCGCGCTGCTCGACGCCCAGGGGGGCGGCGGCGATGCCGAGTCGATCGAGCACAACGGGCTGGTGAGCATCCTGCTGCTGCCCGTCCTCGCCGCCCAGATGGCCTTCGTGATGAACCAGCTCATCCTGTCCTCGTTCGTCATCACCCCCATGCTCAAGCGGGCGTGGCGGGCCCGCGCCGAGCTGGCCGACGCCTCCGCCGTCGAGCTGACCCGCTACCCGGACGGCCTGGCCTCGGCGCTCGTGCAGCTGTCCAGCATCGGTGGCGAGATCCCCGGCACCCAGGCCCTGGCCCACCTGTTCGTCGTCGGCTCGTCCGGTGGCTCGCGCACGACCGGGAGCGGGGACTCGCCCCTGCGGGGCTTCCAGACCCGCCCCGACCGCCGGCTGAAGCAGCTCACCGCCCTCGGGTCGACCGTTCCCTACACGCCTCGGAAGCGCATGGGCCCGGTGGCCAAGCTCCTCGTCGTCGTGATCGGCGGCCCGTTCATCATCCTGCTGTACGCCATCATGCTCGGCATCTGCCTCGCCCTCATGGGCATCGCCTTCATGCTCTACATGATGTTCCTGGTCGGCCCGGTGTTCTTCCTCCATGCCGTGCTCCGCGGGAACGGTTACCTGTCCTGACCGGTACCTTGAGGGCGTGGGGCCCCTCACCCTCCCGGGCCGCGACGTCGTCACCGTGGGCGACGGCGACTGGGGGGCGACGGCTCGCACGGGCGACAACGAGTGGGCCCTGGCCGTTGGCGGTGAGGGGGCGCGACGCGCCCTGCAGGCCGCGGCTGCCGTTTCCGGCTCCCCGGTCGCGGCCGCCGCCGCCCTGCCGGATGTCGCCGTGCTGTCCGTTCCGGAGGCCACGGGTGACGAAGCAATCGCTCGGGTGGAGGCGGCCACCGGCCTGCCCAAGGAGCGCCTGGTCCTGCCCGGCGACCCCCTGGGCGACCTCCAGCCCGACCTGTGCCAACCGCCCACCCGCCCCGTTGCGCGAGGCACGGCTGCGGCTGCGGCCGGAGGCGGCGGAGATCGTCGAGGTCCGCCCGCCCGACCCGCCGGGTTCTGGCTGCAGTTAGCCGCCAATCGGCGGGTAAGTGCAGCCAAAACGAGCGATCACGCCCGGCGGGGGAACGGTCCGAGCGGGGACCGGTCGCCGACCAGCCACAGGTGCCCGAACGGGTCGACGAAGCCGCCTTGGCGATGGGTGCCCCACGGCGCCTGGTGGTCCCGCACCTGGTCCTGGCTGCCGTCGGCGCCGGCCTCGACCGCCCGGGCCACGAACGCGTCGGGATCGTCGACGAACACCTCCACCCGCATCGTCCGGGTCCCGAGCGTGGCCGGGGATTCCCAGCCGTTGTTCTCGGGCTCGCCCAGGAACAGGGGCGCACCGTCGACCTCGAGGCCCACCACCGAGCCCAGGCTCCACAGCTCCTTTGCCCCGAGTGCCCGCTGGTACCAGGCGGCGGCCGCCTGGGCGTCGGCCACGGCCAGCATGAGCGAGATCACGGGAGGGCGCGGGGCGTCGGCCATGCCGGATCTTCCCACCCCGGTGGCGCCTGCCCGTCTGGCAGGCTGTCCCCCGATGGTCGGCGAGGACCCGCAACTGCGTCGGCTGCTGCGGGCGATCGTGGCCGGCGACTACGACGGCACCGCGGCCTTGCTGGCTTCGTCGCCGGACCTGGCCACAGCCCGCGCCGAGGGGGGCGCCACCCGCCAGGCGGCGAGGGAGTGGTTCCTGGAGGAGATCCGCCACTACGTGTACAAGGGCGACACGGCCTTGCACGTGGCCGCCGCCGCCCACCGTCCCGAGACCGTCCGCCTGCTCATCACCGCCGGGGCCGACGTCGGGGCGCGGAACCGCCGTGGCGCGCAGCCCATGCACTACGCGGCCGACGGCGGTCCAGGCTCGCCCTATTGGGACCCCGGTGCCCAGGCCGCGACGGTGGCCTGCCTCGTCGAGGCCGGCGCTGACCCGAACGGGGTCGACAAGGGCGGCGTCACCCCCCTGCACCGGGCCGTCCGCAACCGGTGCGCCGCCGCGGTGCAGGCCCTCCTCGACGGCGGTGCCGATCCCCTCCGGCCCAACGGCAGCGGCTCGACCCCGATGCAACTGGCGAGGTGGACGACCGGCCGAGGAGGGAGCGGCTCGGTTGAGGCGAAGGCGCAACAGGAGGAGATCGTCCGGCTGTTGGAGCAGCGCGGCGACGGGCGCGAACGGGTGTAGCAGCGACGCCTCCTCCTTCCCGTACGGTTCGGCCGTGATCCTCTCGAAGGAGCGCGACCCCCGCCTCATCACGATCCGCCGAGGGGGCACACTCACCGACTCCGACCATCGGCTCCTGGCCCTGTGGGCGGCCGACTGCGCAGAGCACGTCCTGCACCTCTTCGAGGCGGTCCAGCCGTCGGATCGGCGGCCCCGCCACGCCATCGAGCGGGTTCGGGCATGGTCGCGCGGAGAGATCAAGATGTCGGAGTCCCGCGCCGCGGGAGGCCATGCCATGGCTGCGGCACGAGGGCTGCGGGGAGCCGCCCGCTTTGCCGCGTATGCCGCGGGCCAGGCCGCGGCGGTGGCGCATGTCGCCGCCCACGAGCTCGGTGCTGCCGCCTATGCCATCAAGGCGGCGTGTGCCGCCGGCCCCGGATGCGAGGAAGACGCCGGCCGCATCGAGTGCCGGTGGCAGCGCGAACAGCTCCCGGAAGCGATTCGAGAGCTCGTCCTCGACGATCAGCGGTTGCGGAACCCCATCTGCTGGTCGGTGTTCGATTGCTGACCGCTCACTCGCCGCTGTGGCGGCTGTGCTCGGCCTCGCGCAGCTCGCGCCGGGATTCGGCGTGGCGCACCGACTCCACCCCGATCATGGCCCACAGCACCCCGGCGACGACGGCGATGCTCACCAGGGCGTCCACCCGATGGGCGACGGGGAGGAACCCGAGGAGCACGAGGGCGGCGACCAACCGGTCGACGCTCACCGTGCCGAGGACCCGCATCTTGAAGGCCACATGGGCGAGCAGGTACAGCGCCGCTCCGCCCACCATGGCCGTCGCCGTCTCCCACCCGAGCGGGTCGCCCACCCGGGCCATCGTGCTCTTCATGCCCAGGGCACCGAGGACGATGGCCGCCACCATCGGCAGGTGGAGGTAGGAGAAGCAGTCCCGAGCCAGCCGGTTGCGGACCCCGACGTCGTCGATCTCGGCCAGCCGCCGGGCGCCGGCCAGGGCGGAGACGTCGAAGTAGGCCCACCACAGCCCGCACGCCACCACGATCCCGAGTACGGCGGCGGCGATCACCCCTCCGTCGACCGCACCCTGGCTGCCCGCGCCGATGGCCACGACCGACTCGCCCAGGGCGACCAGCACGATCAGGCCGTGGCGCTCGGCGAAGTGGCCGGGCACCAGCCGCCACCCGCTCGGGTCGATGACCAGCGGGCCGGCCATGTCGAAGACCAGGGCGACGAGCCACACCGCGGCCCGGGCGTTGCCGCCGACCTGCGATCCGCCGACGAGGATGGCGATGCCGACGCCGGTGCTGGCGGCCAGGCCCACGACGGAGTGGCGGAGGCCGGCGTCGTCCCGGCTGGCCAGGACGAACAGGGCGATGTGCGATGCCCGCACCACGCCGTAGGCGACGACGAAGGTCAGGCCGAGGTCGCCGAAGGCGTGCGGGACGCACAGCGACGCGACCAGGACCGCGGCCATGGCCACGAACAGCACCAGGCGCACGGGCCCTTCGTCGGGGTCGACGACGCTGGTCAGCCAGGCGTACCCGACCCAGGACCACCACAGCAGGCCGAGGACGAGCAGGCCGCGGCCGATCCCGGTCCACGTGGGGTTCCGCGCCATCAGGGCCGTGCACTGGGTGATGGCCAGCACGAACACGAGGTCGAAGAACAGCTCGAGCGGGCTGACCAGCTCGCCGCGGCGCAACACCACGCGCATGCGGGGCACCGCGGCCTGGGTCATGGGCGGGGCTCGTCGTCGATGGTGACGCCCATGGTCCCGAGGACGGCGAGGGCGGCGGGAACGACCTGATCGCCGCTGATCGTGACCCCCCGCAGCGACTCGGCGCCCTGCAGCCCGTCGAGGGTCGACCACTGCAGGCAGGCCCCGGCGAGAACGGCCTTGGACACCTGGACACGAGTGAGGTCGCAGGCGATGAACCGGGCGCCGGGGAGGGTGGCGCCGGAGAAGTCGGCGTCGGCCAGGCCGCAGTCCTCGAACTCGGCCCGCTCCCACTTGCTCATCCGGAAGTTGGCCCCGTCGAGCCGGCACCCGAAGAAGGCCACGTCGGCGAACCGGCAGCGGCCGGCCTGCAGACCGGACAGGCGGCACTCCCGGAACTCGACCCGCGTGGAGGCGCACTCGTCGAGCACGAGGCCCGACAGGTCGCAGCCGGTGAGCACGCAGTCGACCAGCCGGCTGGCCTCGAGCCGGGCACCGACCAGCGCCACCCCCTCGACCCGGCAGCCGACCAGCTCGACGTGGGCGGCGACGCTCCCGGAGTGGTCGCCGGTCACGAGGGCATCGACGATGTCGATCTCGTCGACCAGTTGCCGGTCCCAGGTCGACAGCTCGACGGCCAGCCGCGGCGCCATCCGGCGAGTCGTCGTCCCCACGCCCGCAACCGTACGGGCGGCGCCCCGGCTACTCCAAGGGCTGCCGGGCGATCACGGCCGGCTGACGCCCGGCCAGGAGCCACCCGGCGGCGGCCGCCACCAGGGGAAGCCCGATCAAGATCACGACGAGGTCGAGGGTCGGCGGCTGGGTGAGCGGGTGGAGGTGGCGGTGGTACCAGGCGAGGAGGGCGGCATAGGCGCCCGCCGTTCCCAGCACGGCGCCCAGGAAGGCCAGGGCGCCGGCGGTGACGCCGGTGAGCGTCCTCCGGGTGGTGCTCGACGCGCCGGCGGCGGAGAGGATGCGCAGGTCGCCCGCCGTCTCGCTGCGGATGAGGCCGACGGTCATGGCCAGGACGGCCATGGCGACGAGGACGCCGGCCGCGGTGGCGATGTTCCGCAGGCGGGACAGGGAGGCCTCGGTGGGCCGGGTCTCGACGCTCAGCCCGGCGACATCGGCGGCCTTGCCGGCCGAGTCGACCTGGGCCGCGGTGAGGGCCGAGGGCGTCTCGACCAGCCATCCCACCCGGACGGTCTGCAGCCCCAGCTTCTGAAGCCCGTGCTGGGTGAGCAGGGCGTTCGGCGCCGAGCTGTAGGTCGGGAGCGGGAGCCGCTGGACAGTCGGGGTCACGATCTGGCGCCCTCCGCTGGCCACCTGCAGGCCGATGAGGTCGCGAGATGCGATGACGTCGGCGGTCGGGTCGATGGTCGCGGGGTCGATCCCGTAGTGGGCCAGGACGGCGGGGGTGGCGACGTAGAGCCGCCCGACGAAGCCGTACGCGGTATGGCCGCCGGCCTCGGGCTCCGGCTTGACGAGAGCGGCGCTCTCCTTGGCCCCCGGGCCGCTGGGGCCGCCCGGGCGCAAGCCGGGCGCGTCCGGTGTCGCCGGATTGAACGCGGCCTCGAGGGGCACGACGGCGCGGGCGTGCAGGGAGGCGGCCATGGCGTCGACCGCCGCCTGCTCGGCCTGGAGCTGGGCCGGCGTCTGGTTGACCAGGACGGGGCCGCCGTCGGGCCCGAGGTGGACCACGAGCTGGTTGGCCGGCAGGTTGCCGCCCGTCTTCTCGTCGTCCGAGACCCGCCCTGCCGTGGCGCTCACGGCCACGGCCGCGGCGATGCCGACGGCCAGGGTCACCGCCCCCAGGGCGGCGCCGGACCGGGCCTGGTAGCGGACGAGGTCGCGCAGGGCGAGGCGCACGCCGATCGGCGCTCGGCGGCCGGCGACGGCCAAGGCCCGGATGCCGAGGGGGGCGAGCAGGAGCATCCCGAACGTGGTGGCCACGATCCCACCCAGGATGAAGAACGTCCGCCGCTGGTGGGCGTAGGAGAGCAGGACCGGGCCGGCGGCGAACAGGACGATCCCGAGGGCGGCGAAGTGGCGCGCCGGGCGGGGACGGGGCGGGCGCCCGGACAGGGCGACCACGACCGGGACCCGGGCCGCGGCCCGGGCCGGCCACCATGCCGCGGCCACCGATGTGACCACGGCGAGGACCATGGCCGCGCCGATCGCCCACCACGGCAGGGCGAAGGGGTCGATGCGCCGGTCGATGACGCCCTCCATGGCGGGGGCGAGGGCGAACCATCCAGCCAGCCCGGCGGCGGTGCCGACGACAGCCGCCGCCGCCCCCACCGCGGCCCCGTTGGCCAGCATGACCAGGCGGATGTGGCGGTCGGTGGCCCCCAGCGACCGCAGCATCCCGAGCGCCCGCAGCCGGCGCTGGGCCATCACCGTGAACCCGGCGACCGCGACCAGGCCGACGAAAAGCAGCCCCACCGTGGCGAGGATCAGCACCATGACGGCGGCGGCGGTCTTCTCGCTGGTCCCCCGGCCCTCGATGCCCACGGGGCCGCTGGGGAAGTGGAAGGCCTGGAACTTCGACATGCTGGCCCGGAACAGGATGGAGACGTCCGCCGGCGGGTCGGCCTGCCCGGGGGCGACGAGGCCGAAGCGGTCGAGCAGGTCGGACGGGTTTTCGACCCGGCCGACGACCTGCAGGGTGCGCCCGCCCTCCCGCCACTCGCCGCCGACGTGGAGGTCGAAGATCCGGGCCACCCGGTCGGTCACCGCCACCTCGTCCGGGGCGGTCGGGTACCGGCCGCTCACCAGCTTGACCATCGACCGGCTGTAGGGGCCGTTCGGGTCCTGGGCCCGCAGCTCGACGGTGCTCACCGACCCGGGGACGGGGACGCGCTGGCGGGTGATGACGTCGATGGTGCCGAAATACTGGCGGGCGGCGTCGACGTTCTGGGCGATCGCCGGCGACGTCCCCGGCATCCGGGCCAGGTAGTTGGCGGTGCCGAACGTGCCGTCCAGCGTGCCGGAGGCCGACGATCCGAAGGCCTCGCCCAGGGTGGCGGCGGCGACGGCGGCGACCAGGAGGGCGAGCACCAGCAGTTGCTGGCGCCACTCCCGGCGGAACAGCCGCCACGCCCAGCGGACCACGGCCCGGCGGGCGGGGAGGCCGCCGTTGCCGGTGCGGACGTCGAGCGGCCGCTCGGCCAGGGCGGTGGTCACTGGCCGGCGTGGGGGGCGAGGAGGGACTCCGGCCCGGGGAGGGGCGCGGTCTGGTCGACCATGTGCCCATCCCGGAGGAACACCACCCGGTCGGCCCAGGAGGCCAGCTGGGCGTCGTGGGTGACCACCACCCCCGCCACCCCGCGGCGGCAGGCGGCGCGGATCAGGCGCATGACCGCCTCCCCGTTGGCCGAGTCGAGGGCACCGGACGGCTCGTCGGCGAGGAGCAGGTGGCGGTCGCCGACCACGGCCCGGGCCACGGCCACCCGCTGGCGCTCGCCGCCCGACAGCTCGTCGGGGAAGCGGGCGGCGCGGTCGCCCAGGCCCAGCTCTTCGAGGGCGGCCAGTCCCGTGGCTTGCGCCGCCTTGGCCCCCACGCCGTCGAGCTCCAGGGGCAGGGCCACGTTCTCCACCGCGGTCAGCCCGGCCAGCAGGTTGAAGTCCTGGAACACGTACCCGATGGCCCGCCGCCGCAGCCGGGCGCGGTCGTTGCGGGACATGGCGGACAGCGGCGTGCCGCCGACCAGGACCTCGCCGCTGGTCGGGTCCTCCAGCGTGCCGGCGATGGTCAGCAGCGTGCTCTTGCCCGACCCGCTGGGGCCCATGATGGCCACGAGGACGCCGGGCTCGACGACGAGGTCGACCCCGCGCAGGGCGTGGACCTCGGCCGCCCCTTGGCCGTAGACCTTCGTCACGTTCCGCAGCTCCAGGGCGCCGCGGTGCTCCTGGTCGCTGCCCACGCCCGCTCCGATCCGGCGCTTGGTCATCGCCGCACCCCCACCCGCCGGCGCAGCCTCGGCATGGCCGCCGCCGGTGGTCTGAAGCCCTGCTCCCGGTCGGCTTGGCCGTCGCCGTCGCCGTCGCTGGCGGCGCGCTTCAGCCGCCCGTCGGCCGCGTCCAGCCAGCGGACGACCGACTCCAACCGGAACAGCTCGGCGTCGATGGCCAGGGCCACGGCCACCTCGCGCTCGGAGGTGCCCTCCTTGAGCCGGGTCCACTCCTGCATGAGCTCGACTACGTGCCTGCGGTGGGACTGGATGAGGTCGGCGACGTCGATGCCCGGAACCTGGCGGGCGACCAGTACCTTGATCACCAGCTCGTCGCGAGGGGGCGACGACAGATCCGGGGGCGTGTGCAGCCAGACGGCCAGCTCCTCCTCGCCCTCGGCGGTGATGCGGAACTTCTTCTGCGGCCCGTCGTCGTCGACGTCGTCGGACTCGACCAGCCCGTCCCGTTCCAGGCGCTGGAGGGTGGTGTACACCTGGCCGACGTTCAGGACCCAGACCTCGCCGGTGCGGGACTCGAACTCCTGGCGGAGCTGGAGCCCGTACTTCGGCTCCTCGCTCAACAGCGCGAGCAGGGCGTGGCGGATGCTCACTGGGGCCTCCTCAGTAGAATACTGAGTAG
>DATJHJ010000152.1:0-14879 GCA_035494015.1 Acidimicrobiales bacterium
ACGGGTCGAGCTTGCGGTGTGAGCCGGCGGCCTCGTCGAGGATCTTGGTCAGGGTCCGGACCACGTGGTCGTCGTCGTTGAACGCTTCGTCGTGGTAGCCGCTGGTGCCCCGGTGCCGCTTCACAAAGATCTGGTCGGGGGCGTTGACCATGATTTCCCATACGTCGTCGTCGGCCAGTAGGGGCTCCAGGGGGCCGTAGCCGGCCAGGTTGCGGTAGGCCCGCTCGCCGACCAGGTCGGGGTCGGCCAGGTCGAAGGCCCGCAGCCCGCGCTTGTAGCCGTCCGACCAGGCCGCCACTTCGTCGGCGATGAGGGCCCGCAGCTTGGCCCCGGCCCCGTCGCCGGCCATGTCGAGCGACACGTCCTTGGCCCGCAGCTGCACCCGCCGCTCGATCTCCTGCAGCGGCGACGCCTCCGCTCCGGTGGCTGTCACCCGAAGGCCTCCTCGGTCCAGTGGCCGAGCGTGCCGGGCCGGACGGGCTCGAACTCCTCGGCGCCGGGGGCGGCGGGCTCGGGCCGGGACCGTTCGAGCATGGCTTTGAACGCCCCGGCCAGCGGCGCGCCCAGCGCCCCCGGGAGGCGGGCGCCGTCGTGCAGGTCGGCCTCCACATTGCGCTCGGGGAGGTGGATGGGATTGGCCAGGCCGCCGCCGGCGAAGGGGGCGGTCAGCTCGGCCAGCACGGTGGCCAGGCCGGCCCGGGCCCGGGCCGAGCGGGGCGCCCGGTTGATCACGGGCACGATGCGGGTCGCGTCGACGCCGAAGCTGGCCAGCTCCTCCAGGACCCGGACGAGGGCGTGCATCCCCTT
Source organism: Acidimicrobiales bacterium (assembly GCA_035494015.1). Lineage (GTDB taxonomy): Bacteria > Actinomycetota > Acidimicrobiia > Acidimicrobiales > AC-14 > CADCTB01. The sequence goes on from DATJHJ010000152.1 coordinate 808, forward strand.
GAGTTCGGGCTGCCCGACGGCGAAGACGACGTCGGCCTGGGCCGCCGCGGTCCGGGCCATGACGTTGCGCTCCTCGATGTCGATCGAGCCGGCGTCGTCCTCGCCCTCGAGGTCGGCGTCGATGTCGCAGACCACCACCCCCCAGGCCCGGCGGAGCGAGTCGAACGCAGCCTCGAAGGCCTGGGGCCGCAGCGCCGGCCAGTGCCGGGCCCGGCGCAGGCCGAGCAGCAGGGAGTACCGCCGGTCGGGCACGTCGAAGGCCAGGGCCCGCACGTCGTCGGCGGTGGGCTGGCCGGACCGGTGGGCCTCGACCAGCTCCTGGACGCAGGGGAGCACGTCGCCTGCGTCGTGGAGGACGGCCAGCTCGGCGTGGAGACGGAGGTCGGCGAGCAGGACCATGCCGCCGTGGCGGACGTCGTCGCCCAGGGCCTGGGCCAGGGCGATGGCGGCCGTGGACGCGCCCGTGCCCCCCGGCCCGGTGACGGCGGCGACCGAGCCCCGCCAGGCCGCGGGCGAGGGGCGGGAGAGCAGCTCGCCGGCGTCGGCCTCGCCCCGGCGGACGGGGTGGGCGCACGACATCAGGGCGGCGACCAGCTCCTCCCGGCTGAACCCCGGCGGCAGGACCCGGGCGGCGCCGAGCTCCAGCCAGTCCCGCGTGGCCCGGCCGTCGTCCACCACCAGGACGGCGCAGCCCGCCGACCGAGCGGCGGCGACCAGATCACGGTCGACCGACGGGAGCCCGGCGTCGGCCACGAGCGCCGAGAACGCTCGCCCCGACGTCAGCCGGGCGCGGACCTCTTCGGCCGAGATGCAGCGGACGAACTCGGCCGGGAGGGCCCCGCTGTTGGCCCACAGGCCGACCCCGCGGAACCAGGCCGACCGGGCCGGGGCCAGGCCGAGGACGACGAACCGCTCGGCCGCCATCAGCTCTTGGAGGTCCGGTAGGTGGGGGGTACGCCGGCCAGCGGCGGGGCGCCGGTGGCCCGGACCAGGGTGATCTTTCCGAGCTGCAGGGCGTGGGCGAGGGCCAGGGCGTCGTTCGGGTCGTCGACGGCGACGGTCACCGTGGCCGGCCCGTTGTCGCCGGCCGAGGTGCGGGGCCGGTCGATGCCCACCAGCAGCGCCTGGCGCACGACGACGATGGTGAAGGCGTCGTTGCCCGTGCCGTAGGTGGCCAGCAGATCGGCCCGCTCGCCGGTCTTTATCCCGGCGCCGAGCCGGCCCCGGTCCAGGGTGAAGGTGATCTCCCGGCTGGCCGCGTCAATCTTGCGGTCGACCACCGCGCTGGTCTGGACCAGCTCGCCGGGCCCGAGGGGGGCGACGAGCGTGGCCCCCACCAAGGCCTGCGTGCTCTGGAAGGTGTGGGGCCGGAGCTCAGGGGCCAGATCCATGGGCAACAGGGCGAGGTCGGTGGCCTGGAGGCGGGCGCCGGCGGCCAGCTCGTGGCGGGCGACGACGTACGACTGGCGGGGCGTGCTGCCGTTGCGACTGGCGGCGGCGAAGAGCCCGACGGCGGCGGCGGCGACCAGCAGGCCGCCGACCACGGCCCGGCTCCCCGGCAGCCCGCGCCGGTGCCGCACGGTCCGCGTGGCCCGGCTGGCGGGCTCGGTCCGCCCATCGGCCGCGGCCTGCCGGGTGATGGTGCCGACCTCCTGCGCCATTGGTTCTCCGCCCCTCTGCCGGGTTCCCCGCCGCTGCCGTTGCGCCGTATCGCTTCCAAGGTTATGAAACACACTGGAAGGGCACAAGGGGAAAACCGGTGGATTTTGCGGGGAAATCCTGTGGGTTACTCCTGATCCGCTTGTTCCTATGAAATCTCATGAGGGACTACAAGGAACGGCGAGTCTTGGCTATCATGTTCACATGCCAGACGATGAGATTCGCTGGATGTCCACGGGCGAAGCCGCCCGGCGGCTCGGCGTGACCGTGCGCACCCTCTATCGCCTCATCGACGAGAGCGAGCTGCCGGCCTACAAGTTCGGGCGGGTGATCCGCCTCCAGGAGTCCGAGGTGGAGGCGTTCATCAAGGCCTCCCGGATCACCCCGGGGGACCTGGAGCACCTCTATCCCGAAGCCAAGAAGGAGATGTCGGAGGTCGACGCCAGCGACACGTAGACGAGGCCGGCGGCCCCGTCGGTGCGCAGCGTCAGCACGTCGTCCCCCACCGCCCGAAGGTCGCCGACCACCGTCGCCGCGCCGGCCCGCACCGACAGCCGCGGCCGCTGGCCGGCGGCCTGGGCCAGCACGTCGGCCAGGCGGACGCCCAGGGCGGCGTCGTCCTGGCCGGTTGCCGGTGGCGCCGACCGACGCGCCTCGTCCTCGATCACCCGTACGTCGGCCACCGCGGCGAGGGCGACGAGGATGCGCACCCCGGCGGGGCCCTCCAGGGCCACGAAGTCCACGCCCACCCCGGTGACCGTCGCCCGGTGGCGCCCGCCGGCCACCGTCTCCAGCACGACGGTCTCCCGGCGCTCGGCCAGGGCCAGGAGGATCCCGGCCAGGCTGGCCCCCTCCTCGGCCTGGGACCGCAGCCAGCGCTCCCGCACCCGGGCCTCGGCCGCCTCCCGGGCCCGGGCGTCCGCCGCCCACCGCTCCAGGCCCTCGATCCCGTCCACGCACCAGTAGACACCGGCCGCGCCGTCCCGTGGCCTGTTCGGCGGGATCGCCGGCCCCAGTAGCCTGGCGGGCGACATGAGCGACTGCCTCTTCTGCCGGATCGTGGCCGGCGAGCTGGCGTCGGACGAGGTGGCCTCGACCGAGCGGACCTACGCCTTCCGGGACATCCAGCCGGCCATGCCCGTCCACGTGCTGGTCGTCCCCCGGGAGCACGTGGAGTCGGCCGCCACCGTCACCCCTGCCCACGGCGACCTCCTGGCCGAGATGATGGCCACGGCCCAGCAGGTGGCCCGGTCCGAGGGGCTGGCCGAGCGGGGGTACCGGCTGGTGTTCAACGTGGGCCAGGACGCCCAGAACTCGGTGCCCCACCTGCACATGCACGTGCTCGGCGGGCGGCCGATGGCGTGGCCCCCGGGCTGAAAACGCGCCAGCACGACCCGGCCCGGGTAACCTGGGGGGCGAACGCACTCGTGTCTCCGACCCAGATCAAGATCCTCGTGCCCGGCAACCACCTCATGGTGGATCTCCTGGGCCAGCGCGACGAGTTGTTGCGCCTCATCGAGAAGGCGTTCGGCGACACCGAGATCCTGGTCCGGGGCAACGAGATCAGCATCAGCGGGGCGCACGCCGACCAGGTTGGCCAGCTGTTCGAGGAGCTGGTCGTCCTGCTCCAGCGGGGCCAGCGGCTGGACGCGGCCGACGTGGGGCGCACCATCGACATGGTCAAGGCCGACGAGCGCCCCTCCGAGGTGCTGGCCGCCGAGGTCCTCCGCTCGGCCCGGGGCCGGACCGTGCGCCCGAAGACCAGCGGCCAGCGCCGCTACTGCGACGCCATCGCCGGCAGCACCATCACCTTCGGCATCGGCCCGGCCGGCACCGGCAAGTCCTACCTCGCCGTCGCCCTGGCCGTGCAGGCCCTCCAGGCCCACCAGGTCAGCCGCATCATCCTGACCCGCCCGGCGGTGGAGGCCGGGGAGCGGCTGGGCTTCCTCCCCGGCGACGTGCTGGCCAAGGTCGACCCCTACCTGCGCCCCCTCTACGACGCCCTGTACGACATGCTCGGCCCGGAGGGGGCCAAGCGGTTGCTGGAGGGCGAGACCATCGAGGTCGCCCCCCTGGCCTACATGCGCGGCCGCACGCTCAACGACAGCTTCCTGATCCTCGACGAGGCCCAGAACACCACGCCCGAGCAGATGAAGATGTTCTTGACCCGCATCGGCTTCGGCTCCAAGGCGGTGGTCACCGGCGACGTCACCCAGGTCGACCTGCAAGCCGGCCGCAGCGGCCTGCTCGGCCTGGAGAAGATCCTCACCGGGATCGACGGGCTGAGTTTCGTGCACCTGACGTCCAAGGACGTGGTCCGCCACCGCATCGTCCAGCAGATCGTCGACGCCTACGAGCGGGCCACCGAGGACCGCAGCGCATGAGTCATGTCGAGGTCTTCGCCGCCGACGAACAGTCGGCCCAGCCCGTCGACGCCCTGCGGCTGGTGCACCTGGCCAAAGCGGTGCTGGCCGCCCAGGGGGTCAAGGCCGACTCGGAGCTGTCCATGCTCTTCGTCGACGAGGAGGCCATGGCCGAGCTGAACAAGCGCTTCCTCGGCAAGGACGGCCCCACCGACGTGCTGGCCTTCCCGATCGACGACGACGACGTGGTCGAGGGCGGCCGGTCGCCCGACTCGCTGGGGCCGGGGCCGGGTGTGGACCCGGAGACCTCGGACCCGCCCAACCTTCTGGGCGACGTGGTGGTGTGCCCCGCGGTGGCCGCCCGCAACGCCCCCGACCACGCCGGCACCTACGAAGACGAGATGGCCCTGCTGGTCGTGCACGGCATCCTGCACATACTGGGCATGGACCACGTCGACAACGAGGAGGCGGAGGCCATGGAGCAGCGGGAGCGCGAACTGCTCGAGCTCTTCCACAAACAGGCATGACCAGGTCGTCATGAACAGGGCCGAGGCCTTGATGGTCATCGCCGTTTTCGTGCTGATCGGGGTGGCGGCGGTGCTGGCCATGGCCGAGACGGCGCTGACCCGCACCAACCGGATCAAGGCCCTCACCCTGTCGGAGGAGGGCCGGCGGGGCTCGAAGGCGCTGGTCGGCCTCATCGAGCACCCGGAGCGCTTCCTCAACCCGGTGCTGTTCCTGCTCCTGCTGTGCCACCTGGTGGCGGCCACCCTGGTCGGCGTGGTGGCCGAGCGGGTCTTCGGCGGCCTGGGCGTGGCCGTGGCCACCGCCTTCGAGGTGGTGGTCATCTTCGTCCTGGGCGAGTCGCTGCCGAAGACGTACGCCGTCCAGCACCCGGACCGCGCGTCACTGCTCGTCGCCCCCCTGGTGTCGGCCATCGTGCGGTTCCCGCCCGTGCGTGTGCTGGCCCGGGCCCTCATCGGGCTGACCAACGTCATCGTCCCCGGCAAGGGCCTCAAGGAGGGCCCCTACGTATCGGAGCAGGAGCTGCTGGCCCTGGCCGACGTCGCCGTCGAGGAGGACGTGATCGAGCGGGAGGAGCGCCAGCTCATCCACCAGATCATCGAGTTCGGCGACACCGTCGTGCGCGAGGTGATGATCCCCCGCCCCGACATGGTGGCCATCGAGGCCCGGGCCAGCGTCAACGACGCCATGGAGGTCGTGATGGCCGCCGGGTTCAGCCGGATACCGGTCTACGAGCAGGGGATCGACGACATCAACGGCCTGCTTTACGCCAAGGACCTGATGCGGGCCGTCCGGGACAAGCGGGGCGACGTGCAGGTCCGCGAGCTCTCCCGCCCGGCCAACTTCGTGCCCGAGACCAAGCGGGTGGCCGAGCTGCTCCCGGAGATGCAGAAGCAGAAGAGCCACATGGCCATCGTGGTCGACGAGCACGGGGGCACGGCCGGGCTGGTGACCCTCGAGGACCTCATCGAGGAGCTGGTGGGCGAGATCGTCGACGAGTACGACGTGGAGGAGCCGCCGATCGAGCCCCTGCCCGGCGGCGACGTGCGGGTCAACGCCCGCATGCCCATCGACGAGCTCAACGAGCTGCTCGACGCCGAGTTCCCCGAGGGCGACTACGACACCGTGGGCGGCCTCGTCTACTACCTGCTCGGGCACGTGCCGTCCGAGGGAGAGACGGTCGACTACGACGGCCGCCGCCTGCGGGCCGAGCGGGTGCAGGGCCGGCGCATCGGCCGGGTGCGCATCAGCAAGCTCGAACCCGTCTCGGACCGGGAGTGAAGTCGGGCTTCGCCACGCTGGTCGGCCGGCCCAACGTCGGCAAGTCGACCCTGCTCAACGCCATCCTGGGCGAGAAGGTCAGCATCGTGGCCAAGTCGCCCCAGACGACCCGCACCGAGATCCGTGGCGTGCTCACCCGCGAGGACGCCCAGGTCGTGTTCGTCGACACCCCCGGCATCCACAAACCCAAGACCACGATGGGGGAGCGGCTGAACGCCACCGCGGCCTCGGCGTCGGAGGGGGTGGACGTGGTCTGCCTGGTCATCGACGCCACCGCCCCCCTGGGCAAGGGCGACCGGTTCGTGGCCAGCCGGGTGCCGAGGTCGGCGATCTGCGTGGTCAACAAGGTCGACGTGGCCGACCGCACGCAGGTGCTGGCCCAGCTCACCCGGGCGGCCAGCCTGGAACTGGCCGAGTACTTCCCCGTTTCGGCCCGCACCGGCGAGGGGGTCGACCAGCTGGTCGAGGCCATCGTCGGCCGCCTGCCCGAGGGGCCGCAGTACTACCCGGAGGAGATGGTCACCGACCAGCCCGACGAGGTGTGGGTGGCCGAGCTGGTGCGCGAGCAGCTGCTGGCGGTCGTCCGGGAGGAGCTGCCCCACTCCATCGCCACCCGGGTCACCGAGTACGAGTGGCCCCGCATCCGGGTCGAGATCCTGGTCGAGCGGGAGTCGCAGAAGGGCATCGTCATCGGCAAGGGCGGCACCGTGCTCAAGCAGGTCGGCGCCGCGGCGCGCGCCCAGCTGCGCGACGGTGCCTACCTGGAGCTGGTGGTCAAGGTCGACCCCGACTGGCAGCGCCAACCGAGATCCCTGGACCGCCTCGGGTACTGACGGGCTCAAGCCCGGAGACCGGCAGGTCGACAACGCAGGGATGAGCTTTCGGCGAGCAGTCGTGGCAGTCGCGGTCCTGGCCTCGGCAATAGCAGCAGCGGTCGTCCCCGCCGGGGCGGATCAGGGCGTCGTCCGGAGCGTGCCCATCCACGAATGGTTCTACCCGGGAACGGCGGAGCTGGACGGCGTGGGGGGCTGGGTCTACGTGGACCCGCCTGGTGTGCCGGGCCCCAACCAGGTGTCGAACAGGGACTATGTCTACGAGGAGCTGTTCGGCTTCACGCACGGAGGACATGGCGCCATCGGATTGGGCGCGGATGCTGGCGGCCCGCTCGTCGGGCTGCGGCTCGACCCGCCGGGTGCGTTCGACCCCGCCGTCCCGCCGGTCACGGTGCGCTATGCGTGGCAACCCGGGCGCATCTACTTCCTGCTGGCCTATGTCCTCGGCGCCGGTCAGGTGGGCGGGTGGGTCTACGACCTCGGCGCCGCGACCTGGACCTACTTCGGCTCGATCCAGGCACCGCCAACATGGGGGAAACTCGCGCCGGGCAGCGCAGCCACCGTCCACGGCGCGCGAGGCCTGCCACTGCCGTCGCCGTTCTCCCCCGAGCCCCTGTCGACACCCGGCGTTGCGGACTGCTCGCAGTTCCCCCTGGCCGGCGTGTGGTTCTCCCAGCCCTACGGCTGGCGAGGGACCACGCTGGTTCTCCCCGACGTCGACGCCAACGATCCCGCCGCGGGCTGTCCCACGGGGACCGAAACGGCGAACGGCTGGTTCCATCAGACGATGGGGACCGCCCCTACCGCCTGAACCGTCGGTACACTTCGCCTTGTGTCGCGCCTGCGTGGGCGACCGGGGGATCTGGGGGTTCAGGATGAAGGGGATTCGTCGGAGAACCGTCGCTGTGGTCGCGGGCGCTCTCGCATTCGGCGCGGTCGTGCAGGGGGGCGCGGCGATGGCGGCCGACCCGCTGCGGATCAGCCTGCCGTCGCGGATCACCCTGGACTCGGCGCCGACCCGCACGTACGGGTCGCCCTACCTGCTGGTCGACCCCCACAACCGGCTGAACGTGGTCGCCGCCACCGTCGAGATGCGCAGCCGGGTGTGCCAGCTGTTCCGCTCGGGCGACGGTGGCCAGACCTGGAAGCAGCTCGACGCCCTGCCCGGGCCGCGCGACTACCCGTTCTGCTTCCAGACCTCGGGCAGCGTCACCGAGTCCCCGATGGCCTGGGGCCGCAACGGCACCCTCTACTACGCCCTCGTCGGCTGGGACGTGGGTGACGGCGGCGACGCGGCCGGCAACCTGAGCGTGGTGGTCGCCCGCTCGACCAACCTCGGGACCAGCTGGGACACCACCATCGCCCGCAACAACCGCGGCAAGGTCCCGCCCGACGTGGAGACCGACCGACCCGTCTCCGGCCTGGCCGTCGACTCCACCACCGGCAGCCAGGACACCGTCTACGTGACCTACCGCCGGAACCTGGCCGGCAAGCCCACCCGGCCGGTGGTGGCGGTGTCGACCGACGGCGGCAAGACCTTCGGCGAGCCGGTGGACATGGAGGACTCCTGGGCCCAGGATCCCAAGAACATCACGGGCACCATCCCCGACGACAAGAAGATCCCGGCCAACGTCACCGGGTTCAACCCCATCGCCGCCGTCGACGACAAGGGCAACTTCTACTGCCTGTGGGAGCGGCGGACGAGCAACGTGACGCCCACCCCGAACTTCGCCTACTACGTGTCGGCCTCCACCGACCACGGCAAGACGTTTACGACCTACGAGGCGTTCCCGGAGACGCCCAACCTGGCCGGCGGCAACATGGTGTGGAGCAAGGCCGGCGGCCCGAACGGCTCGCTGTTGGCGGTCTGGCACGCCAAGCCCGGCCAGACCCAGGGCGAGACCGACATCTACTTCCGCCGCTCGACCGACGGGGGCAAGACCTGGACCGACCCCAAGCGCCTCAACGACGACGACCCGGCCAAGTTCAACACCCAGTTGCTGCCCAGCATCAGCGTGGCCCCCAACGGCCGGATCGACGCCGCCTGGTGGGACTTCCGTGACGACCCGGGCCTGTACGTCAACGACGTGTACTACACGTACTCCACCGACAACGGCACCACGTGGGCCAAGAACATCCGCATCACCGACCAGTCGATCAACCGCAAGATCGGCCCGTGGAGCAACGGGTTCGACATGCGCCAGCCGGTGGGCATCGCCTCCACCGACGCCTACACCGTCTTCGCCTGGGACGACACCCGCAACGGTGACGCCATCGGCCAGGCCCAGGACATGTACTCGGCCACGGCCCAGTTCAAGACCCTCACCAGCGGCACCCCGAACGGGGTTCGCTACGCGCTCTCGGCCCTGGCCGGTGTGACCCTTGTCGGGCTCATCCTGCTGATCGTGGCCACCACCCGGCGGCGCCGGCTGCCGGCGCCGGAATCCCCGGCGGCCAGACCTTCCGTGAGTGCCAAGTGAGGAGTATCGTACGGAGACACCGCCTCACTGCGTTGGGGCGAGAGGAGGAACGATGAGGACCCGCAGGCTGGGCGCAGTGGGTATCGGGGGCGCGTTCGCAGGCGTGGTGCTGCTCGCCGCCGCGGCATGGGCGTGTGTGCCGGTCGCCACCTTGAACCTGTCGTCGACGCAGGTGAAGGCCGGCCAGGACATCGGCATCAGCGGCAACTCCTACAACGGGACCAAGCCGGCTGTCGTGCACTTCAACAGCATCGACGGCCCGGTGCTCGGCTCGTTCGTGCCCAACGGCGGTCGGATCGACGGCACCGTCACCGTCCCCGCCGGCACCCCCGCCGGCAACTACCTGCTGGTCGTGACCCAGGAGTTCACCCAGGGCGTGCAGACCTGGGGCGTCCCGGCCCGGGCCCTGATCTCCGTCGTCGGTGAGAACGGTGCGCCGGTCGTCGGCGCCCCGGCCGGCAGTTCGGTCGTGGGCCGGCCCGTCGGCCTGGAGAGCAGTTCCGCTCCCAGCGGGGGCTCGCTCCTGCTGGCCGGTGCCGGTGCCGCTGGCGTGGCCATGTTCCTGGCCGGCCTGGCCGCCGTGGTCGCCGCCCGCAGCGGCAAGGCGCCGGTGGCCGAGAAGGCCAAGGCCTAACCAGGGCCAGATCAGCCCGGCGGCACCCTGACCACGACGACCGCCATGTCGTCGTTGGGCTGGCCGTCGACGAAGCGGCGTGCCGCCTGTTCGAGGCGGCCGGCGATCTCGTCGGCGGTCAGGCCCACGGCCGCCTGCAGGGTCTGGCGGACGCGGTCCTCGCCGAAGAAGTCCTGGCCGTGGTGGCGCTCGGTGATGCCGTCGGTGTAGAGGACCAGGGCGTCGCCGGGGCCGAGCCGGTGCTCCTCGTCGGACACGGCGGCGCCCTCGACCACACCGAGCAGACTGCCCGGCTGGCCGACCTGGCGGACGGCGCCGTCGGCCCCGAGGACGTACGGGAGGGGGTGGCCGCCGAGGGCCAGGGTTACCGACGCGCCCCGACGGTCGAGGTGCAGGCGGCAGAGGCAGACGGTGCAGAACCGAGGATCGGTCTCGCCGGCCCCGTCGCCGGCGGTCCGCAGCAGGATGTGGTTGAGGTGCGACAACACGGCGGCCGGCGACTCGTGCTCCAGGGCTGACGAGCGCACGGTGTGGCGGGCCAGGCCGGTGACGGTGGCGGCGTCGACGCCTTGGCCGCATACGTCGCCGACCACCACGTTCCAGCTATCGGGGCCGACGGCGAACACGTCGAAGAAGTCGCCGCCGACCAGGTTTCCCTCCCCGGCGGCGACGTAGCGGGTACCCACCTCGATCCCGGGTATCTCCGGCGGGGCCGACGGGAGCAGGCTGGCCTGCAGGGTCTGGGCGATCCGGCGCATCTCGTCGTGCATCGACGCCGTCTCCAGGCCGAGGGCCACCCGCTTGGCCATGTCCTCGGCCAGGACGACGTCGTCCTCCCCGTAGCGGCGCTGCGAACGGCCGGTGGTGATCAGGGTGATGGCGCCCAGGACCCGGTCGGTGGCCCGCAGGGGCACGGCGACATAGGAGATGGCGTCGAGCTGGCGGGCCGCCTCCAGATGGGCCGGTCCGGTGGTGATGGCCCGGAGCCGGTCCTCCGTCAGGTCGGCGCACAGCTGCGTCCGGCCGGAGCGGATGGCCGCCGCGGAGGGGTGCCGGCTCTGGGGGTCGGAGTGCATGAGCCGGCGCAGGGCCTGGGTCGCCGGCCGCAGGTCGGCATCGGCGGTCGCCGCCGCCACCCGGCGGATGGAGCCGTCCCGCTCCACCAGGTCGACCAGGCACACGTCGGCCACCGCCATGGCCGCCTCGTAGGCCAGCAGCTCGAGGCGGCGGTCGAGGGGGAGGGGGGCGGCCAGGCTGGTGCTGACCTCCAGGAGGAAGCGCAGCCGGCGGGCCGACGTGTCGGCCGCTTCGTGGGCCTGGTGCTCGGCCCGGTAGAGCATGGCGTTGTCGAGGGCCTGGGCGATCCGGGTGACCAGCCCGGCCACCACGCTGCGATCGGCCTCGGAGAAAGGCCCCGGGGTGCGCCGCCCGATGCCCAGCATGCCGAGCGTCCGGCCGCGGGCCTCGAACGGTTCGACGAGGGCGGCACCCAGGCCCAATGCATCGAGGGCCGCGGCCCGCTCGGCGCTGTCGTCGGGCACCCAGGCCGCAGGCGGGGCCGCCCGCAGGCATGCCTCGACGCGGGGGTCGACGTGGATGGCGGCCACCCGCCGCCACTCCGGTTCGAACACGTCGACCACGCAGCAGTCGCCGAGCAGGGGCACGGCGAGGCGGGCGACGGCCGGCATGGTGGCCTCGTACTCCAGCGAGCCGGCCAGCACGCTCGACGCCTCGGCGAGCAGGGCCAGCCGGGCCTGCGCCTCCTCTGCCGCCCGCCGGGCTGCGGCCTCGGCGGTGTAGGACCAGGTCCGGTCCAGGGCCTGGGCGCACTGGGCGACCACCGCGGCCAGGAAGTCCATCTGGGCCTCGTCGAAGTCCTGGGGCTCGTCGAACGAGAGGCCGACGGCGCCGATGACCCGCTCGTCGACCAGCATGGGCAGGGCGGCGGCGGCCACGTGCCGGCCCTGGGAGGGATGGGCGGCCAGGTGGGGGTACCGCTGCGTCCAGCGTTCGAGGTCGGGGCAGGCCACCGGAGCGGCGGTGCGGGCCGCTTCGGCCAGGGGGAGGGCCTCGCCGAGCCCGAAGCGGCGGAACCGGTCCACGAGGTGGGGGTCGTACCCGCCGGCGGTGGTGACCTCGAGCACCCCGGCCCCGGCATCGAGCACGGCGACCGACCCGGCCGACGCCCCCATGGCGGCCAGGCCGTGGTCGATCATGATCTGCAGCACCTGGTCGGGGTCGCCGGCCCGGGCCAGGGCGGCGGTGACCTCCTGGAGGCGGGTGACCCGCTCGAACAGGACGGCCCGCTCGAGCTCCGCCACCTTGCGCTCGGTGACGTCGATGACGATCCCGCGGACCCCGGCGATGCGCCCCGACCGGTCCCGGTAGGCCTCGCCCCGGCGCTCCAGCCACCGGATCCGGCCGTCGGGATGGAGGTGGCGGTGCTCCAGGCGGTACTCGCCGCCCTCGGTGGCCGCCCGCTCGACCTGGGCCAGCACGCCGGCCCGGTCGTCGGGGTGGATCAGCGCGGCCCAGCCCCCGAGCGTGTCCGCCGAGCCCGGCTCGATCCCGTACAGCTCCTCGAGGTTGCGGTCCCGGCGGATGCGCCCCGTGGCCAGGTCCAGGTCGAAGGTGCCCATGCGACCGACGGCCATCGCCGCGGCCCGGTCCTCCCGGCTGCGGCGCAGGGCGGCGTCGGCCTCGTGACGCTCGGTGAGGTCGACCCCGCTGCCGATGTACCCACCGAGGCCGTCGTCGCCGGCGAGGGGGACGGCCTGGTCGAGGATCCAGCGCCACGTCCCGTCGGCCCGCCGCAGCCGGTACTCGTTCTCGAACGGCTGCCGGAGCTCCCGGGCCCGGTGGAAGGTGGCCAGGCACTGCTCGACGTCGTCAGGGTGGACGCTCTCGGCCCAACCGTCGCCCATGGCTTGGGCCAGGGAGCGCCCGGTGAAATCGAGCCAGCGGCGGTTGAAGAAGACGCACCGGCCGTCCTCGTCGGCCATCCAGAGGAGCACGGGCACGGAGTCCGCGAGCGTGCGCAGGCGTGGCTCCAGTTCGCCGCTTCCCATACCCTTCCCTCGAACTCACGCCGCCGGCGCGGCCCGCTCACGGCTGGTAGTTCAACCGGCTCAAGTATCGCATTTCCGCCTTTGTTAGTCGTCGGCGGGGCGGGCCCGCAGCCGCTTGGTCTCCGACCGCCGCCGCTTGTCGGCCAGGCGGTCGAGGGCGGCCGAGGGCCGGGGCCGGGTCGGGCGGCGGACGGGGTCGACCCGCAGGCCGTCGGCCAGGCGGGCGGCCAGGCGGGCCAGGGCCAGCTCCCGGTTGCGGGCCTGGGACCGCTCGTCGGAGGCGACGACCCGTACCGTCGGGCCGACCCGCTCGAGCAGCCGGGCCCGCTGGCGGGGCCCGAGCGACGGCGAGCCGGCGACGTCGAAGCGGACCTCGGCCCGGGTGTTCGACGTGTTGGCGTGCTGCCCGCCCGGCCCCCCGGACGCGCTGAACCGCCACTCCAGCTCGTCGAGCGGGATGCGGCAGCTGCGGCTGACGATCAGGTGGGTACCGGCGGGCACGGGCCCGACGGTAATGGTCTCGCGGCCCGGCACGGCCGGCCCGACGGTAGGGGCTGGTACCCTGTTGGCAGCGCCTCGGCGACCGCTAGGCGCGTCACCGGATCCGAGGTAGCTCTCCAGCAATGCCCAACAAGACAGCCACGATCGGCGAGTACCGGCTCCACGAGACGGACACCGGTTCTCCTGAGGTCCAGATCGCCCTCCTCACCGAGCGCATCAACCACCTCACCGAGCACCTCAAGTCGCACAAGAAGGACCACCACAGCCGGCGGGGGCTGCTCATGCTCGTCGGCCGGCGGCGGCGCCTCCTCGACTACGTGCGGGCCAACGACGTGGAGCGGTACCGGGCGCTGATCGCCCGCCTCGGGCTCCGGCGATAACGACAACGACTTTTTCGACGAGCGGCCATCGGGCCGCTCGTTGCCATTTCCCACACGCGAGCGGCACCTGGGTCAGCTGCCAGTCGCCGGCTCCTCGGGCAGGAATCGCACCCGGGTGGCCGACAACTGGGAACTGGCCGTCGCCGCTCCACACCAGAGGAGCAATCACATGACGGAACCCGTTTCCGTGTCAAGCCCGATATCGGGCACCGGCAAGACCCTGTCGTTCGAGGCCGGCAAGCTGGCCCAGCTGGCCAACGGGGCGGTGGTGGCCCGCATCGGAGACACCGTCGTCCTGGTCACCGCCGTCGCCTCCAAGGGCGTCCGGGAGGGCGTGGACTTCTTCCC
>DATJHJ010000153.1:0-45410 GCA_035494015.1 Acidimicrobiales bacterium
TGGGCGGCGATGGCGCGGTCGTCGAAGGGGAGCGATTCGCTTCCGATGACTTGGGTGGTTTCGTGGCCTTTGCCGGCGATCAGGACGAGGTCGCCGGGGCGGGCGGCCGACAGGGCCAGGGCGATGGCGGCCCGGCGGTCGGGCTCGACGACGAGGACGTCGGGGCGGGTGACGCCGGCGCGGACCTGGTCGATGATGGCGGCGGGATCCTCGCTGCGGGGGTTGTCGGAGGTGAGCACGGCCAGGTCGGCCAGGCGGGTGGCCACCTCGCCCATGAGGGGCCGCTTGGCCCGATCACGGTCGCCGCCGCAGCCGAACACCACGACCACCCGGCCTCCGGCGGCCAGGGCCCGAGCGCCCGACAGGGCCTGCTCGAGGCCGTCGGGGGTGTGGGCATAGTCGACCAGCACGGTGAAGGGCTGGCCCCGGTCGACCGCTTCGTTGCGCCCGGGCACGGACACCAGCTCGGACAGGCCGGCGGCCACCACCGCCGGGCTCACCCCGAGCTCCCGAGCGGCGGCGGCGGCGGCCAGGGCGTTGGCCACGTTGGCGGGACCGGGGATGCGCAGCCGGACGGGCTCGCCCTCCCAGCGGAAGCTGCTGCCCTGGCGGTCGAGGTGCAGGTCGACCGCCTCGGCCAGCGAGAAGGGCCGGGTGGGAAGGCGGGCCGCCGCCAGCAACCGCCGGCCCCACGGGTCATCGGCGTTGACGACCGCCACATCGGCCCGCTCGGGGTCGAACAGGGTGGCCTTGGCCGCGAAGTAGTCGTCCATCGTCCCGTGGTAGTCCAGGTGGTCCTGGCTGAGGTTGGTGAACACCGCGACCCGGAAGCGCACGGCGTCGACCCGGTGCTGGACCAAGGCGTGGGACGAGACCTCCATGGCCACGGCGTCGAACCCGGCGTCGGCCAGCTCGGCCAGGTGGCACTGCAGCTCGGGGCTGGGCGGGGTGGTGCGGGCGCCGGACAGGGTGCCGATCACCCCGGCTCGGCGGCCGTCGGCCTCCAGCACGGCGCGGAGCAGGTGGGTGGTGGTGGTCTTGCCGTTGGTCCCCGTCACCCCGACGACGGCGAGGCGATGCGACGGGTGGTCGAACAGGGCGGCGGCGGCCTGCGCCATGGCGGCGCGGACGTCGTCGACCACGATCTGGGGGACGTCATCGTCGACATCCACGAACCGCTGGCAGAGCAGGGCGACGGCGCCGGCCCGCACCGCTTGGGGCGCGAACTCGTGACCGTCGACCTGGTCCCCGGGCACGCAGCAGAACAGGGCGCCGGGCACGACCCCCTCGGTGTGGTAGGCCACGCTCACGATCTCGGTGGTGGCCGGGTCGCCCCGGACGGACCGGAACTTCACGGCCTCGAGCAGCCGACTGAGCAACAAGACAGTCCCTATGGTCTCGTCGGTGAAGCAACGAGCGTAGTAGCCGGGATCCCGAAGTCGCGGATGCCGAAGCTGCCGATGGAGGCGAACACCGGGGCCGACACGATCCCGCCGAAGTACGGGGTGGGCTCGTCGAGGACGACGATGGCCGACAGCTTGGGGGCTTCGGCCGGGACGAAGCCGACGAAGCTGGCCATGTAGTTGTCGCTGTAGCCGGCGGCGGTCTCCGACGGCTTGCGGGCCGTGCCGGTCTTGCCCGCCACCGTGTAACCCTCGATCTTGGCCGCCGTCCCCGTGCCGTCGCTCACCACCCCGGTCAGCATGCGGGTGACCTCGGCCGCCGTTCCGGGGGACACGACCCGGTGGGTGGCCGGGGGGGCGACCGGGTGGGTCTTGCCGGCGGCGTCGACCGTGGCCTTGACCAGGCTCGGGGCGACGTAGACCCCGCCGTTGGCGATGGTGTTGTAGGCGCTGAGCATCTGCAGGGCGGTGACGGCCACGCCCTGGCCGATCGGGATGCTGCCGATGGACGTCCCCGACCAGTCGTCCAGGTCGGGCAGGAGCCCGCCCGACTCTCCCGGGAACCGGACTGCGGTGCGGTCGGCCAGGCCGAAGTCGCGCAGGTACTCGTCGATCTTCGCCTTGCCCAGGCGCTGGGCCAGCTGGATGGTGCCGATGTTGGACGACTGGGCCAGGATGTCGGCCGTCGTCCACCACATGAGGTCGTGGGGCTCGGCGTCGTGGAAGACCACGTCGGCCACCTTGAGGTTGTCGGCCACGTTCATGCGGGTCGACGGTTGGACCAGGCCCTCCTCGAGGGCGGCGGCCACGGTGACCAGCTTGTTGGTCGACCCCGGTTCGAACACCCGGGTCACCGCCATGTTGTCGGCGGGAGGCGCGGGCGGGGCCCCGTTCTTGCCCGCCTCCAGGTTGGCCATGGCCAGGATCTCGCCGGTCGTCGGGTCGCTGACGACCGCCATGCCGCCCTTGGCGTTGGACGACACGATCGCCGCCCCGAGGGCCCGCTCGGTCTCGTACTGCATGGCACTGTCCAGGGTGAGGATGAGGTTGTCCCCCCGGGCCGACGGCTTGAGCTGGCGCAGCCCGGCGGCGATGTCGTTCCCGCCCGGGTCCTGCTCCACCAGCAGCTCGCCGGCCCGGCCGGTCAGGGACTTCTCGTACTCGAGCTCCAGGCCCGACAGGCCCTGGTCGTCGACCCCCACCTGGCCGATCACCGGCGCGGCCAGGGGGTCGGACGGCACGATCCGCTTCGGCTCCTCCATCAGGTGGATGCCGGGGATCTGCAGCTTGCGGACGGCGTCGGCCACTGGGTCGTCGACCTTGCGGGACAGGTAGGCGAAGGAGCTGTCGCCGGACAGCTTGTCCCGCAGTGACGCCTCGGTCATGCCCAGGACGGGGGCCAGGGCGCGCGCCGCGGCGTTGACGTCCGTGACAGCCGTCGGGTCGGCCCAGACCGTCTCGCGGCGGGCCGACACGGCCAGCTCGACCATGTTGCGGTCCAGGATGGCCCCCCGCTCGGCGGGCAGGACGACGGTGTGCAGGCGCTGGGACTCCCCGAACACCGCGTACCGGTGGGCCGAGAACCCCTGCACGGACGCCAGGCGCACGACGACGGCGACGAAGCCCAGGCTGAGGACGACCAGCAGGGCGATGAGGCGTCGGTGGGTCGACCGGGGGTGGGGCGGCTTGTGGTTGTGGGCTCGCCGCTTGGGCCCCCGGGGCGGCGGGGGCGGGGGGCCGGGGGGGGCCGGGGGCCGTAGCCGGGGCGGGCGGGCCGGGGGCGCGGGCAGGCTGCGCAGCCGGCGGGCCGCAGGCGCGACCGCGGGCGGGGGCGCGGCTGCGGGCCGTACCGGTCGCCGGGGTGGAGCGGGGCGGGGCCGGAAGGTGGTGGGGGGCGGGGCCGTCACCGGGCCTGGGCCGGCGGCGGGTTGAGGTAGACGACGGTGCTGGGCGTGACCATGCCCAGGCGGGTGCGGGCCGCGCCCACGATCCGGGCCGGCGCCTCCAGCTCGGCCACCCCGAGGCGGAGGCGCTGCTGGTCCGCCGTCTGGCTGTCGACCTGGGACTGGAGCCGGTCGATCTGGCCCTGGCCCTGGGCCAGCACCACCCGCATGGCCACGATGGCGAACAGGCCGGCGCAGACCGCGGCCACCAGCAGGCCGGTCAGGGCGCGGGTCACCCGGCGCCGGCGAGCCTCGGCCGGGTCGACCAGGCGCAGGTGCCTCGGCGGCGGGATGGGGGCGGCGACCGGGCGGGCGCGGCGCTCGGGCTCGGGCCGGGGGTCGAAGCGGGGGTCGAAGCGGGGCGCCGCCGTTCGTGTCGCGGCCGTTCGTGTTGCCGTCATGTCGGGATCTCCAGCTTCTCGGCCGCCCGGAGGCGGGCGCTCTCCGAACGGGGGTTGGCCGCCAGCTCGGCCGGGCCGGGGCGGTGGGCGCCCCGCCACACGAGCCGGGCGCGGGGGACGGCCCCGCACACGCAGGGCAGGCCAGGTGGGCAGGTGCAGCCGCCGGTGACCGCTTCGGTGAAGCGGCTCTTGACGATCCGGTCCTCGCCCGAGTGATAGGCCAGGACGGCGCAGCGGCCCCCGGGCACGAGGACGTCGATGGCCTGGTCGACGGTGGCGGCCAGGGTGGTCAGCTCCCCGTTGACCTCGATGCGGATGGCCTGGAAGCTGCGCTTGGCCGGGTGGCCGCCGTGGCGCCGAGCCGGGGCGGGGATGGCGTCGCGCACCACCTCCGCGAGTTGGCCGGTGGTGGTCAGGGGCCGGGCGGCGACGATGGCCCGGGCGATGCGCCCGGCGAAGCGCTCCTCGCCGTGGGTGGCCAGGACCCGGCGGAGGTCGGCCTCGTCGTAGGCGTTGACCACGTCCGCCGCGGTGCGCGCCTGGCGGCGGTCGGCCCGCATGTCGAGGGGGCCGTCGCCGCGGTAGCTGAAGCCGCGGTCGGGGTCGTCGAGCTGCATGGAACTGACGCCGAGGTCGAGCAGCACGGCCGAGACCGGCGCGTCGACGACGTCGGCCAGCCGGTCGAAGTTGGCCCGGGCCAGGGTGACGCGATCGCCGAAGGGCGCCAGGCGCTCGGCGGCGATGGCCAGGGCGGCGTCGTCGCGGTCCAGGCCGAGCAACGTGTGGTCGGGCAGGGCGTCGAGCAGGGCGGCGGCGTGGCCCCCGGCGCCGACGGTGGCGTCGACCACGGCCCCCGGGGGCACGGGGCGCAGGACGTCGACGACCTCGGCCACCATGACGGGCAGGTGGGGCGGTTCAGCGGTCATGGCTGAACCTCCGCCCATCCGCCACCCTCCGATCGACGGACCGCCGGGAGACGTTCCCGACACCTTGGCGAAGAGGGGGGTCTTCACCGATCGGAGGGTGGCGCATGGGCGGAGGATCACTCCCCCTGGAACTGCAGCCGGGCCATGCCCTCGGCGCCCCGGGCCTTCTTGGCCTGCCACGGCCCGGACGCCCTGATCTCCACGTGGTCGAAGAAGCCGGTCACGACCACCGGCCCCTGCAGGCCGGCGAACTCCCGCAGCGCCGAAGGGATGGCGATGCGACCCTGCTTGTCGGGGACCACCTCCTGGGCCCCGGCGAAGAAGTACGCGGCCCGGTCGTGGGCCGCCCCGTCCCGCTTGGCCTGGTCCCTGAGCTCCCTGGCCCGGGCCGCGAACTCCTCGGGTGGCCACAGCGCCAGGCACTGGTCCACCTCGCTGGTCAGGTACGCCGTCTCCAGCTGCTCGCGAAACTTGGCCGGAAGGGTCAAACGTCCTTTCTCGTCCAGCGTGGGGGTGTATTCTCCTAAGAACATCAGTTCGTAGGGGAAGGAGCACCGAGCAGGAACACGGGCCACTCGGAACCATTGTCGTCGGCATAGGTGCTCCCACCACTTCGCTCCACCGAGCCCCACTTTAAACCCCGATTCCCCCCGGGGTCAACGTCACGCACCCGGTGACGCCTGTGGTGTTTCCTCCGTGGGCAAAGATGGGGCTGGTGGAACTTCCCCTCCGTACCCGCGTGGCCGCCCTGGCCGGGCGGGCTATTGCCGACGCCTCACGTTGGGTCGGCGCGGGCGAGGGTTCGGTCATCGGGGGCCGGGTCGCCATGGCCATCGACCAGCGCTCGCTGGAGCTCATGGCCGCCGGCCACCAGTCCGCCGTGGTCTCGGGGACCAACGGCAAGACCACCACCACCCGCCTGCTGGCCGCCGCCCTGGCCACCAAGGGGCCGGTCAACACCAATTCGGCCGGGGCCAACCTCATCCCGGGGCTGGTCAGCACCCTGTTCCGGGGCGGGGCGGGGGCCGCCGTGGCCCTGGAGGTCGACGAGGGCCACCTGGCCGAGGCGGTGGCTGCCGTACATCCGACGGCCGTCGTGCTGCTCAACCTCAGTCGGGACCAGCTCGACCGGTTCGGCGAGGTCCGCCGCCACGCCTCGGACTGGCGCCTGGCCCTGGCCGCCTCGCCGGGCACCGTGGTGGTGGCCAACGTCGACGACCCCCTCGTCACCTGGGCCGCCGGGGCGTGCGCCCCCGAAGGGGACTCGAACGGGGGGCGGTGTGGGGTGACGTGGGTCGGCACCGGCCAGCGCTGGCGGGCCGACGCTTCGGCCTGCCCCAATTGCGGCAGCCGCATCCGCTGGACCGAGGCCCGCGCCGACCGCGGCGGCGTCCGCTGGGCCTGCACCTCCTGCCGCCTGGCCCGGCCCCGCCCCGATCTCTGGCTGGAGGGATCCGACCTGGTCCTGGCCGACGGCCGCCGCTTCGCCATACGCCTCCAACTGCCCGGCTGGTGCAACCTGGCCAACGCGGCCATGGCCGTGGGTGGCGCCATGGCCCTCGGCGTCGAGCCCGGCCGCGCCGTGCGGGGCATGTACCGGGTCCGCGCCGTCGCCGGCCGCTATCAGGTCATCAACGTGGCCGGCGCTCGCGTCCGCCTGCTGCTGGCCAAGAACCCCGCCGGCTGGGCCGAAGCGCTCGACCTCATCCGCCCCCCGCCCGTCCCCATCGTCATCGGGATCAACGCCGGCGTGGCCGACGGGCGCGACCCCTCCTGGCTCTGGGACGTGCCGTTCGAGCGCCTCCGGGGCCGCCTGGTGGTGGCCACCGGCGAGCGCGGGCGCGACCTGGCCGTGCGACTCCGCTACGCCGAGGTCCGCCACAGCTTCGAGCCCGACTACCGCAAGGCGGTGGCCACCGCCGCCGGGGGGGTGGTCGTGCGCCAACCCGAGATCGACTTCGTCGCCAACTACACGTCGTTCCAGGACGCCCGCCGGGCCCTGACCTCCGGCCGTTCGTCATCCGTCGGCTCGGACGTCCCCCTCCCCTCCCCGGCCCGTGGCTGAGCCGGTCTCCATCGCCCTGCTCTATCCCGAGCTGCTGGGCACCTACGGCGACGGCGGCAACGCCATGGTCCTGGCCCAGCGGCTCCGCTGGCGCGGCATCCCGGCCGAGATCCTCGATGTCCACGCCGGGGAGCCCGTCCCCCGCTCGTGCCACGTGTACCTCATGGGCGGGGGCGAGGACGCCCCCCAGACCCTGGCCTCGCACGAGCTCCGGGCCAACCGGGCACTGCCAGACGCGGTCGAGGGCGGCGCCGCCGTGCTGGCCGTGTGCGCCGGCCTCCAGGTCCTGGGGAACCGCTTCGCGGGCGAGGACGGCATCGCCCACGAGGGCCTCGGACTGCTCGACTGCCAGACCCACCGCGACGACGGCCCCCGCCGCGTGGGCGAGGTGGTGGTCATCCCGGATCCCGACCTCCGCCTCCCCGACCTCACCGGCTACGAGAACCACGGCGGAGTCACCACGCTCGGTCCCGGCGCCCGCCCCCTGGGCAAGGTCGTGGTCGGGCACGGCAACGACGGCGGCGACGGCACCGAGGGCATCGTGACGGGACGGGTCGTGGGCACGTACCTTCACGGTCCCGTGCTGGCCCGCAACCCCGCCCTCGCCGACCACCTCCTGTCGTCCGTGCTGGGCCCGCTCGACCCCATCGACGAGCCCGAAGTCCAGGCCCTGCGGGCCGAGCGGCTCTACGCCGCCCGCCACCCCCACATGCCCCACCGCAGCTCCGGCTCCCGCTGGCGGCGGATCCTCAGGGGCGGCTGAGCGTCCTTGTCCCCCGCCTCCCGGCGACGGCCCCCGCCCGCCGCCCTGATCCTTTTCCTGGTCGCTGGCGTCCTGGCCGGCGCCTGCTCCTCCCCGAAAGCGGCGGGCCGCAGCGCCGCCGCCGCCCCCCCGGAGACCACGACCACCACCGAGGCGCCGTCGACGACGACCAGCACCGCCACCACGACCACGCTGCCGCCCACCTACCCCCTCACCGGGCGCCCGGTGACGGACACGGCCAAGGCCGCCCGTGGGGCGGTGGCGGTCAAGATCGACAACATCGTCGACGCCCGTCCCCAGGCCGGGATCACCACCGCCGACGTGGTCTACGAGGAGTTCACCGAGGGCATCACCCGCTTCATCGTGGTGTTCCAGTCGAACGATGCTCCCGTGGTGGGGCCGGTTCGATCGGTCCGCCCCGCCGACCCGACCATCATCACCCCACTCGGCGGGGTGCTCGGCTTCTCCGGCGGCAGCCCGGCGGCAGTGGCCATCGCCGCCGCCTCTCCCCTCACCCTGGTCCAGGAGAACGACACCGCGGTCATGTACCGCCGTCCCGGCCGCGTCGCCCCGCACAACCTGTACACCTCCACCGACGGGCTCTTCTCCCGGGTGCCGGCCGGCGTCGGCCCCCCCCGCCCGTTCGCCCCGTTCCTGGGCGAGGGCCAGTCCTTCGGCGGCCCGGGGGCCAAGCCCGTCTCCCACCTCAGCGTGGTGCCCGCCCCCTTCGTGACCGCCGACTACGACTGGGACGCGGCGAGCGGCACCTGGCTGCGCAGCACCGACGGCCGCCCCCACCTGCTCGAGGACGGCCGCATCGCCCCGACCAACGTGATCGTGCAGTTCACCCCGTACAGCATCTTCATCGAGGACGAGAAGGTGATGTACCCCGAGGTCCTGGGCACCGGCGACGCCTGGATCCTCTCCGGCGGCCAGATGGTCCAGGGCACCTGGTCCAAGCCCGACGCCAACTCGGTCACGACCTACACCGACAGCACCGGCGCGCCGATCCGCCTGGCGCCCGGCCAGACCTGGGTCCACCTCGTAGCCCCGGGCTCGACGGTGACCACCGGGTAGCGCGCTCATGCCGCGCTCGGCGGGGCATGGGCGGCGTGGCGAGACGCAGGCTCGGGCTCGCACCTGGGTAGCCCCGCGAGCGCCACCGGTCAGCGCAGCAGCAGGCCCCGTGCATACGCGGCCTGGCCGGCGTGCTCCAGGCAGTCGTCGGCCACGCTCACCAGGCGGACGCCGAGGGTGACGGGCGGGTCCCACCGCCGGTCGACCACCCGGTCCAGATCAGCCGCCACCAGTCCCTCCAGGAACGATCGCGTTTGCACCGACACCGCGTCCAGGTACGACACCAACGCATCCGCCCCTTCCGGCCGGACCGACGCCACCTGCTCCGTCGAGTGCCCGTACCCGGTGTTCGACGGATCGGGATCGAGCCCGAAGCGGGCCGCCCACCCGTTCCCCACCCACACCTGGTCGACGCCCGACACCTCGGCCAGGTGGTGGTCCTGCACCCGGGCCAGGTGCCAGATCAACCAACCGACCGTGTTCGCGCCAGGACCAGGCCGGGCGGTCAGCAACCGGGGATCGAGCCCGTCCACCGCTCGGCGGGCCAGCGGCGGGACCCGGTCGTACAGCTCGACGAGCAGCGCGGCGACGTCCATGCGCCGATTCCATCACGCCCCCCACTGGCGGTCCCGCCAGCGGGCGACGACCTGGTTCACTGGATACGTGCCCACCGCCCCCGCCACCGCGGCCGCCGCCGACGCCCTCCTCCTCGAGCTGGTGGGCACCCCCGAGGGGCGGGCCGACCCGTACCCTCGCTACGCCCGGCTGCGGGCCGAGGCGCCCGTCCACCAGAGCATGTTCGGGTTCTGGGCCCTGACCCGGTACGACGACTGCCAGCAGGCCCTCCGCCACCCCGGGGTGGGCAAGGACTTCTCGGGGGCGGCCAACTCGCTGGGGCTGAGCGAGGAGGAGGCGGCCGAGCAGGCCCGGTTCCGCAACGACCGGACCAACATGCTGACCACCGACCCGCCCGACCACACCCGGCTGCGGGGCCTGGTCACCCGGGCCTTCACCCCGCGGACGGTCGAGAGCCTGCGCCCCCGGATCGTCGGCCTGGTCGACGAGCTGCTGGACGGCTTCGGCGACGGCGAGGAGGTCGACGTCATGGACGCCCTCGCCTTCCCCCTCCCGGTCACCGTGATCGGCGAGATGCTGGGCGTCCCCCGGGAGGACCGGGCCGGGCTGCGGCCGCTGGTTCGGGCCCTGACCGCGGTCCTGGAGTTGGCGGTGAGCGCCGACGCCCTGCGGGAGGCGACCAAGGCCGACATCACCCTGGATGCCTACTTCGCCGACCTGGTGGCCGAGCGGCGGGCCCACCCGCAGGAAGACCTGCTCAGCCAGCTCATCCAGGCCGAGGACGAGGGCGACCAGCTGAGCGAGGCGGAGCTGATCTCCACCGCCGTCCTGCTGTTCGCCGCCGGGTTCGAGACGACGACCCACCTCATCGGCAACGGCCTGCGCGCCCTGCTCAAGAACCCCGACCAGCTCGACCGCCTGCGGGCCGACCGCTCGCTGCTGCGACCGGCGGTCGAGGAGCTGCTGCGCTACGACAGCCCGGTGCAGATCGCGGCCCGGACCGCCTACGAGGATCTGACCATCGGCGGCGCCCACATCGACAAGGGCAGCGTCGTGCTCGCCCTGCTCGGCGCGGCCAACCGGGACCCGGCCAAGTTCACCGACCCCGAGCGCCTCGACCTGGGCCGGGCCGAGGCCGCGCCCATCAGCTTCGGCAGCGGGATCCACTTCTGCCTGGGCGCGGCCCTGGCCCGCCTCGAAGGCCAGATCGTCTTCGACCGCCTCCTCAGCCGCTTCCGGACCATGGAGCTGGTCGGCGGCCCCCCGACCGTGCGGGACAGCCTGACCCTGCGGGGCCTGGTCGACCTGCGGGTCCGCTTCACCGCCTAACGGGAGCCCCTCAGCGGCGGGTGGCGACGAAGACCGGGATCTCGCGGTCGGTGTTCTCCTGGTACTCCGCATAGGGCGGGAAGGCGGCGACGGCCCGCTCCCACCACGTGGCCCGCTCGTCGCCCTCGACCAGGCGGGCCCGGGCGTCGAACGGCTCCGGGCCGTCCTGGATGACCACCGCCTCGGGGTCGGCGACGAGGTTGTAGTACCAGACGGGGTGGTCGGGCGAGCCGCCCTTGGAGGCGACCAGGGCGTACTCCCCGTCGTGCTCGACCCGCATCAGCGCGAACTTGCGGATCTTCCCGGTCTTGTTGCCCCGGGTGGTCACGACGATGACGGGCAGGCCGGTGTCGCGCAGGGTGTTGGCCCGTGCGCCCCCCGACGCCTCGTACTCGGCCACCTGGTCCCGGACCCATTTCTCCGGGCTGGGCTCGTACTCGCCTTCGAGGGGCATGGGAGCCGACTGTAGGGGCGTCAGAGGGCCAGGTGGCCGCTCACCAGGGCGTGCCACGTGATCGGCCCCACGATCCCGTCGACCACCAGCCCGTCCGCCTGCTGGAACCCGCGCACCGCGCCGTCGGTCTTCGGGCCGAAGATGCCGTCGACCTGGAGCCCGCGGGAGGGGTCGCCGGACAGGTTCCGCGCCTGGAACTGGCTCTGCACGCCGCGCACCGCCTCGCCCTCGCTCCCCTGCTGGACCTGGACGATCAGCGCCGGCCAGGTCTGGTCGCCCACGATCCCGTCGACCCCCAGGCTGCGGGACTGCTGGAACGCCCGGACGGCCCGGTCGGTGATGGGCCCGAAGATCCCGTCCACCGCCACCTCGGCGTGGCCGTGCTGCCGGAGGAGGTACTGCAGGCTGCGGATGGGCTCGATCGACAGGGGACCGGGCGCGTCCTGCCCCTGCCTCAAGAGAGGCCAGCTCATTGCCATCGACTACCGCCTTTCAGTCGTAGGCGGACATTCTGCCCGCGATGAGTTCCGGGCCGCGGAAACGTCCAACCCGGGAGGATGCCGCGCCGCGCCGGCGCGGGCCGAGGGAGGCGACATCGTGGCCGCAGCTGTTCTCGTCGACACGCCGGGGGCCGTAGCATCTGCCCCGGTGACCACTTCTACCGCCGGCACCGTCGAGCTGGACCTGGAGGCCCACCGCCGGGAGCTGACCGCCTACTGCTACCGCATGCTCGGCTCGGGCTTCGAGGCCGAGGACGCCGTCCAGGAGACCATGGTGCGGGCGTGGCGGAACATGGACCGCTTCGAGGGCCGCTCGTCGCTGCGGTCCTGGCTCTACCGGATCGCCACCAACGTCTGCCTGGACATGGTGCAGGGGCCCCAACGCCGGGCCCGGCCCATGGACCTCGGCCCCGCCTCCACCGCCGATTCCCACCTGGCCCCCGGCCTGCCCGAGCAGGTGTGGGTCCAGCCCGTGCCCGACGCCCGGGTCCTGCCCGTCGACGGCGACCCGGCCGAGGTGGCCGCGGCCCGCGACAGCGTGCGCCTGGCCTTCGTGGCCGCCCTCCAGCACCTGCCACCGAAGCAGCGGGCCGTGCTCATCCTGCGCGAGGTCCTGCGCTGGCAGGCCACCGAGGTGGCCGAGCTGCTCGACACCACGGTGGCCTCGGTGAACAGCGCCCTGCAGCGGGCCCGGGCCACCCTGGCCGCCACCGACCTCGACGACGCGCCGCCGAACCAGGTCGACGCCGAGCAGCAGGCCCTGCTGGCCCGCTACGTGGCCGCGTTCGAGAGCTACGACATCGACTCCCTGGTCGCCCTGCTGCACGAGGACGCCACCTTCTCGATGCCGCCGTACGCCCTCTGGCTGCGGGGCCCGGACCAGGTTGCCGGTTGGCTGCTGGGTCAGGGCTTCGGTTGCAAGGGGTCCCGGCTGGTGGCCACGGCCGCCAACGGGTGTGCCGCCTTCGGCAGCTACCGCCAGGTCGAGCCCGGCGTGCACGAGCCCTTCGCCCTGCAGGTGATCGAGGTGTCAGGCGGGCGGATCGTCGCCTGGCAGAACTTCCTCTACCCCGAGCTGTTCCCGGCCTTCGGCCTGCCCACCCGCCTGGAGTCCGGCCCCGAGTAGCTCCGCCAGCCCGGCCAGGTCGAGCAGCTCGCTCAGCTCGGGCGACGGGTCGCGCACGGTGATCGTGCAGCCGGCGCCTCGCGCCAGCAGCTGCAGCCGGGCCACCAGGTCGACGAGAGCCAGCCCGGACGGGACGGTGCCGAGCACCACGACGAGCGGCGCGCAGGGCGCTCCCGGCGTCTCTGACGCGTCCCCTGCCACGCCCGACTAGACGCCCCGGCCGGCCGGAACTCACCGGTCGGCCGTCAGCCCGGTGGGCCGATGGTGGCCGCCTCCGGGCCGAACCGCTCGACGTAGCCCGGGTGGACCTCGGCCCATCGGTCGCCGGAGGTCCACGGCGCGTCGTCACCGGCCAGGTCGTGCTCCAGCAGGTCCAGGCAGGCGTGCCAGCCGGCACCGTCGCGGGCCGCCTTGCCCACCTCGTCGAAGGCGTCGACGAAGGTGAGGACGCAGCCGTCGGCGTCGGGCCGGAGGTCGAACCGCAGCAGCTCGTCGCCCCAGCGCAACTCGAACCGGGACGGCGGGTCGTAGGCCGTGATCTCGCCCTCCGTGTCCGGCCCCTCGCCGTTCTCGAAGACGAAGGTGAGCCGGGCGCCGAGCGCCCGCTCGCCGTCGACCCGGGCCGGGAACCAGGCGGCCAGGTGCTCGGGCTCGGTGATGGCCCGCCAGACCGTCGCCGGCGGATGCGGCAGCCGGCGGACGAAGCGCAGCTGCCACCGACCGTCGACCTGCTCCAGGATCCCGTCGTCGCTCATCTCAGTCCTCCCTGTCGTCCATCGAGTCGAGGTGGCGCTCCAAGCGGTCGAGCGACGTGCTCCACAGCTGCCGGTACGGCTCGAGCCAGGCCGCGACCTCGCGCAGGGGCGCCGGTTGCAGGCGGTACAGGCGACGCTGGGCATCGGTGCGCACCTCCACCAGCCCGGCGTCGCGCAGGACCTTCAGGTGCTTGGACACCGCCGGCTGGCTCATGGCCAACCGGGCCACCAGCTCCCCGACGGGGCGCTCCTCCTCCCGCAGCAGATCCAGGATCCGCCGCCGGTGGGGCTCGGCCAACACCTCGAACGCCTGCACAGGCATAATATGCCTGAGCAGCTATATGCCTGTCAAGGCACGAAGTCTGCCGTCGCCCCGATATACCCCGGGCGACGGTCAACTAAACGTTGGGGACAGATAGACTCCCGTCCGCAACTCCCGCTCGTACTGCGAAATCGCCTGGGTGACTGCGGGTCACCACGAGACGGGGGGGGCCGAAACCTGGGGTCAATCGGCACTCGCTGGGGGGCGCCAGGTCGGAAGGGAGGTGATTTCGCATGAATACTGCAACCATCCGATCCTTCAGCCGGCTCGGCTGGGCCATTCTGGCCTTCGCCGCCGCCGTCCTCGCCATGCTGCTCCTGCAGTCGTCCCCGTCCTGGGCCCAGGCAACCACTGGGAACTCGGGCAACTCGGGGTCGACCGGAGCGGCGATCGCCTCGGGAACGGCCAACAGTTCGGCCTCGTCGGGTGCCGGTTCCGGATCAACGTCCGGCTCGGGCGCCACCGGGGCCGCTGTGAACCAGACCACGGTGATCGCCGGCGGGGGCAGCGGTGGTTCCGGCGGTCTGTCCGCAGCCGCGTCCGGCGCAGGTGGTACTGCCGTCAACGTCTCGGCAGCAACCCTCGGCAACTCGTCGGCCACCGGTGGCTCCAGCGTGTCGACCCAGTCGGCCAACGGAGGCTCCGGCGGCGGCTCGACGGTCAGCGTCAAGCCCGTCGCCACGTCGGGTAACTCGGGGTCGGCGTCGTCGCAGTCCAGCGCTACCAACACTGGTAACACCGGACCTGCTGCCTCGTCGGCCGTGAGCAACCCCGTGGCCGTTTCCGGCAACTCCGGCCCCACCGGGCCCACGGGGGCAGCCACGTCCAACCCGACGGCCACCAACACGGCCATCCTGGGCACGGCTGTCGCCGCCGGTGGGAGTGCCACTTCTGGCAACTCCGGAGCGTCCGGTAACACGGGCCCCGCGCTCGCAGTCGGCGGCGCCAACAGCACCGCCAGCTCGGGCGCCAACGCCGCCAGCAACGCCGCGTCCGGGCCTACCGGCGCGGCGGTGAACGGCACCGACGTCGTCGCTCTCGGTGGCACTGGCGGGGCCGGCGGACTTTCCGTCGGCGTCTCCGGCGCCGGCGGGCCCGCCCTCAACCTCTCGTTGGGGGTGATCGGCTCGTCGACGGCCATCGGCGGCTCCAGCGTCGCCGTCGGCTCGGCCAACGGAGGAGCAGGCGGCGGGGTGAGCATCACCGCGACCCCCATCGCCACGTCCGGCAACACCGGCAACTCGTCGGCGCAATCCAGCGCCACGAACACCGGCAACACCGGCAGCGCCGTCTCCTCGGCCGTCAGCAACCCGGTCGCCGTCTCCGGTAACTCGGGGGCGACGGGGCCCACGGGCCCGGCTTCGTCCAATCCGGTGGCGGCTAATACCGCCATCCTGGGCGTGGCCATAACCTTCGGGGGCACTGCCACCTCCGGCGCGTCCGGAGGCTCCGGGAACACCGGAGGAGCACTCGCCCTCGGCGATGCGGTGAGCAGCGCCAACTCTGGGGCTGGCGCCGCCGCCAACGCAGCGTCGGGCACGTCCGGCAACGCGGTCAACGGCACCGGCATCTTCGCCCTCGGCGGCCTGGGCGGCGACGCCGGCATCACCCTGGTTCGGGCAGGGCCCGGCGCTCCCGGCGTCAACATCTCGGTGTTGACGATCGGCGCGTCGACCGCGGTGGGCGGCTCCAGCGTCGCCACCAGCTCCTCCAACGGGGGGGCCGGTGGGACCACGACGGTGGCCGTCAACCCCGACTCCCTCACCGGGAGCTCGGGCGCCACCTCGGCCCAGTCCAGCGCCACCAACAACGGGAACACCGGGTCCTCGACCTCGGGAGCTGTCAGCAGCCCCCAGTCGCAGTCCGGCTTCTCGGGCACCACCGGGGGGACCGCTCCGGTCACCGTGACTCCCACGGCGACCAACTCGGCCATCCTCGGCAGGGCCATCGTCATCGTCATCTAGGCAGTCCGTTCGAGGCCCCCTCCCCCAACCAGGGAGGGGGCCTCGGCGCGCCTACCCCCTCCTCGGCGTTTTGGCTGCACTTACCCGCCCATTGGCGGTCAGGTGCAGCCAGAACCGAGGGGGGGCAGGCGGGCGAGCAGGTCGTCGGGGTCGACGTCCACGCCGCGCGCCACCGTCGCCAGCTCGGTGGCGGCGACCGCGGGCAGGCCGAGGAGGGCGACGAGCGGGGCGGGGTCCCAGGACCGCAGGGCGGCGCACTGGAACAGGGCGCCGGCGCGGGCCCGCCGCTGGGCGATCCCGACCACTTTGGCCCCGCCGACCGTCACCTCGCCGGGGCCGAGCCCGGCGAAGCAGACGGCCGGCGACCACGGCGTCCGGCGCAGCGCACCGGTGTGCGCGGTGCCCCCACCGAGGGCGGCGACCCATGCCTGGCCCAGCCAGCCGAAGGAGCGGCCCACGTCGGGCTCCCACAGGGGGTCCCCGGCGGGGACGAACACGTCGACCCACACCAGCCCGCCCGGCTCGACCAGCACCGCCCCGCCGCCGCTGCGCCGGCGGACGACGTCGATCCCGGTGCTCGGCGGCGGCTCGGGCTGGGTGCTGCCCAGGACGAGGGCCGGCCGGTCGACCTCCACGACCCACACGGTGCGGACCGGCGGGTCGGGCCACGGCCGGGCGAAGGCGTCGGCGGGCGCGACGGGGCCCGGCCGGTGGACCTGCCAGTCAGGCAGAGAGGGCGGCGGAGCGCAGGTACGGCTCCCAATGGGGGTGGACGTGGCCGACGGCGACGATGATCCAGGTCAGCTCCTTGGGCGCCGTCGGCCGGCGGCGCAGGACCAGGCCGGCGTCGTGCACCGACCGGTCCTCCTTGCGGCTGTTGCACGGGCGGCAGGCCGCCACCACGTTCTCCCACACGTGCTCGCCGCCCCGGCTGCGCGGGATGACGTGGTCGATGTTCTCGGCCGCCGCCCCGCAGTACTGGCAGCGGTTGTCGTCCCGGGCGAACACGGCCCGGCGGTTGAGGGCCACCCGGGCCCGGAAGGGGACCTTGACGAAGTGGGTCAGGCGGATCACCGACGGGGCGGGGATGACCCACCGCTCGGAGTGCAGCTCGCGGTCGCTGGCGTGCAGGACCTCGGCCTTCTCCTTGAGGACCAGCACCACCGCCCGGCGGACGGAAACGACGCACAGGGGCTCGTACGTGGCGTTGAGCACGAGCGCCTTGGACATCTCAGGCTACGGCGGGTCCGGGGCCGACGACGGCCCCTGCTGGTGGCAGGCGCATACGGCGATGAGGGTATCGCGGACGGCCGGCGACCAAGTGAGCAGAAATGTACCGCTGCGGTACATTTCTGCTCACTTGCCGCGGCACCACTCCAGGTAGGCGACGAGGTCGGCCGGCGACGGCCGGGCGTCCGGGTCCCCGTAGGCGGTCTGCATGCGGAACCGCAGGTACTCGGGGGCGGGCCGCGGCAGCGGGGGCCAGCGGCGCCACCAGCCGGTCGGCGCCAGCCGGAGCGCCTGGGCGACGGCGACCCCCCACAGCCGGGGGCGCACGGCGACGGCGGCCACCGCCGGCCCCACCCACGACCGGTTCACAGCCGGCCGACGCCCCGCCACCCCACGGCGGCCGCCCCCACCAGTGGCCCGGACGGCCCGAGTCCGGCCGGACGGATCTGCGCCCCGGCCGAGAAGGTCAGCCGGGCCTGGGCGTCCAGCTCGGCCTGGGCGGCGGCGAAGAACGGCTCGCCGTAGCCGAGGGCCACCGAGCCGGCGACCACGGCCAGGGGCAGGTCGAGCAGGTTGGCCACCGAGGCGACGGCCCGCCCGACCAGCCGTCCCGTCCGAGCCACCACGTCCGCCCCGGCCTCGGCGGCCGGCCGGCCGGTGATGGCGGCGATCGACGTCCCCGAGGCCTCGGCCTCCAGGCACCCCCGCGCCCCGCACGCGCACACCCGCCCCGCGGGTTCCACGCACACGTGGCCGATGTGGCCGGCGTTGCCGGCCCGGCCGTCGAGCAGTCGACCGTCGAGCACGATCCCCCCGCCCACCCCGGTCGACACCACCATGGCGATGAAGTCCCGCTCCCCCGCCGCCGCCCCCCGCCACCCCTCGCCCAGGGCCAGGGCCTTGGCGTCGTTGTCCACGAACGTCGGCAGGCCGGTGGCCTCGGCCAGCCGGGAACGCAGGGGGAAGTCCCGCCACACGGCGATGTTCAACGGCGACACCTCCTCGCCGCCGGCCGACATCGGCCCCCCGCACCCGACCCCGCACACCGCAACTCCGTTGCCACGTGGGCCAGGGACGTCGCCATTCCCCCCGCCACTCCGTTCAGGCACGGAGCCAAGCGCGTCCACCAGGGCGAGGAGGACCGAGAACAGCCCCTCGGCGTCTTCGGCCCGGCACGGGGCCACCGCCGAGGCGACCACCTCCCCCTCGGCCGTGACCAGGCCGGCGGCCAGCTTGGTCCCGCCGATGTCGATGGCCAGGGCCGCGTCCACGACCACCGAGGCTATTCAACGGCCCGCACCGGGGTACCGTTGGGCTACTTCATGACGTCGACACCACGGGTGGCGGCCCGCACCGTCCAGTCGTTCTCCGAGGCCTTCGACGCCATCGTGGACAACGTGGCCCTGGTCGTCCAGGGCAAGGACGACGCCATCCGCCTGGCCCTCGTCTGCCTGGTGGCCGAGGGCCACCTGCTGATCGAGGACGTCCCCGGGGTGGGCAAGACCAGCCTGGCCAAGGCGGTGGCCGCCAGCCTGGACTGCTCGTGGGCCCGCATCCAGTTCACGCCCGACCTGCTCCCCTCCGACGTGACCGGCGTGAGCATCTACAACCGGGCCACCGGGGCCTTCGAGTTCCGCCCGGGCGGCATCTTCGCCAACCTGGTCCTGGCCGACGAGATCAACCGGGCGTCGCCCAAGACCCAGTCGGCCCTGCTGGAGGCCATGGAGGAGCACCAGGTCACGGTCGACAGCGTGACCTACAACCTGCCCCCGCCGTTCATGGTCATCGCCACCCAGAACCCGGTCGAGCACGAGGGCACCTATCCCCTGCCCGAGAGCCAGCTCGACCGGTTCCTCATGCGCATCGCCATGGGCTACCCGGCGCGCGCCGCCGAGATCGCCATCCTCGACACCCATGCCCGGGCCGCCCCACCGATGGCGCAGCTGGCCCCGGTGGCCGGCGCCGACGACGTGGCCGCCATGGTGGCCATGGCCCACGCCGTCCATGTCGCCCCCGCCCTGAAGGGCTACATCGTCGACCTGGCCGCGGCCAGCCGCCGCCATCCCGCCCTCACCCTGGGCGTCTCCCCCCGGGCCGCCCTCGGCCTGCTCCGGGCCGCCCGGGCCCGGGCCGCCTCCCTGGGCCGGGAGTACGTCGTCCCCGACGACCTCAAGAACCTGGCCGGGCCCGTCCTCGAGCACCGCCTGGCCCTCACCCCCGAAGCCCAGCTGCGCGGCGCCACCCGGGCCGACACCCTGCGAGAGGTCGTGTCCAGCGTCGCCATCCCCTCCGTGAGGTGAGGTGAGGTGAGCGCGTGTTAACGCGCCGGGGGTGGGGGCTCACGGTCGGGGCCCTGCTCCTCGCCCTGGCCGGGCGGTTGCTCGGGCTGCTGGAGCTGTACGTGCTGGCCGCCGGCGGGTGGGCGCTGATGGGCATGGCCCTGGCCTTCCTGGCCCGCGGGGGTGGCGAGATCGAGGCCAGCCGGACCCTGCACCCGGCCCGGGTCCAGGCCGGCCAGGAGAGCCGGGTGGAGCTGTCGGTGGCCAACCCGGGCCGCAGAGCGACCGGCGTCGTCGAGTTGCGCGATCCCGTCGACGGGGGGCCGCGGCGGGCCCGGCTGCTCCTCGCCCCCCTCCGCCCGGGGCAGGAGGAGCGGGCCACCTACCGCATCCCCACCGCTCGGCGGGGCGTGCTCACCGTGGGCCCCCTCGAGGCCCGGCGCTTCGACCCCCTGGCCCTGGCCACCACGGCCCGGCCCGTCGCCCCGGAGACCGAGCTGATCGTGCACCCGGCCATCGAGGCGGTCCTGCCCCTCCCCCACGCCCCGGGCGACGACCGCCGGGGCGGGGCCCGCCGGGCCACCGCCATCGGGTCCGCGGGCGACGACTTCTACGCCCTCCGCCCCTGGGTGGTGGGCGACGACCTGCGCCGGGTGCACTGGCCGTCCACCGCCCGCCGGGACGAGCTCATGGTCCGCCAGCACGACGTGCCCTGGCAGGGCCGGGCCACGGTGGTCCTCGACGTCCGCCCCCAGCACTACGACGACGACTCGCTGGAGCAAGCGGTGTCGGCGGCGGCCAGCATCGCCGCCGGGTCGGGGCAGGGCGGGGCCCTCGTCCGGCTGGTCACGACCGACGGGAGCGACACCGGCTTCGGCGCCGGCCCCGCCCACCTCGACGCCATCCTCGAGCGCCTGGCCCGGGTCGAGGCCCACACCGTCGACGCCCGCCTGCTCGACCTGCCCGAGGTCGACGGTTCCATGGCCCTGGTCGTGAGCGCGGAGCTCCCGGGGCCAGAGCTCGGGCGCCTGGCCCGCCTGGCCGGCCGACCGGGATCGCTGACCGTCGTGGCCGTCGTCCGCAGCGGGGGCCGGCCGCCGGAGGTGGCCCTGGGGCGCATGGTCGTCGTCGGGCCGGGCCAGCCCCTGGCCCCGGCGTGGAACCGGGCCGTCGCCGCCGCCGGCGCCCTCCGCGGGGTGTCGGGATGAGCCGCCGCACCGTCGTGCCGTCGGAACCCGTCGAGCCGCCGCCGGAGCCGGTCGTCGTGCCGGGCTGGCCGGCCGAGGCCGGGCTGGTGGCCATGTCGGTGGCGGCCGCCATGGGCCTGAGCCGGCTCTTCGCCGACAGCTCCTTCGTGGCGCCGGTCCTGCTCGCCGTCGCCACCAGCCACGGCCTGGCCATGGCCTGCCGGCGGCGGCTGGTCGGGCCGCTCACCACCGCCCTCCTGTCGGCCGCCGGGCTGGCGCTGTTCGTGACCTGGGTCATCGAGCCGCAGGTGTCGCTGGTGCCGTCGCCCGCCGTGCTGCACGCCGCGGTCAACGACCTGCGGGACGCGTGGGGGCGGTTCAGCGAGGTGGTGGCGCCGACCAAGGTCACCCGCGGGTTCCTGCTCGGCGCCGTCCTGGGCGCGTGGATCAGCTCGTTCGTGGCCGACGTCTTCGCCTTCCGGGCCCGGACCCGGGTCGAGGCCATCGTCCCCTCCTTCACCGTGTTCCTCTTCGGGGCCCTCCTGGGGGCCGACCGCCACCGCCTCAGCGCCGCCGCCCTCTACCTGGCCTCGGTCCTGCTGTTCGTGGTCCTGGCCGAGGTGGCCGCCTCGCCCCGTCCCCGCCCGTGGGTGGCCGGGCTGCGCGCCCCGGGCGAGGCCGCCCTCCTGCGCTCGGGGCTGGGCATGGCCGTGGTCGCCCTGGTCCTCGGCCTGGTCGTAGGGCCGAACCTGCCGGGCGCCTACGGCCAGGGCGTCCTCGGTCTTCGCGACCGGTCCGGGGGCAAGAACGGCACGCGGGTCACCCTCAGCCCCCTGGTCGACATCCGGGGCCGCCTCGTCGGCCAGTCCGACACCGAGCTGTTCACCGTGGCCAGCGACACCCCGAGCTACTGGCGGATCACCGCCCTGGACCGCTTCGACGGCACCATCTGGTCGTCGCTCAGCAACTACCGCCCCGCCGGCAGCCGCCTGCCCGAGCCGAGCGCGGACCAGAACCACGCCGGCAGCACCACGTCGCGGCAGGACTTCGTGATCGAGGCCCTGTCGTCGATCTGGCTGCCGGCCGCCTACCGGCCCGAGCGGCTGAGCCAGTCGGGCAAGGTGCGCTTCGACCCCGACTCGGGCAGCCTGGCCACCGACAAGCCCACCTCCGACGGGCTGCGCTACACCGTGGAGTCGGCGCTGCCCCGGCTGACCGCCGACCAGCTCGCCGGGGCCACGGGGCCGGTCCCGAGCGACATCACCGACCGGTACCTCGAGCTGCCGGCCAAGCTGCCCACCGCCGTTCGCGTTGCCGCCCAGAAGGCGGCCGGGGCCGAGACCACGCCCTACAAGCGGGCCAAGGCCCTGCAGGACTGGTTCCGGGCCAACTTCACCTACAACCTCCAGGTCCCGGCCGGGCACGACGCTACGGCGATGGAACAGTTCCTCACCAACAAGCAGGGCTACTGCGAGCAGTTCGCGGGGACCTACGCGGCCATGGCCCGGGTGCTCGGGCTGCCGGCCCGGGTGGCGGTCGGGTTCACGTCGGGGACCAAGGAGGCCGACGGGCTCTGGCACGTGGACGGCAAGGAGGCCCACGCCTGGCCCGAGGTGTACCTGAGCGGGTACGGCTGGGTCGCCTTCGAGCCCACCCCCGGGCGGGGCCAGCCCGGCGCCGAGGACTACACCAACGTCCCCGCGGCCCAGGCCGTCGACACCCCGGTGGTCACCGTCCCCACCAGCGAGGCGTCCACCGAGGTCACCGAGCCCGCCCCCGGGCCGGTGGCCCCCGCCCCGCCGGCGGCCACGCCCGAGTCGTCGTCGCACGGGCGGATCGTCGTGGTCGGCGGGCTGGCCGCGCTGCTGCTGGCCTACCTCGTCGGGGTGCCGCTCGCCAAGCGGCAGCGGCGCCGCCGGCGGCGGGACACCACTCGGACGGGCGCCGACCGGGTCCTGGTGGCGTGGGCCGAGGCCGAGGAGGACATGGCCGCCGCCGGCATGGCCCGGCGACCCTGGGAGACGGCACCCGAGTTCTCCCACCGGGTGAGCCGCACCGCCGGCCCCGCCGGCCCGCCGCTCGTCCGCCTGGCCGACGACACGTCGGCGGCGGCGTGGTCGGCGGGCGGGGTGGCGGTGGAGGTGGCCACCCGGGCCGAGGCCGAGGCGGCCAACGTGGCCGCCGAGCTGCACGCGCAGTCGACCCTGCGGGAACGGCTCACCCGGGCCCTGGACCCCCGGGCCCTGCTGCCCCGCCGCCGGCCGCCGACGGACTGAGGGCCGCTACTCCTCGCGCTTGAAGCGCTTCTTGAGCCGCTTGCCCACGTCGCCGAAGTGCTCCTTGACCTGGCCGGTCTTCAGGTTGCCGGTGACCTGCTTCCAGCCGGCTTTGCCCATCTTGCGCAGGTTGCGCTCGAACACGAAGGCGCAGGCCAGCATGATGGCGAAGCCCAGGAACCCGAGGAGCAGGGACGTGGCGAACGCCCCCACCAGGAGGACGAAGCCGGCCAGGAACCCGAGGGCGGCCCACTTGAGGTTCCGGCCGGCGTGGCGGTAGAGGGTGGTCTTGCCGACACCGCGCGCGAACGCAGGATCGCTCTCGTAGAACTGCTGCTCGATTTCGTGGAGGATTCGCTGCTCGTCCTCGGAAAGCGGCACGTCCTACCCCTTCAACGACCCGGTCCGCTAGTAGGGCTATCTTCGCACAGCCCGGGACACTCAACAACGCGCTAGCTGTGCTCCGGCTGTGCCGGCGCCCCCGGCCCCCACTGCTGGTCGCCCCGCCGCTTGACCGCCAGCCCGTCGCCCCCCCGCAGCAGGGTGGCCGGCCCGACGGCGCGGTCGCCGAACCGCCGGCGGACCTCGTCGACCGCCCGGGCCACGGCCGGCTCGGCCTCCTCGGGCCCGTCGTCGAGCCGCAGCTGCTCGCCCGGCCGGGGGGCGAGGTTGGAGACGCTCACGCCCAGCAGGCGCACGCCGGGCGACGGGTCGACGGCGGCCAGCAGCTCGGCCGCGGTGCGGGCGATGCTCGGCCCGCTGTCGACGGGCCGGGGGACGGTGCGGGACCGGGTGATGGTCCGAAAGCTGCCGTTGCCGTTGGGCACGGAGCCAGCAAAGCGCACCTTGAGGGTGACGGTCCGACCGGCCACGCCGGCAGCCCGCAGGCGGGTGGCCACCGCGTCGGACAGCCGGACGACCTCGTCGCCCAGCGTGGCCCGGTCGTGGTGGTCGGTGGCGTAGGTCTCCTCGTGCCCGACCGACTTGAGGGCCCGGTCGGGCTCCACGGCCCGCTCGTCCCGGGCCCAGGCCAGGGCGTGGAGGTGGCGGCCGTGGGCCTCGCCCAGGGCGCCGACCACCGTGGCCAGCGGCATGGCGGCCAGGTCGCCCACCGTGCGGATGCCGAACCGGTCCAGGCGCCGCTGGGTGGCCGGGCCCACGCCCCAGAGGGCGCCCACGGGCAGGGGGTGGAGGAAGGCCAGCTCGTCGCCGGGCTCGATGACCTTGACGCCCAGGCCAGGGGTCGGCGGCCGGCCGGCCGGCCCGGCCCGGGGCTTGGCCGCCTCCGAGGCCAGCTTGGCCAGGAACTTGCTGGCCGCCACCCCGACCGAGCACCACAGCCCGGTCTGCTCGAACACCTGCCGGCGGATGGCCTGGCCGATCTCCGGCCCGCTGCCCAGGAGGCGGCGGGCGCCCCGCACGTCGAGGAAGGCCTCGTCCAGGGCGATGCCCTCGACCAGCGGGGTGAAGGAGGTCAGGACGTCGTGGAGCTTGCGGCTGTGCTCCTGGTAGAGGTCGTAGCGGCCGGGGACGAACACGGCGTGCGGGCACAGCCGCCGGGCCCGCAGCGACGGCATGGCCGAGTGGATCCCGTACGACCGGGCCTCGTACGAGCAGGAGGCCACCACGCCCCGGCTCCCGCTGCCCCCCACGACCAGCGGCTTGCCGGCCAGCGACGGGTCGGCCAGCACCTCCACCGCGGCGTAAAAGGCGTCCATGTCCACGTGCAGGATGGCCGGCGGCTCGATTTGACGAGTGTGCCAGCATGACCGGCAGTGCACCGGAACGTGCGGGCGGTCGTGGAAGCGGGCAAGGCGTTGGGGGTCGACGTCCACCCCCGTGAGTACGCCGACGGGACCCGCACCGCGGCCGATGCCGCGTTGGCCATCGGCGTCGACCTGGGCCAGATCGTGAAGAGCCTGGTCTTCTGCGTCGACGGGGAGGTGGTGGTCGCCCTGGTCTGCGGCGACAACCGGCTGGACGAGGCCAAGCTGGCCCGGGCCGCCGGCGGCCAGGACGCCTGGCGGGAGGACCCCGAGACCGTCCGCGACGCCACCGGCTTCCCCATCGGATCCGTCCCCCCGTTCGGCCACCGCGAGCCGCTGCGGGTCTTCGTCGACGAGGACCTGCTCGAGTTCGACGAGCTGTGGGCCGCAGCCGGGACCGCGTCGTCCAACTTCGCCATTGCGCCCGACGCCCTGGTCCGGGCCACCGGCGGCATCGTCTGCGACCTCGCCCTGCGCTAGAGCCCGGCCGAGGGGACTATGCGGCCTGCTGGTGCTCCACGTCGGGGTGGTGGTGCGCCGGCAGGTGGAGCCACACCGGGCGGCGGGGGCGGAAGACCCGGTCGCGCACGCCCCACCAGGTGACCAGGGCCAGGGCCTCGGCGACGATCTTGAAGGACATCTTCGACGTCCCCCGGGCCCGGTCGACGAACTCGATCGGGAGCTCGACGATCTCGCCGCCGTTGCCGGCGATCCGGTAGGCCATCTCGATCTGGAAGCCGTAGCCACCGGCCCGGACGGTGGAGAGGTCGAGGCGGTGGACGGCGTCGGCCCGGTAGGCCCGGAAGCCGGAGGTGGCGTCGTGCACGGACAGGCCGAGCACCTTGTCGGCGTAGCGGTTGCCGCCGCGGGACAGCCAGCGGCGGTGGGCCGGCCAACCGGGGACCGAGCCGCCCTCGACGTAGCGGGAGCCGACGGCCAGGTCGGCTCCCGCCTCGACGGCCCGGACCAGGGCGGGCAGCCGGGCCGGGTCATGGGAGAGGTCGCTGTCCATCTCGACCAGGATTTCGTAGCCGCGGGCGATGCCCTCGGCGAAGCCGGCGCGGTAGGCGCTGCCGAGCCCGGACTTGGTCGCCCGGACCAGCACGTCGACCCCACCCAGCTCGTGGCCCACGGCCTTGGCCAGGGCGGCGGTGCCGTCCGGGCTGGAGTCGTCGACCACCAGGACGTCGACCGTCGGGGCCGCAGCCCTGATCCGCCGCAGGACCTCGGCGATGTTCTCGGCCTCCTGGTAGGTGGGCAGAACGACGAGGGCGCGCATCGGGGGGCCTACGATTCCCCGGTGCCGCCGGAGCCCGTCCCGAAGCTGCCGGAGCGGGGGCCGACGGCCCTGCCCCCGGTCAAGGCCCGGGCCGTGGCCTTCGCGGTGATCGTGGTGGCCGGGCTATGCGGGCTGCTCATCGGGGCTGCTCTCGTCCGGATCCAGTGTTCCGGGAACTGCTCGACGCCGGCCGGCCTTGGTGCCCTGATCGGCGCAGTGCTGAGCGCAGGCGGCGTGGCAGTGGTGGCTGTGCTGGTACTACGAGCCATGGGTGAATGGCGAGCTGGCCCTGGAGTCCATCGCCGTTGATGGGCAGAGCCAGCACGAACCGCAGAGCGGGATCCATGGCGCTTCGCGAGACGGAGCGAAGGTGCAACGGGCGGGTGGCCCGGAGGCGGTCGGCGTTGACTCCCTCGACCTGCTCGTCGTCTCGCATGCGGTAGGTATCGGCGCGAACGGCGGGGACCTGTAGCCGGCGGTCGGGCGGTGAGGCGGTCAGCCGGGGACCTCGCCTCCCGGGAGGAACCGGGCCATCTGGCGGGCGGCCGACGCCGCCACCGCCGCCTCCATGGCCCGGGCCAGCGCCGCTTCCATGGCCATGGCGGCCATGGGCCGGGCCCGCTGGAGGGCCTCGGTCACCTGCCCCAGGCGCTCGGGGGGCAGCCCGGCGGCCACGTACGGCTCCCAGACGTTGGCCTCGAACAGGGCCACGAACCGCTCGGCGATGGTGGCGGCGTCGGCCGCCAGCCGCTCGTACTCGTCGAGGGTGGCGGCCAGCGGGATGCCGGCCGCGCACAGCTCGGCGCCCACTCGGACCAGCCGGGGGCTGGGGGCCACGAACTCGTCGGCGTCGGGGGTGGCGGCCAGGAGGCCGAGCTCGACCGCCCGGGTGACGAGGCCCGGATCGTCGACCGCCTCCGGGAACAGCTCGAGCAGGCGGCCGACGCTCATGCGCTCGGGCTTCTCGTCGCTGAACGGGGCGGTCAGGGCCTCCTCGAAGCCCAGCACCTCGGGCAGGCCCCGCCCCTCCTCCCAGGCGTCGAGCAGGCACTGGATGGAGGCCAGCGAGAACCCCCGCTCCTGCAGGCTGCCCACGTACTGCAGCCGGGACAGGTGGCCGTCGTCGTAGTACCCGACCCGGCCCTCCATGCGCGGCGGCGGGAGCAGGCCCCGGGTTTGGTAGGCCCGGATGTTGCGGCTGGTCACCCCGGCGCGGGCGGCCAGCTCGTCGATCGTCATCCCTCGGTCGCCGGCCATGGGATGAACTTTACACTTGTATGAGTGACATGGATCGATGTAAGGTTCCGGCCATGACCCATCCGGTGTTGGCGCAAGCGTCCTGGGGGTGGGCCGCCTGGGCCTGGCTCGTCCTGCCCCTCGCCTCCTACGGGCTGATCAGCCTCACGCTGTTCGCCTTCGGGCACACCGACGAGACCAATCCGCTCAAGTTCTTCTTCGGCCAGATCGGCGACACCCTGGAGCGGGTCACCGGGTACCCCGGCTGGTCCATGGCCGGCGTGCTCAGCG
This sequence comes from Acidimicrobiales bacterium, assembly GCA_035494015.1. Lineage (GTDB taxonomy): Bacteria > Actinomycetota > Acidimicrobiia > Acidimicrobiales > AC-14 > CADCTB01. The sequence continues at coordinate 27,149 of DATJHJ010000153.1, forward strand.
GCCTGCTCATGCTGCTCATCGCCATGATCGGTTTCTACTGGGACGTGGCCTGGCACATCGACAACGGGCGGGACCAGCAGCTCTTCACCCCGTCGCACGTGATGATCCTGGTCGGCCTGGGCGGGCTCATCTACGCCGCCGGCATCGCCGTGCTGTTCGCCACCCTGGAGAAGGCCGACGTCGGCCTGCACGTCGGGCCCCTGCGCATCCCGTGGTCGGCCGTGCTGCTGACCACCCTCGGCCTGGGCGGTGTGGCCGCCTTCCCGCTCGACGCCTGGTGGCACAGCGTCTACGGGATCGACGTGACCCTGTGGAGCCCGTCGCACATACAGCTCATCGCCGGGGGGTCGCTGGCCACCGTCGCCCTGTGGATCATGACCGCCGAGGCCCGGCCCTTCGCCGTCGACCCGACCCCCCTCGGGCGGGGCATCGTGGTCCTCACCGCCGGCACCGTCCTGGTCGGGATGAGCACCCTGCAGGCCGAGTTCGATTACGGCGTGCCGCAGTTCCAGGTCCTGTTCCTCCCCCTGCTCATCATGATCGGGGGCGGGTTCACCCTGGTCGCCGCCCGCATGGGCCTGGGTCGCTGGGGGGCGGTCAAGGTGACGTTCGTCTACCTGATCCTGCGGGGCTTCATCACCCTCTCGATCGGTGGGGTCATGCACCACACGATCCCCCACTTCCCGCTCTACCTCGGCTCGGCCCTGGTGGTCGAGGCCGCCGCCTACTGGTTGGGCACCGACAAGCCGCTGCGGTTCGCCCTGGCCGCCGGCGCCCTGGTCGGCACCCTGGGCCTGTTCACCGAGCTGCTCTTCGTCAACCTGTGGGGCTTCGCCGCCTCCGGGCGCCTGCCCCTCGAGCTGGCGGTGAAGATCGCCGTCCTCGGCCCCGTCGCCGCCGTCGCCGCCGCACTCCTGGGCGCCGCCCTCGGTGGGGCGCTGGCCCCCGAGCGCCGGGGGATCCCGGCTGGCCTGCTGGCCGCCGCGGGGATGGCCCTGCTCGGCGTGCTCGCCGTCCCCCTGCCCCGCGACGTGGGCCCGGTCACGGCCACGGTCAAGCTCCAGCAGGTGGGCAACCTGGCCCAGGTGGAGGTGACCCTGGACCCGCCCGACGCGGCCAAGGGCGCCACCGCCTTCGCCGTCTCGTCCTGGCAGGGCGGCTCGGAAACCGTCCAGTCGGACCTGCGGGACGTGGGCAAGGGCCGCTACGTCGCCTCCAAGCTGGTCCCGGTCACCGGCAAGTGGAAGACCATGGTCAGCCTGCAGCGGGACAACGAGGTGATGGCCGTGCCCGTCTACCTGCCCGCCGACCCCCAGATCGGCGCCCCCGCCGTGCCCGCCGTCCCCGAGCGCACCGAGCGCTTCGTCCGCAACACCACCATCCTGCTCCGCGAGACCCACCGGGGCCCGGCCACCGCCGCCATCTTCGCCTACTCCGGCCTTGGCCTCCTGGTCGCCATCTGGGTGACCCTGATCGCCGTCGCCGCCCGCCGGGTCCCGCCGTCCCGGCCGGCGGTGGCGGTACCCCCCTCGTCCTGGCCCCCCGCCGAGTACCCGGCACGGCCGGCGGGGGTGTTCTCCCGGACGTAGCCTACGGACGACCGTGCAATGTTGTGGCCCCCAGCCACAAGACTGCACGCTCACGTTCGACGCGTTGAGCGCCCTTCCAGCCCACGCACAGCCAGCTCACAGGTGGCAGGCCGATAGTCGTTGGCATGCACCGCACCTTCACGCCGCGGACGATCGTGGCCCGGGCCGTGGTCGCCCTCACCATGTCGCTGCTCACCGGGGCCACGGCCGGCGCCGCCCTGGCCCGCTGGCCGGTCACCCGCCCCGCGGGTCCCGGATGAGCTAGCGCGCCTCGGCCCCCGCCGGTAGGGTGACGGCCGCTGCCGCCGGCAGGAGGCTGTTTGACCGCACCACCTCGAGGAGGACTCGGCGCCGTCGTGGGGTTGGTACTCGTCACCCTCGTCGCGGCTGCCGGGCCCGTTCGGGCCGGCGATCTGGAGGACAAGCAGGCCCAGGCCTCGGCCATCGCGGCCAAGCTCGACCAGCAGGCCCAGAGCATCGTGGAGGCCGACCGGGAGCAGCGGCGGGCCGCCGACCGGCTGGCCGACGCCGACACCGACGTGGCCCGGGCCGAGGCCGACCTGGCCGCGTCCGAGCGACGCCAGGACGAGGCCTCCCGCCTGCTGGTGGCGCACGCCCAGTCGGCCTACGCCGGGGGCGGGTCGGTGACGTTCCTCGGCCAGATGGCCCGGGCGACGGCGTCCGACGCCGGGGCCCGGCGCACCTACCTGGGCGTGGCCACGAAGGAGGACCAGCAGGCCATCGGGCGGCTGCGGGCCGCCAACCAGGATCTGACCGCCCGCCGCAAGAGCCTGGCCGACGCCCGCAAGGCGGCGGCGGCCCAGGCCGACGCCGCCGCGTCCGACGTGGCCCAGCTCCAGGGGGCGATCGCCGCCCAGCGGGCCCTGCTGGTCAAGGTCAACGGCGACGTGGCCCAGCTGGTGGCGGCGGAGCAGGCCAAGCGCGACGCCGAAGCGGCCCGGCTGGCCGCCGCCCGCCAGACCACCGTCCCCACCACCAAGGCCCCGGCAACCAAGGCGGCGCCGGCCGGCGGCGACGCGCCCGCCACCACCGCCACCACCGCGGCGCCCGTCGCCATCCTCGGCGGCTCCCAGGACAGCACGTTCGCCTGCATCCGCCAGCTGGAGTCGGGCAACAACTACAAGGCCCCCGGCGGCGGCGCCTACCAGTTCCAGGACGCCACCTGGCACTCCCTCGGCTACTCCGGCACGGCCAGCGACGCCCCGCCCGCGGTGCAGGACGAGGCGGCCCGAAAGCTCCAGGCCCGCGACGGCTGGTCGCCCTGGACCACCGCCCCCCTCTGCGGCCGGGTGTAGGTGACCGACACCGGGCCGCCAGCGGCGCAGGCCCCGGCCCGGGACGACGCCGTGCTGCCCGCCACCCGGGCCCTGTCGGCGTTCATCGTGCCCTTCCTCGTGGTGGCCTTCGTGGTCCTGTACGGGTTCCCCAAGGAGACGGGCCGGCTGTTCGCGTGGAAGATCGCCCCGCCCATGACCCCGATGACCCTCGGGGCCGTCTACATCGGCGGGGCCTACTTCTTCGTCCGGGCCTTCCGGGCCGCCGAGTGGCACACGATCAAGGCCGGGTTCGTGGCCGTCGGCTCGTTCGCCTCGCTCATGGGCGTGGCCACCATCATCCACTGGGACAAGTTCAACCACCGCCACGTCGCCTTCTGGCTGTGGGCCGGGCTGTACTTCACCACCCCGTTCCTGGTGTGGGGCGTGTGGGCGGCGAACCGCGGCCGGGCGACCAAGCCCGGCCCGGGCGACCTCCTGCTGCCCCCTGCCGCCCGCGCCGTCATGGCCGGGACCGGTGCCCTGGCCGTCGTCGCCGGCCTCTACCTGTTCCTGCTCCCGACCCAGGCCGTCGACCACTGGCCCTGGCACCTCACGCCCCTCACCTCCCGGGTCATGGGGGCGATCTTCATGCTCGGGATCGCCGGCCTCGGCGTGCTCACCGACGCCCGGTGGGGCGCGGCCCGGCTCATGCTCCAGGTCCAGGTCTTGATGCTGACCCTCATCCTCGTCGCCGCGGCGCGAGCCCACGCCGACTTCGACGGCTCCAACCCCATGACCTGGCTCCTCCTGGCCGGGTTCCTGGCCGCCACCCTTTCCGCCGCCGCCCTGTCGGTCACCATGGCCCGCCGCTGATGGCCGCCGACTACCACTTCTTCACGGAGTGGCGGGTGGCGGGCACGCTCGACGAGGTCAAGGCCGTCCTGGGCGACGGCCCGTCGCTCCCCCGCTGGTGGCCGGCGGTCTACCTCCACGTCGACGTGATCGACCCGGGCGGCGAGGGCGGCGAGGGGGCGGTCATCGACCTCCACACCAAGGGGTGGGCCCCCTACACGCTGCGCTGGCGGTTGAGCATCACCGACCCGATCACCGACCGCGGCTTCGCCCTGCGGGCCGACGGCGACCTGGACGGGACGGGGGTGTGGACCTTCGCCCAGGACGGTCCCGAGGTCGTGATCACCTACACGTGGAGCATCCAGGCCACCAAGCCGCTCCTGCGCCGGCTGAGCTGGCTGCTCAAGCCCGCCTTCGCCGCCAACCACCACTGGGCCATGCGCAAGGGCGAGGAGAGCCTGCGGCTTGAGCTGCGCCGCCAGCGGGCCGCCGGCGATCCCGCCGCCCTGGCCTCGATCCCGCCACCCCCGCCGGCCACGTTCTCGCGCCTGTCCCGCCTGCGGGGGTAGCGTTCCACGTTCCGATCGACGACTCATGGAGGAACCGTGGCCGATATCGCCAAGATTCTCGACAAGGCGTACGAAGACAAGGACTTCGCTGAGCTGGCCGCCGCGCCGGTCTCCGCCCTGCAGGGCGTGTCCGACGGCGACGCCGAGCACCTCAAGGCGGCCTTTAACATCGTGACCATCCGGGACCTGGCCACGAACAAGTTCGTGCTCTGGGCCCAGGCCATCAACGTCCTGGCCAAGTAGTTACAGCCGGAGGCGGCGGAAGCTCTCGGCGTAGCGGACCCCGGCGGCCCGACCCTCGGCCTCGGCCCGTCCCTCCAGGACGGTCCGGAAGAACTCGGCCGAGCCCTCGAGCTGGCTGGCGTGGCACAGCAGGGCGTCGACCTTGGCGTCCAGGCCGGCCGCGACGTCCACCCAGACATTCGGCTCGAGGGTGCCCGACAGCAGGACGACGCCCACGGCGTGGGGCGGGCCGGCGTCGGGGAAGTAGTGCGGGTTGCCGGCCGCCGGCGACACGGAGTCCAGCGTCGCCCAGCCGACCACCCGGTGATCGGCGTGGTTGAAGTAGGTGTCGCCGAAGATGGCGGCCGTCGGGTCGGGGCAGACCACGACGTCGGGCCGGGTGCGCCGGATGGCGGCGACGATGGCCCGGCGCAGCTCGGCGGAGTTGGCCAGGTCGCCGTCGCCGAAGGCCAGCTGCTCCCGGCCGGCCACTCCGAGCGCCTTCCCGGCGGCGTCCATCTCCCCCGCCCGCCGGGCCGCCAGCTCCTCCGGGTCGACGGCGGGGTCCTTCGACCCCTTCTCCCCCCGGGTGCAGACCAGGACGTGGACCTCGGTCCCCGCCCCCGCCCAGCCCGCCAAGGTGGCCCCGCAGGAGATCTCGGGGTCGTCGGGGTGGGCGTAGACGGCCAGGGCCCGGGCCGGGGCCTCACGGTAGAGGTCGGCCACTAGGGCGCCGTGGCCAGGGCCTTGACGGCCCGGTCCACGCCGGCGTCGTCCACGTCGTGGTGGGTGACGAGGCGGACCACGCCCGGGGCGATGGTGCCGGCCAGCACCCCTTCCCCGGCCAGGTGGTCGATGAGCGCAAGGGGATCGGGGTGGTGCCAGGTGACGACGTTGGTGCGTACCCGGGCCGGGTCGCAACCGCCCGCTGGCCACCGCTCGGCCACCGCCGCGGCCAGCCGGCCGGCCCGCTCGTGGTCCTCGGCCAGGCGCGCGACCATGCGCTCCAGGGCGATCAGGCCGGCGGCGGCCAGGATCCCGGCCTGGCGCATCCCCCCGCCCAGGCGCTGGCGCTCCCCCCGGGCCTCGGCGATCAGGTCGGCCGGCCCGGCCAGCAGCGATCCCACCGGCGCGCACAGCCCCTTCGACAGGCAGCACATGACGGTGGTGACCGGGGCCGTGTAGGCGGCCGCGGTCACGCCCGTGGCCACCTCGGCGTTGAACAACCGGGCCCCGTCGAGGTGGACGGGCAGCCCGGCGGCGCGGGCCACCCCGGCCACCTCCTCCAACCGGGCCAGGGGCCACGGCGCCCCGTCCGCCGGCATGTGGGTGTTCTCCAGGCACACCAGGCCGGGGCGGACGTGGTGGTGGGCCACGGCCTCGGCCGCCCAGGCCACGTCGGCCGGGTCGATCGTCCCGTCGCCGTCGTCGACGGCGGCGAACTGCACGCCGGCGTTGCGCGCCGCGGCCCCGTTCTCGTAGATCACCACGTGCTGGCGGCGGCCGGCCACCACCGCCGTCCCCGGGGCGGCCAGGAGCCGGATGGCCAGCTGGTTGGCCATGGTCCCCGACGGCACGAACACCGCGGCGTCCTTGCCCACCCGGGCCGCGAACGCCTCCTCCAGGGCGTTGACGGTCGGGTCCTCGCCGTAGACGTCGTCGCCCACCTCGGCGGACGCCATGGCCCGGCGCATCTCGTCCGTCGGGCGGGTCACGGTGTCCGACCGCAGGTCGACCACGTTGCCGGGCCCGGGCGCCATGCCCGTACGATGGCAGACTTGGCTCCTCCTCCCGAAAACGGTGCCCTGCTCGACCTGGCCGAACGGGTGGCCACCCAGGCGGGCGAGCTCCTGCTGGCCGGGCTGGCCGGCCTCCGGGTCGACGTACGCACCAAGTCCAGCGGCACCGACATGGTCAGCGAGATGGACCGGGCCTCGGAGACGCTGATCGTGGAGGGCATCCTGGCCGAGCGCCCCGACGACGGCATCCTGGGCGAGGAGGGCTCCTCCCGGCCCGGCACCAGCGGGGTCCGCTGGGTCATCGACCCCCTCGACGGGACCACCAACTACCTGTACCGCCACCCCACCTGGGCCGTGTCGGTGGCCGCCGAGGTCGACGGGCGGGTGGAGGCGGGCGTCGTGGCCGCCCCCGGCCTGGGCGAGGTGTTCAGCGCGGCGCGCGACAAGGGGGCGTGGCTGAACGGCGCGCCCATCGCCGTCTCGGGCGGCGACTCGCTGGCGTCCGCCCTGGTCGGGACGGGCTTCGGCTACGTGGCCGAGCGCCGGGCCCGCCAGGCCGCCGTGCTCCCCCGGCTCCTCCCCGCCGTCCGGGACATCCGCCGAAACGGGGTGGCGTCCCTGGACCTGTGCTGGGTGGCGTGCGCCCGCCTCGACGCCTACTTCGAGTACGGCGGCCAGCCGTGGGACGTGGCCGCCGGGCTCCTCATCGCCACCGAGGCCGGGGCCCGGGCGTCCTCGATCGACGGCGGGCCGCCCGTCCCCCACTCGGTCCTGGTGGCCACCCCCGCCGTGTTCGACCCCCTGCTCGCCCTGCTGATCGAGGCCGGGGCCGCCCTCTAGATCAGGTGGCGGGGTCCCACCACAGGGTGACGACCTCGCCGGCCAGGTCCGGCTCCGGACCGAGCAGTGCCGCGATCTCGGCGTCCCGCTCGGCCGGGAGGCACAGGTACTTGCGCACCGACGCCACCCGCACCGCGGGGTCGGCCCACCGAGCGGCGCGGGGCGAGCGTTCGACGTTCGGCTCGATCCCCGCCTCGGCCAGCGCCTCTGCGGCGTCGTCGGCGGTGGGCCCTTCCGGCCGCTCCAGGTCCCAGAAGTGGCGCCACAGGTCGTTGACCCCGAAGCGCGGGTGCCGGCCGGTGAGCTCCATCACCACCCGGCGGCGGGCGTGGGCCGACAGCTCGCGGGCGAAGGCGCCGATCCCGGGGACGTTGTAGGCCACGTGGTTGCACACGACCACGTCGGCCACCGGCGCCCGGGACGCGTCGTCGGGCCACCGGCCGTGGATGGCCCGGTGGTCCACGCCCATCTCGGTCGCCCGGGCCGAGAAAGCGGCCAGGAGATCCTCGCCGAGGTCGAACCCGACGACGCAGGCGGCCTTCGGGACGAGGGCCAGCCCGGCCGCCCCGCCGCCGCAGCCGACGTCGAGCACGGTCCCGCCCTCGGGTACCGCCTCCCGGGCCCGCCGGCGCGAGGGGGTGTCGGGCCCGAAGTCGGCGGGGGCGGTGAACAGGGCGGGCGAGAACGTCCACGGCGACTCGGGCGCCTGGGCCAGGATCTCGTCGGGGATGGCCCACTCGGCCAGCTGCGTGGCCCAGCGCTCGGCCGCGGTCGTCACGGCCGGGACCCTACCGGCCCACGTTCAGGACCGGACGACCACCGTGCCCGCGGCCTTGTCGTGCAGGCCGCGCCGGCGGGGATCCAGCAGGATCGAGCCCACCACGACCAGGCTCACCACCAGGCCGAGGACGGGCAGCTGGCCCAGTCCCTCCGAGACCAGCCAGCGCACGACGGACCGGCGCCACCCCGGGAGGCCGCCCTCGCCGTCCACGACCACCCGGGTCCCCACGGCCAGCTTGCCGGCGGTCTGGCCGAACAGGGCGGTGGGGACGATGGTGTAGACGGCGGCGAAGACCAGCAGGGCCGCGGCCCAGCCGGGCGGGATGCGGAGCTCCTGCACGTCGTCGAAGCGGATGACCCCGAAAAGCAACGGGACCACGACCACCATGCTGGTCAGCAGGCCGTCGACCAGCACCCCGCCCAGCCGCTGGGGCAGGCTGGCCAGGGCGACCGCCTGCTCGACGGGCAGCCCGGCGTCGCTCACCCGAAGAAGACTTCGGCCACGCCGTGGTACAGGGCGGGGTCGACCGTCTTGGCCTTGCCCACCGCCACGGACAGGGGGATGCGCACGATCTCCCCGGCCTGGAGGGCGACCATCTGGCCCGTCGCCCCCTCGTGGACGGCGTCGATGGCGGCCACCCCGAAGCGGGTGGCCAGGACGCGGTCGAAGGCCGTCGGGGTGCCGCCCCGCTGCACGTGGCCGAGGATGGTGACCCGGGTCTCGAACCCGGTCCGCTCCTCGATCCCCTTCGCCACCCGGTTGGCGATCCCGCCCAGTCGGACGTGGCCGAAGGCGTCGAGCTCCTGTGACTGGACCTCCATGGTCCCTTCCGCCGGGGTCGCCCCCTCGGCCACGACGACCAGGGAGGCGAAGCGGCCCCGGTCGTGGCGGGCCTTGAGGCGGTCGCTGACCTGGTCGATGTCGAACGGCTCCTCGGGGATGAGGATCTCGGCCGCCCCGCCGGCGATGCCGGCCTCGGTGGCGATCCAGCCCGCGTGGCGGCCCATGACCTCCACGACCATGACCCGGTCGTGGGACTCGGCCGTGGTGTGCAGGCGGTCGATGGCGTCGGTGGCGATCTGGACCGCGGTGTCGAACCCGAAGGTCACCTCGGTGCCGGACAGGTCGTTGTCGATCGTCTTGGGCACGCCGACGACCACCAGGCCCTCGGCGGCCAGCTTGTCGGCCACGCCCAGGGTGTCGTCGCCGCCGATGGCGATGAGGGCGTCGATGCGCTCGGCCCGCAGGTTGTCCAGGGCGGTTTGCGGCCCCCCGTCGACCTTGTAGGGGTTGGTGCGCGAGGTGCCCAGGATCGTCCCGCCGCGAGGGAGCAGGCCCCGGCACCGCTCGACGTCGAGGGTCATGGTCTGGCGCTCCAGCACCCCCCGCCACCCGTCGAGGAACCCGACCAGCTCGTCGTCGTACTGGCGCTCGCCCTTGCGCACGACGGCCCGGATGACGGCGTTGAGCCCCGGGCAGTCCCCTCCCCCGGTCAACATGCCCACGCGCATCGTCATCCTTCCCCGGCGGGTCCCTAAACCCGCCTCCTCGCCGAGGTGGGGCCCCTTGCCCCACCCGGCGCCGTTCATGCCACGCTACCGCCATGCCTAACGGCGGCCCTGCGGGCCGCGTGCCTACCCCTCCTCTCGTCATCGCCATCGACGCCGGTACGACGGGCGTGCGGGCGTTCGCCGTCGACGAGGGCGGCCGGCCCGCGGGCTGGTCCTACCGGGAGCTGACCCAGCACTACCCGCGGCCGGGCTGGGTCGAGCACGACCCGGGCGAGATCTGGTCGACGGTGCAGGCCACGCTGGCCGAGCTGCGGACGTCGCTCGGCGACCCGCCGGTCGCTGCCATCGGTGTCACCAACCAGCGGGAGACGGCGGTGGCCTGGGACCGCCGCACCGGCGAGCCCCTCCACCCGGCCATCGTGTGGCAGGACCGGCGCACGGCCGAGCGCTGCACCCGGCTGGAGGACGACGGCCACCTGCCCCTCGTCCGCCGAGCCACCGGGCTGGTCCTCGATCCCTACTTCTCGGCCTCCAAGTTCTCCTGGATGCTCTCCGAGGGCGGGGTGGCCCCCGGCCCCCGCCTGGCCCTGGGCACGGTCGACTCGTGGATCCTGTGGAACCTGACCGGCGGCCAGGTCTTCGCCACCGACCCGTCCAACGCCAGCCGGACCATGCTCTACGACATCCGCTACGGTTCGTGGTCGACCGAGCTGTGCGACCTGTTCCGGATCCCGGTGTTCGCCCTGCCCGAGGTGCGCCGGACCAGTGGGCGCTTCGGCGTGACCACTGCCACATCAGGTATCGACGGGATCCCGGTCGGCGCCCTGGTCGGCGACCAGCAGGCCGCCCTGTTCGGCCAGGCCTGCATCGAGCCGGGCATGGCCAAGAACACCTACGGCACCGGCTCGTTCGTGCTCATGAACGTGGGCGACCGCTGCCCCGATCCGGCCGAGGGCCTGCTGACCACCATCGCCTGGGCCCTGCCCGGCGCCGCCCCCGTCTACGCCATGGAGGGGGCGATCTTCGCCACCGGCGCGGCCATCACCTGGCTGCGGGACGGGCTCGGCATCATCGCCGAGGCCGCCGACATCGGGCCGCTGGCCGAGTCGGTCCGCGACGCCCAGGGTGTGGCCTTCGTGCCCGCCTTCTCGGGCCTGGGCAGCCCGTGGTGGGACCCGGGGGCCCGGGGGACGATCGTCGGCCTGACCCGGGGCAGCGGCCGGGCCCAGCTGGCCCGGGCCGCGGTGGAGGCCATGGCCTACCAGACGCGCGACGTCGTGGAGGCCATGACCGCGGCCACCGGTCGCCCCCTCACCGAGCTGCGGGTCGACGGCGGGGCCTCCGTGCTCGACCTGCTCCTGCAGATCCAGGCCGACCAGCTGCGGGTCCCGGTGGCCCGGGCCGCGGTCCGGGAGACCACGGCGATGGGCGCCGCCCTGCTCGCCGGGCTGGCCGAGGGGGTGTGGTCGTCGCCGGAGGAGGTGGCCGGGCTGTGGCGCCGGGACGCCGATTTCAGCCCCCGGGCGCCGCAGTCCGTGGTCGACGACCGCCACGCCACCTGGCGCCGGGCCGTCGACCGCTCCCGCGGCTGGGCCTAACTCCTCGCCGCCACCGGTTCGGGGACGTTGGCGATCACGTACTGGGCGATGCGGGCCAGGGCGGCCAGCTGGTGGCGCTCCCGGGCCCGGAAGGGCCGGCCCTGGCGGCCCAGCAGAAGGGCCAGGGACGAGCCGGCCAGGGCGGCCCAGGCCACGTCGTCGGGGCCGCATTCGCCGGAGCAGACGGCGGCGGAGGACTGGCTGCCGGTGACGAAGGCCACCAGCCAGCCCGGGGGCGGCGGGGCGCCGTGGGAGGCGAGCAGCACCCGCTCGTCGACGTCGACGACCACGGCCCACTCGGCCCCGAAGTCCCGACGGGCGTGGGCCACCAGCGACGACAGCAGCTCGGGGTACGAGGCCGCGCCGACCAGGACGGCGGCCGTCTCCAGGGCGTCGAGGCGGGGATCCACCAGCTCGGCCGGGGCCGGGCGGACGTCCTCCACGTCGACCCCGTCCACCTGGTCGATCTCGGCCAGCAGCAGCGAGACCAGCCCGGCGTCGGGCAGCTCCACCACCAGCTCGTCGATGGCCCGGCCCGCGCCCCGCTCGAGGATGTCGATGCCGACGACGTCGCCGCGGACGGCGCCGATGCGGCTCGCTACCTGTCCGAGGGCGCCCGGGCGGTCCGGCACCCACAGCCGCACGACGTAGGTCTGCATGCCGGCCAACCTACGAGGCGGGGATGAACGGGCTGTTTCGTCCCCGTCACGTTCTGTGAATGGAAGGGTGGACCGTCAGGAGCACAGGACCGGCCGCGCCCCCACCCCGGCGTACAGGTCCCACTCCTCGGGGCGCAGGTCACGGCCGGCGAGCCGGCAGGCGGTGTCCCGCCAGGCCGCGGGGGCGGGCCAGATCTTGACCCGGCCGTCGTTGGACGCCGAGACCGCGGCCCGGTCGCCGGGGAGGAAGGCCACGGCGCGCAGGTCGGCGGGCTGCGGGGACAGGCTGGCCAGCGGGGCCCCGTCCGGCTGCCACAGCCGGACGGCCAGGTCCCGGCCGGCGGAGGCCAGGACCGAGCCGTCGGACGTGTAGGCCAGATCCCGGATCTCGGCCCCGTGATCGAGGTCGGGCCCGGCGTGGTCGAAGTCGGGGGCGCCGTAGCGCCGGATGCGCCCGTCGGCGCCGGCCGCGGCCAGGGTGCGGCCGTCGGGGCTGAAGGTGAGGGCCCGCACTTCGCTGCCCAGCCTGTCGATCACCCGACCCTTGCCGTCCGCATCCCAGATGCGCACCGTGCCGTCCACCCCGCCGCTGGCCACCAGGGGCAGGGTGGGGTCGACGGCGACGGCCAGCACGTCGCGGTCGTGGCCCCGCCACGTCGCCACCGGGGTCGTCCCCTTGCTCGGATCCCAGATTCGCACCGTCCCGTCGGCGCCACCGCTGACCAGGCGCCCGTCGTTCATGGTGGCCAGGGCCCGGACCACGCCGTCGTGGCCGGTGAGGACGGTCGACTTGCCCGTGCCGCGGTCCCATACCCGGACCGTGCCGTCGCTGCCGGCCGACGCCAGGCGGTTGCCGGGGCCGGGAAGGACGACGACGGCGAAGACGGGGCCGACGTGGCCGGTCAGCGGGGGCCCGAGCTTGCCGTCGGGGAGGGACCAGGTCACCACGGTCCCGTTGCGGGCCGCGGCGGCGACGAAGGAGCCGTCGGCGGGGACGGCGAGGTCGAGCACGGAGTCGTCGACGCCGCCGAGCTCCTGCACCGTGCCGGCCCCCTCCGTCGTCCAGCGCCGGACGGTCGAGTCGTTGCTGGCCGACACCAGGCCCCGGTCGTCGTCGTAGGCCACGGCCCGCACGTCGCTGCTGTGGCCGAGGTGCTGGCCGACCTGCTGGCCCGTCGCCGGGTCCCAGATCCGCACCCTGCGGTCGGCGCTGGCCGTCGCCACCCGCGTCCCCGACGGCGAGTAGGCCACGCCGTAGATCTCGGCGTCGTGGGCGAGGATGTCGCGCGACTTCCCGGCGGCCACGTCCCACAGCCGCAAGGTCCGGTCCCGCCCCACCGCGGCGAGGGTCTTGCCGTCCGGGCTCCAGGCCAGGCCGAAGACGGCGTCGTCCGAGCCTTTGAACGACGTCAGGAGCTGGGACCCCGAGAAGTCCCAGATCTGGATGGTGCCGAGCCGGCTGCTGACCGCGAACGCCCCGCCGTCGGGCCGCCAGGCGATGTCCCGCAGGTCGGGCTCGGTGGTCTGGATCGTCTTGGGCGGGGCATTGAGCGCCCGGCTCCACAGGCGGATGGCCCCGTCGGCGCCGGCCCCCGCCAGGAGGTCCCCGTTGGGCTGCAGGGCCAGGGCCCGGACCGAGATCGGCCCCGCCGGCGCCGTCGAGCCGGCCGGCGGCGGCGCGACCGTGGGCGTGGTGGCCCGGCCACCACCGCCCCCACCGCCTCCCCCACCGCCGCCGCCCGCCGGGGCGGGCGTGGCCGGCGCGTTCTCCGCCGGCTGCACGGTCTGCACCACGGGCGGGCCGCCGCCCCGAACGTCCCACATGCGTACCGTCCCGTCGATCCCCGCCGAGTAGACCCGGCGACCGTCGAGCTCGGCGGCCACGTCGAGGACCTCCCCGTCGTGACCCCGGAGCACGACGGGCGGGCTGCCGTCGGGCGGGGCGATCTGCACGGTGGCGTCCAGGCTGCCGCTCACGATCGTGCCGTCGGATTCCACCGCCACCGTGCGCACGTCGGCGCTGTGCCCGGTGAGCACGGTCGAGGGGTCGATGTCGGCGGCCAGGGCGCTGGCCAGGGCGCTCGAGGCCTCGACGGTGTCGGCCACCGTGTCCCCGCCCAGGGCCAGGAGGGCGGCGAGGGCCTGGTCGCTGCGGCCCAGGGCGGTCACCGACTCGGCGGCCAGGCGCCGGGAGGTGGCCAGGCGCGTGGCGGTCTCGGCCCGGCTCGTCTGGCGGTCGGCCCGGCGCAGGTTGACCACGGCGACCGACGCGGCCATCAGCGCCAGGACGCTGAGCACGGCCAGCGACGCGGTGATGACCCGCCGGGTCCGGGCCTGGCGGGCGACCCGGGACCGGCTGGCGGTCAGGAACGCACGCTCGCGGTCGTTCAGCCCGTCCAGGTCGCGGTCGTCCCAGGCCGACAGGCGGGCGCCCCGGTAGAGCAGGCTCTCGTCCCGCCCGCCCTGGTCCCACTCGGTCGCCGCCTCGGTCAGCCGGCGCTCGGCCCGCAGCTCCTCGCGTTCCTCGTCGATCCACCCCCGGAACTCGGGCCAGCCCCGGATCAACGCCTCGTGGGTGATGTCGACCACCCGCCGGTCCCCCTCCCGGGTGGCGGTCTCGTCCTGGGCAAAGGTGAGGAGTCGCTCCTGGGCCAGGGCCTCGACGACCTGTTCGACGCTGGCCCGCTCCTCGTCCCGACTGACCAGCTCGTCCATGCCCGCCCGCCGCCGGGTGTCCTCGGTCCCCTCGCCCGGCTGCACCAGGCGCAGCAGGGCCCGGCGGGCGATCTGCTGCTGGTCGGGCGGCAGGGCCTGGTAGACGGCGTTGGCCCGCTTGGCCAGCGCCCCTTCCAGGCGGCCGGCGGCCACGTAGGCCTCCAGGGTCAGCATCCGCCCGCGCCGGCGCTGCCACAGCTCGTACAGGACGTGCTGCAGCAGCGGGAGACCACCCGGGTGGGCGCCCACGTCGGCCTCGATGGTGTCGAGCAGGCCCGACTCCAGGCCCACGCCCACCCGCCGGGCCGGCTCCTCGATGGCCCGGCGCAGGCCCTCCCGGGTGAGGGGCCCCACCAGGTACTGCTCGCTGGAGATCAGGGCGCGCAGCTCCGGGTACGGCGCGCACCGGTGGTAGAAGTCGGCCCGCATGCCGACGACCACCACCACCCGGCCGCCGGGGATGGTGGCGGCGTAGAGGAGGTTGTCGAGGAAGGCGGTCCGTTCCGCGTCGTCCGTGCAGAGGGTGAACAGCTCCTCGAACTGGTCGGCGACGAGCACGAGCTTGCGGTCGGGCGGGGCGTCGATGAGGCCGGCGGTGGCGGCCAGGTCAAGGGTGCGCCGGTCGCCCTGCAGCTCCCGCAGCGTCCCCTGCATGGACTCCTGCGGGAAGGCCTTGTTGAGCTGGGCCGCCAGCGTGGTCAGCGGCCGGGGCCCGGGCGTGAAGACCCGCACCACCCAGGCGTCGCTCCCGGGCAGGCGGCCGGCCCGTACCGCTCGGACCACGCCCGCCCGCACCAGCGAGCTCTTCCCACTCCCCGACGCCCCCATGACGGCGACGAACCGGCTCTCCTTCAACAGCTCCAGGATCCGGGCCGTGTCGTCCTCCCGGCCGAAGAAGAACTCGGCGTGGTCCTCCTCGAAGCTGGCCAGTCCCCGGTAGGGCGAGACGCTCTCGTCGACGGCCTCGTCGCCCGGCGTGGGGGTCCGCGCCGAGCCGGTGATGGCCGCCACCAGGTCGTCGAAGGCGTCGGGATCGGCGATCCCGGCTCGCATGTCGACCCACGTCCGGGTCCGGAGGAAGGCCAGCCGGGGGTCGGTGATCTCCGGTGCGCCGGGGAGCAGGACCAGGAAGAGGCGGAAGTCCCGGTCCTTGGCCGCCCGGTCGGCGGCCACGGCCAGCTCCTCCCGGGCCCAGTCGCCCAGCCCCGACGGCCCGACCATGACCGCGCAGGTGGCCGCGTACGACAGCCCCTCGCTGATCTCGTCCTGCCACGACTTGCCGGGGGTCAGGGCCCACTTGTCGAGCCATGGCTCGATCCGCTCGCGCTGGAGGTGCTCGGCGATCCGGTGGACGGCGTCCTCGTCGTCCCGGTTGTACGACAGGAAGACATCGAAGTGCCGGTCCACGCAGCGGAAGTATGGCCGGGCACCCGCGCTTCCGTCGATCACCCCGGTACGCTCGGGCCCGTGGGACCCCCGGCGCCCGACGCCGGCTCCCGGCTCCCCCGCTACGGCATCGCCTTTCCCACCGGCATCACCGCCCGGGCCGTGGACAGCCCGCCGGGATGTGCGGGCCCGGCCCTGGCCGCCGCCCTCGGCCTCGCCGGTCCCCGCCCGACCGTCGTGGTCAACGGCACCGCCGCCGACCTCGACCCGTCGCTCGCCGCCGGGGTGGCCGCCGTCCTCGGCCCCGACGGCCTGGCCGGGCTGGCTGCGACCGAGCGGCTGGCCCTCGTCACCGGCGGCACCGACGCCGGCATCTTCTCCGTCCTCGGCCGCGCCATGGCCGACCGATCCGTCCCTCTGGTGGGGGTCGCGCCCCGCGATCTGGTCACCTGGCCGGGCTGTGGCCCACCGGGCCCCCGCCCCGGCGCCATCCCCCTCGAACCCCACCACTCCCACTTCGTCCTGGTCGACGGGGCGGCGTGGGGCGACGAGACCCCCGCCCTCCTGGCCCTGGCCGCGGCCCTCGCTGCGGGCGTGGGCTCGGTGGCGGTCATCTGCGGCGGCGGCCCCGTCACCCGCAACGAGGCCCTCGGCCACGCCCGCGCCGGACGCCCGATGGTCGTACTCGCCGGATCCGGCCGCTTCGCCGACGAGCTGGCCGCCGCCCCGCTCCCCGGCGCGCCGATCACCGTGTGCGCCCTGGCCGCCGGCCCGGCCGCCCTGGTCGCCGCCGTGGTCGCCGCCCTCGGGCGGGGCTAAGCCTCGACGGCCACCCCCCGCCACAGCAGGTCGACGACGCGCTCGGGCATGCCCTCGTCGATCTCCTGCCCGGTGAAGAACAGGCGGTAGTGGAAGACCGACGCCATGGCGTCGGCCACGATGTCGAGGTCCACGTCCGGCCGCAGCTCGCCCCGGTCCACCCCCCGCTGGAGCATCACCCGCACCAGCGCCCGGCGGGGCTGGACCAGCTCCTGGCGGTAACTGGCGGCGAACTCGGGATTGCGGGCCAGCTCGGCCAGCATGGCCGGCATGATCCGGCCCACGTCCGAGGTGCGCAGGAACCGGACCATGTTCTCCACGTACCGCAGCAGGTCCTCCCGGGTCGAGCCGGTGTCCGGCAGCTGGAACCCCTGGTCCTTGCAGGCCCCGACCGCGTCGACCACCAGGGCGGCCTTGGACGGCCACCGCCGGTAGATGGCCGCCTTGCCGCAGCCGGCCCGGGCCGCCACCGCCTCGATGCTGAGCCCGTCGTAGCTCTCCTCGGCCAGCAGGTCCAGGGCGGCCCGGCGGATGGCCCGGTCGACCTCGGGGTTGCGGGGCCGACCGGGAGCACGGTGCAGGTCGAGGTCGGGGTCCGGATGGGTCGTCGTCCGCGTGGGCGCGCTCATGCCGTCGCCGCCTCGGGGATGGCGCCCTCGATCTCGACGACCTCCTCGGCGTGCGGCTCGACCTCCAGCCGGGCCCGGGAGGGCAGGAAGACCAGGGCGACCAGCGACCCGACCAGGGCCACCCCGGCGGCCACCAGCACGCCCACGCCCATGCCGTTCACGTAGGCGTGGCGGGCGGCGTGGGCCAGGGCCGCGCCCTGGTCGCCACCCAGGCTGCGGGCCACCTCCAGCGCCCCGCCCACCGACGCCTTGGCCGCCTCGGGCACGGCCGAGCCCAGTGACGACCGGTACGACGAGGCCAGCAGGGACCCGAGGATCGCCACTCCCAGCGCCCCGCCGACCTGCCGGGTCGTGTCGTTCACCGCCGAGCCCACGCCGGCCTTGGCCCGGGGCAGCGAGCCCATGATGGACTCGGTGGCCGGCGCCATGGTCATACCCATGCCAACACCCATGACCAGCATGCTGAGCAGCACCGGCCCGTACCCGGACGTGGCCGTGGCCAGGGACAGGATCACCAGCGACACCGACACGATGGCCAGCCCGGCCGCCACCACCAGCTTGGTCCCCACCCGCTCGACCAGCCGGGCGCTGAGCGGGGCGGCCACCATCAGCACGATGGCCACCGGCCCGACCCGCAGGCCGGCCTGCAGGGCGGTGTAGCCGAGGACGAACTGCAGGTACTGGGTCTGGAGGAACATCGACCCGAACAGGGCGAAGAAGACCAGGGTGATGGCCGTGCTGGCGGCGGTGAAGCGGGGGTTGGCGAAGAAGCTGACGTCCAGCATGGGGTGGTCGCTGCGCAGCTCCCACCAGATGAAGGCGCCGAGGATCACCGCGGCCAGGGCGAACGACGCCAGGGTGGCGCCCTCGGTCCAGCCCCGCCCGGGGGCCTCGATGATGCCCCAGACCAGAACGACCAGCCCGGCGATCGAGAGCAGGGCGCCGACCGGGTCGAGCCCCCGGGGGGACGGGTCCTTGGACTCGGGCACGAACAGCCGGCCGCCGATGACGGCCAGAGTGACGATCGGGATGTTCACCATGAACACCGAGCCCCACCAGAAGTGCTGCAGCAGCCA
>DATJHJ010000154.1:0-7696 GCA_035494015.1 Acidimicrobiales bacterium
CGGCCATCCGCGCCCTGCTGGAACAGAACATGGTGGTGGTCGCAGCCGGCGGCGGCGGGGTGCCCGTCGTCCGGGGCCAGAACGGCTACCAGGGCGTCGACGCCGTCATCGACAAGGACTACGCCGCCGAGCAGCTGGCCACCGCCCTGGCCGCCGAAGCGCTGGTGCTGGTGACCGGGGTCGACACCGTCCTGCTGCACTTCGGGACGCCCCAACAGGTGCCCATCCAAGAGATGAGCGTGGCCGACGCCGAGAAGTACCTGGACGCCGGCGAGTTCCCCGAGGGCAGCATGGGGCCCAAGATCCGCGCCGCCATCCAGTTCCTGCGCCGGGGCGGCGAGATCGCCGTCGTGACGACCCCCCGGCTCGTCTACGCCTCACTGGAGGGAACGATGTCCAAGCTCGAAGGGGAGCCGGGGACCCGAATCGTGCGCGTCCGCCCGCTGCTGGCGGCCGGCTGATGAGCACCCGGGTGAAGGTCTACCCCGACACCTACCTCGACTCCGTCCTGCAGCTGTCCGGCACCCGGTCGATGTTCGAGGTGGACGGCGTCGAGTGGGCGGCGGCGGCCATGGCCACCCCGGCCAACGTCGAGACGCTCCTCGGGCAGGGCTTCGACCAGTCGGAGCTGGGCACCACATCGGCCAACGACCTGTTCGTCGCCGTCCGCGCCGTCGACGAGTCCGCACTGGAGGCCGCGGTCGAGGCCGGCGAGCAGGCCCTGTTCGCCGCTCGGGCTGGTGGCGAGCAGCGGGCGGAGCGCACGGCCCGGACCACGGAGGAGGCGATCAGCCTCCAGCCCGGGACGAACGTCGCCGTCGTCTCCGTACCGGGTGACTACGCGGCCATGGAGGCCCACAAGGCCCTGTCGGCCGGGCTCCACGTCCTGCTGTTCAGCGACAACGTCTCGCTCGACGACGAGGTGCAGCTGAAGGACCGGGCCAAGGAGGTCGGCCGCCTGCTCATGGGCCCCGGCGCCGGCACGGCCATGCTCGGCGGCATCGGCCTCGGGTTCGCCAACGTGGTCAAGCGGGGACGGATCGGCGTCATCGCCGCCGCCGGCACTGGCGCCCAGGAGGCCATGAGCCTGCTGGACCGGTGGGGGGCCGGCGTGTCGCACGTGATCGGCCTCGGCGGCCGCGACTTCAACGACACGGTCGACGGCCGGATGGCCAAGCTGGCCGTCGCCGCCATGCGGGACGACCCGAACACCGACGCCATCCTGCTGGTGTCGAAACCGCCCTCGGCCCGGGTCGCCAAGGACGTCGTGGGCATGGCCGGGAGCACGCCCCTCATCGCCGCGCTGGTGGGCCTCGAGGCTCCACTGGACCTGCCGGAGGGCGTCGAGGTTCTGACCACGCTCGAAGAGGGGGTCGTGCGGGCCTTGGCTGCGGTGGGCATCGAGGCACCCGACCCGTCCGCCGGGCTTCTGGAGGAGGTCGAGAAGGCATGTGACCACTTGGGGGCCGACCGCCGGCTGGTGCGCGGCCTGTTCTCAGGCGGGACGTTGTGCTACGAGTCGCTGGTGATCATGTCCCGCCTGCTGGGGCCCGTCTACTCCAACACGCCGATCGACAAGCGCTGCGGCCTGCCCGCGCCCGAGCACGCCCACATCTGCCTGGACCTGGGCGAGGAGGAGTACACCAAGGGCCGGCCGCACCCGATGATCGACCCGGAGGCCCGGGTGGAGCTGATGCGGGAGGAAGGCCAGTCCTCCGAGACCGCGGTGGTCCTCGTCGACGTCGTGCTCGGCCACGGCTCGCACCCCGACCCCGCCGGCCAGCTGGCCCCGGTGTGCGCCGAGATCATCGACGGTGGCATCGGCCCCCAGGTCGTGGCCTACGTCCTGGGGACCGAAGGTGATCCCCAGGGCTTCGCCGCGCAGCAGGCCAAGCTGCGGGACGTGGGATGCATCGTCACCGACACGGCGGCTCGGGCGTCGCTGGCCGCGGCGGCCATCGCCCTGAGAAAGCCGGCGCGGGTGACCGGCACGCCGTGACCTTGGGCCCCCGGGTGGCGCTGGTCACCTATTCGACCAAGCCGCGCGGGGGCGTGGTCCACACCCTGGCCCTGGCGGAGGCCCTGGTGGCAGCACGAGCCGACGTGACGGTCGTGGCCCTGGGCGACCCCGGCAAGGGGTTCTTCCGGCCGGTGAACGCGCCCTTCAGGATCGTGCCCGCGCCGGCCGCGGCCGAGACCCTGGAGGACCGGGTCTTCCAATCCGTCGACGCCCTCGAGGCCGGCCTGTCGGCCATGACCGGCCGGTTCGACGTCTTTCACACCCAGGATTGCATCGCGGCGCGGGCCGCGGCCCGGGTCCGGGACGCAGGCGCCCGCATCCCGGTGGTCCGCACCGTCCACCACGTCGACGACTTCACCACGCCCGCCCTCGTGGACTGCCAGCGCCAGGCCATCCTGGAGCCGGACATCGTGCTGGTGGTGAGCCAGCACTGGCGCACGCTGCTGAAGGACGAGTACGGGGTCGACGCCGGCGTCGTTTACAACGGCGTCGACCGCCTGCGCTTCGGGCCCATCGCAGGGGAACGACGGTCGGCGTTGCGCCGCCAGGTCGGCGCCGAGGGCCGGTTCCTCTTCCTGGCCGTCGGCGGCATCGAGCCCCGCAAGGGCAGCGTCCATCTCCTGGAGGCCCTCGGCCGGCTCAAGGCCCAGGTCGATCCAAGCCCGGTGCTGGCCGTCGTCGGCGGCCATTCGTTCCAGGACTACAAGGCGTACCGGGAGGCGGCACTGGCATCCATGCCTGCACTGGGCCTGGAGCTCGGGCGCGACGTCGTGCTGCTGGGCACCGTTCCCGACGAGGACCTCCCCGCCTGGTACCGAGCGGCCGACGCCCTGGCTTTCCCGTCGATCAAGGAGGGCTGGGGCCTGGCCGTTCTGGAGGCCATGGCCGCCCGCCTGCCCGTCGTGGCCACGGACATCCCAGTCTTCCGTGAGTACCTCACTCCGGGCGAGGATGCGCTCCTCGTCCCGCCCGGCAACCCGGTGGCGCTGGCCGCCGCCATGCGGTCTCTGGTCGACGACGGGTCCCTACGGGACCGCCTCCGCGTCGCCGGCGCGAAAGTGGCCGCCCGCTTCACCTGGGAGGCCGCCGCCTCGCGACACTTGGCCGTCTACGCCGGGATCAGGCTCGCCGACCGCGAGCGGGCCTGACGCCTCACACCTCCCGGCATTCTTTACCGTTCCTTCCGAGTCCTCCCGGTCGCCTTGCAGTGCCTGCGCCATGTGGACGTCGAGCACGGGGGTCCTGCTCACCCGGGCTCGCGGGCTGGCGCCCCAGCTGGCCGTCGTCGACCTCTACTCGGCCGCCGCGCTCGCCCCTGGAGTCGACGGCCTCGAGCCACGGTGATCCGCGACGACGACGTGGTGTCGACGACCGGGAGGGTTCGCGCCATGGAGAGCCCCCTGACTATTCCGACTTGGCTACCGAGCGTCGGCGGGTCAAGGGCAGTCCGATCACGAGAAAGAGCAGGCCGGCAGCGACGACACCGATGGCAATGCCGAGGACGATCCCCTGCCAGGTAGTCGTCGTCCTCGACGACGAGGTCGTCCTGTGGACCGCGGTCGTGAAGTAGTAATCCTCGACGGGACTTGTCGTGGTGCCGGCGCGCGAGTCGGACAACGCGAAGTAGGTCACGTCGTCCGTCGACATCAGCGCGGCATGCGCCTGCAGCCCGTAGCTCGAGTTCTCCGTGTAGCCGGCGTTCTTATCCATCGGACGGTCGTCCACGGCCATGTTCTTGGCCCATGTGTGTCCACCGTCCGTCGAGTACGTGTAGTAGACGTTCCAATACTGTTCGTTCGCTCTCGTGGCGTCCGGATTGAAGGCCAGCGTGGGGCGGAAGTCGAGCCAGGCGACATCGATGCGACCATTGGGCGCCACACTGATGCCTGGGGCGGCGTGGTCCATGGCCGACTTGTCGTCGTTGAGCGTCATCGCGGGGACCCAGGTCTTGCCGCCGTCGGTCGAGCTGGTGAACAGGATGTTGGTAGGACTGCCTGCTTCGGGAGAGCTCTGCGCCCACGTCTCGTAAATGCTGCCTTTCGCGCTCACTGCGCCCGAGGGCTCGTCATTCTGCGTGCACGCAGGGCAGTGAACGGCGCTCGAGTCGACGGTGTCGAGCGTCCACGTCTTCCCATGGTCGGTCGATACCGACACCAACTGCCTCGGGCCGTCGCCGGGCGTGCCGGGGGGAGAGGTGGCTGTTGCCGCCGGCGCGCCTTGGGCCAGCGGCGCCACCTGCTCGCGCGTGAACGCGTACACGGTGCCGGTCGCTCCCACCGCCAGGGTGGGGATGAAGTCGCCGTAGATATCCGTGCTCGGCACGGCGGACATGATGTCCATCGGCTGGGTGAACGTTTTCCCCCCGTCACTGGACACGGCAACGACGGAGCGCAACGGGACCTGGCCGAAGAGGCCGAACGGCGCGGTTCTGTTGGCGTTGCCGTACCGGGCGCCGACATACACGTACCCCGGATTGCTCGGATCGGTGGCGATCTGAACCAAGCTGTAGTGCTCGCCGTCGACATGGGTCGTGCCGGTCAAGGTCGGGAACTGATGTTCCACTTCCCCCTTGTGAATGATCGTGAACTGCCAGGTGTCGCCGAGGTCCGTGCTGCGCGCCAGGTAGAGATCGTTGGCGTCTTGCTGGCCGCCCAAGCTGTCGGCGGCGGATGCTATGTACAGCGTGCCGTCGGCGCCGAAGGCCGCGCCCAAGTAGGGGCCGAGGTCCGCCCGGACACAGGTCGTGTATTGCGACGGGCGGGCGATCGCCTTGGACTGGGACCAGGTTCGCCCAGTGTCCCTACTCACGAAGACAACGCAGGTGCCGGCGTTGTAATTGGCACCCGCGATCACCAGGATGTGCGGGTCCTTCGGGTCCACGAGCATGTTCGGCTCGTTGTAGGCCCGGGAGGGACTCAGGTCGGTGGAGACCTGGACGGCAGGGAAGATCAGCGGTGGGTTCAGCGTGGCCGCCATGGCCGGGCCGCCCGAAAGAGCCGCCATGCCCGCCACCGCGAGCACCGTCACCGGTTTGGTGACCTTCAGTCGCCTCCGCCGAAGTCCGATCGTCGTTTCCCCGGACCTGGCGGCGCGCAGGCAGCGAATCACAGTGCTCCCCTTCCTCCTCGACCCTGTCGGTCCCATGGCGAACAAGTCGCCCCTCGTCCGACCCAGGTGACCCGATCCGGACACTACATGCGAGGCCCGTCGGCGGCATGCGGAGGTTTCGTTCGGTGCCGAGTGCTTCGGGCCAGGACCGGGAAGGAACGCAACGACCCCGGTGTACTGGCGAGGTGAGCATGCAGATTCAGGTCGAAGGCCCGGTCCGCGTCGACGTGTCCGAGTTCTTCCAGCCGGCGATAGTCGGCGGCGAGGGCGTGCCCGAGCTGCAGCTGCTCGTCGACGGCAGGTGGCGGGCGGCGGCGAAGGGGGACGTGTTCGACGTCCGCTCCCCCATCGACGGGAGCGTGATCGCCAGGGCGGCCAAGGCGTCCGCCGAGGATGTAGAGGAGGCCATCGCCGCCGCCCGGCAGGCCCGCGCCGCCTTCCGGGACACCCCGGCCGCCACCAGACTCGAGATCTGCGCCCGCGCCGCCTCGATCCTGGCCGAGCACTCGGGCACCTTCGCCCGCGTCATCGTCGCCGACCTGGGCAAGACCTCCGAGCAGGCGGCGTCCGAGGTCAAGGCCACGCGGGAGCGTCTCGGCCTGGTCCGGGAGGAGGTTCGGAAGATCTTCGGGGAGTACATCCCGGGTGACTGGATGGACGACAGCATCGGCAAGTCCGCGGTCGTGCTGCGGGAGCCCGTGGGGACAGTGGCCGCCTTCGGCCCTTTCAACTACCCCCTGTACCTCGTGGCGTCGAAGATCATCCCCGCGCTGGCCGCGGGGAACACCGTCGTGGCCAAGGCCCCGTCCGAGGCGCCGCTCCCCCTGGTGCTTTTCGCCCGTGTCTTCGAGGAGGCCGGGCTGCCCGGGGGCGTCCTGAACGTCATCACCGGTCCGGGCAGCGAGATCGGCGACGTGCTCGCCTCCCACGCCGACATCTCGATGATCTCCTTCACCGGGTCGACCTCGGTCGGGCGCAGCATCGCTGCCGGCGCCGGCCCCAAGCCCATGCACCTCGAGCTGGGCGGGAACGCGGCCGGGATCGTGCTCGCCGACGCCGATCTCGACGTCGCCGTGGAGAAGACGGTGCTGGGCGCGCTCAAGAACGCCGGTCAGCGCTGCGACGCCATCAGCCGGGTCCTGGTGGAACAGCCCGTCTACGACGAGTACGTCGAGCGGGCCCTGAAGGAAGCCGAGCGGTGGACGGTCGGAGACCCGAGGGTAGAGACGACCAAGGTCGGCCCGCTGGTGAGTGAGAAGGCGGCGAGCTGGGTGCACAGGCTCGTCGACGACGCCGTGGCCAAGGGAGCACGCCTCCTCGCCGGCGGCGACGTCCAGGACGCCTACCACGAGCCCACCGTGCTGGCCGAGGTCCCACTGGACGCCGAGATCGTGTGGGAGGAGACCTTCGGCCCCGTCCTCACCGTGCTGCCCGTCTCCGATCTCGACGCCGCCATCGAGGTCGCGAACCGGTCCCGCTACGGGCTCGACTCCGCCGTGTTCACCGCCAACCTCGAGAGCGCCTGGCGCACGGCCCGGGCCCTGGAGTGCGGTCAGGTAACGATCAACGACGCGCCCGCCCACGGCGTCGGCCACTTCCCTTTCGGGGGTCGCAAGCCGGACTCGGGCGTGGGTAGGGAGGGGCTGGGCTACTCCATCGACGAGTGCACGGTGCTCAAGACAATCGTCATGCCGGCGTAGCGGGCAGGCCATGTAACCGTCATGCCGGCGTAGCGGGCACGCCATGTC
The DNA here is from genome assembly GCA_035494015.1 of Acidimicrobiales bacterium. Lineage (GTDB taxonomy): Bacteria > Actinomycetota > Acidimicrobiia > Acidimicrobiales > AC-14 > CADCTB01. The sequence goes on from DATJHJ010000154.1 coordinate 6,877, forward strand.
GTCGTCATGCCGGCGTAGCCGGCGCCAGTCTACGAAAGGAACTCCTCGACTCGGGCATCGACCAGGCACGACGGACCCGTCTCGGTGAACTGAACGACGATGTCGGCATGCTCGGCGGACGCCGGTACCCACGTGTCCAGACCCGGGCTGAGCACTTCGTCCCAGAACTGCTCCATCTGCTCAGTCGTGAAGGCCCTTCCAGTCTCCGCGCGCAGCTCGGCCTCGCGAGCGAACCGGCGGTCCCGGGCAACGTCCTTGGGAACGGCCAGATGGAGGTGCCAATCGAGGTACGGCAGGATGCGGTCGTAGCCCTCGCCCTCGTACCCGATGATCCACCCGTCGAACAGGACGACGTCGGGAACGTATTCGAGGCGCTCGTCCGCGGTGCGGTCGTCCCGGGACGGATCGAACCGGGGTAGGCGCACCGGCTGCGACCTGTCCTGGATGGCGGCGAGCGTCTGCACCATCAGATCGAGGTCGTGGGAGCCCGGCGCGGCCCGCCAGGCGATACCGCGGCGCTCCCGCTCGTGGCGGGGCAGATAGAAGTCGTCCATCGAAAGGGCGACCGCGGTCGTTCCCACATTGGCCAACGAGCGGGCCACTGAAGTGGCGACCGTCGACTTCCCCGCGCCAACGGGGCCGGAGATGGCGAACACCCGCGGATGGGACGCCCGGATCAGCTGGACCACTGGTGCCACGCAGCAGGCGCGCATCAACGACCACGAGTCCTCGCCCGCGGCTTCGGGAGAACCGACGATTCCGTCGGGCACGGTCCGACCGAGGGCGATCCAGTCCCGCGTCCGATCCGTCTTCACCCGCC
>DATJHJ010000155.1:0-41702 GCA_035494015.1 Acidimicrobiales bacterium
ACGAAGCACACCGAGGTCATGAAGCGATCGGAGCAGCTCCGGGCGCTCGTCGAGCCCTTCCTGGACTAGCTCGCCCGTGGCTCCCTCAAGGTCCACGTCGGGGAGACGTTCCGCTTCGAACAGGCCGCCGACGCCCTCCGACCTGTCACCCGACGGCGGGAGGCGGGCAGCCCAGGGCGTCGAGCTCGGCCATCGCCTCGGCCCGGCTGTCCGCCACGAGGAACAGGGTGCAGGCGCGCTCGAAGCGCGCGCCGATCCGCCGGAACCCTTCCGCCGCCGCCCGCAGCTCCGCGTCATCGTCATGGAGTCGGCCGGCAGCACGGAGGAGCTGCGCGGCGACGAAGTCGTTCTCGGCTCCGAGAGCCGCCGCCGCCGCCAGCCTTCCCGCCGCCCCTGGCGCGCCGACGGCGATGGCGAGCTCGACCTCGGCGGCCACCGCGTAGGCGGTGTACTGGCCGGCCACCGGCTCGTGGAGGGCGGCACTGCCGGCGCGGGCCCGGTCGACGTCGCCCCGGTGCAGGGCGATGCGGGGCTCGACGAAGAGGCTGAAGCTGTTCCTCCGCGTCGGCACGCAGATCCTCTCCGCGAGGGCCCACCACTCCCTCGAATCCGTGTCCTCGCCGCGCAGCCCGTGGACCAACGCCACGGCGAAGAACGACGGTGCCATCCACCCGGCGGCGGGGCTCCCGGTGCGCTGCCAGCCGTCCCGCATCACCTCGGCCTGGGCGAGCGCCGCCTCGAAGTCGCCGCGTAGCGCGAGGGGGACGACGAAATGCGTCGCCGCGAAATGGGCCAGGCCCTGCCCCAGGCTGTCCTCGTCGGACGCCCGGGCGGCGGCCAGGGCGGCATCGAGATCCCCGGCGGCCAACGCCGCTTCCGTTGCCATGTGGAACGCATCGGCCACCTCGCCGCCCACCGCTGGATCGTGACGGCGCATCCGGTCGAGCAGGTGGAGCCGTTCGGCGGTGAACCGCTGGGCGCTCTTGTAGCGCCCGGCAACCATCTCCGCGGAGGCGACGGCGTCGAGGGCGTTGCTGATCAGGACCGGGTCATCGAGCCGGCGAGCGACCTGGAGGGCCCGATCGGCGAGCGCCGGATCGGTCTCCGTCAGACCGGGGCGTCCGTTCCACGCCGCGGCGATGGTGACGTGGGTCTCGGCTTCGAGGTCGTCGGCGGGAGCGAGGGCCTGAGCCCGCTCGACCAACGCGACGAGCTCCTGGTGCGGTGGCGGGTCGGCGAAGGTCCCGGGCGCCCGTCCGGCGACCATCGCCGCGTCAGCCAGGGAGATCGCCGCCGCGCCGGCGTCGCCCTCCGAGACGGCGCGCCGGTGCGCGGTCATGAGCATCTCGAACGCCAGGTCACCGCGCATTTCGGCGTACGCCGCGGTGGCGGCCACGCGCAGGGCCTGCACGGCAGCACGCTCGTCCGGGGCGAGGTCGACCGCAGTCCGGTAATGCCGACGGGCCTCGACGAGGAACCGTCGGGCGTACGTGAGGTGGCCGAGGGCCATGGCCAGCCGATGTCCGAGTGCGGGGTCGCCGATCTCCGTCACCGCGCTCAGCGCGGCCCGTAGGTCGTCGGCGACGGCATCGAACCGAGGCTTCCAACCGTCGCCCTCGAGCGCGGCCTCCAAGGCGACGGCCGTGGCCGCGGCCCAGCCGAGGTACGCGACCAGGATGGCCTGAGCTTCGCCACTCGACGCAAGCTGTTCGTGGGCATAGGCGTGCACCGTGTCGAGCATCCGCCACCGGCTGCCGGTCTGGCCTGGGATGCGGATGAGCAGGCTCTTGTCGACCAGGCGGCCGACGACATCGCTGGTCGCCGCCGTGTCGCCGCCGCCGGCGACATCGGTGGCGGCCGCCAGGTCGAAGGCGCCGGCGAAGCACCCCAGCCGGCGGAAGAGCGCCCGCTCGTCGGCGTCGAGCAGGTCGTGGCTCCAATCGATCACCGCCCGGAGCGACCGGTGGCGCCCGGCGGGCCCGCTGGTGAGGAGACGAAGGCGGTCGTCGAGACCGGCGAGAAGGCCGTCCACCCCGAGTGAGGCGCTCCGAGCGGCGGCGAGCTCGATGGCCAGCGGGATGCCGTCGAGCCGGCGGCAGATCTCGTCGACCACGGCCCTCGGCGGCGCCTCGACCGAGCCGCTGGCCAGCCGCTCCACGAACAAGGTCTCCGCGTCGGAGGGCGCGCCACCCCCGTCCGGTCCGGCCACCGACAGCGGCGGGACGGCGATGACCCGTTCGCCGACGACGCCCAGCCGCTCCCGGCTCGTGGCCAGCACGGCCGCGTCCGGGCAGGCGGCGAGAAGGTCGCCCACGAAGTTGGTCACCGCGTCCAGCACGTGCTCGCAGTTGTCGAGGACGAGCAGCGACCGTCCCTCCCGCATGCGCTCGTGGACGACCCGCTCGAGCGGCTCCTGTGGTCGCTCGGTCACGCCGAGCGCGGCGGCCACGGCCTGAACCACGAACCCGGACGTGACCGGCACGAGGTCGACGAAGGCGCCGCCCGCAACGAACACCGGTGCCACCCGCTCGGCGATGACCTGGGCGAGGGCCGTCTTGCCGATCCCGCCGGGGCCCAGGAGCGTGACCATCCGGCTGCCCTTGAGCGCGTCGAGGATCTCACCGAGCTCGGCTTCCCGCCCGATGAACGTCGTCCACCGATGCGGGAGCCCGGCGAACGGCACCGGTGCGGCGGACGGCGTGCCGGGCCGGGACGCGGCGAGCCCCGCGAGCTCCCGACGGTCGCCCGCGCCCAGCTTTCGCAGCAACGAGGAGACGTGGGTCTCAACGGTCCGCACGGAGATGTGCAGCCGCTGGGCGATCTGGGCGTTGGTCATGTGGTCGGCCAAGGCAGCCAGGACCTCGGCCTCCCGCTCCGACACCGTCTCCGCCCCCACAGTGGTCACGGCGCTCATTCTCACGCGCCCACCCCTGCTTTGCGTGGCCTATCCGTACTCGATCCGTAGTGGATCCGTGGCCCCCGCGGATGTGTGTTCGGCCGCCAGAGCCCAGGCTGAGACCAACAGCGGATCGGAGCCGAGGAAGGGGACCGTATGAACAGCGACTACGTGACGGCACTGCGCGTGCACCAGCACCAGGCCGACCTCGTCCGCCGGGCCGAGGAGTACCGGCTGGCGCTCGCCGCTCGCCCGTGCCCGCCGGATTCGACCCCGCCGAGGCAAACCCTGCGGTGGTGGCGGCGCCAGGTGTTGCCGAACTGCCAGCCCGAGGTCGCCCGTGCCTGATGAGGATTTACACGGAATTGCGGACGAGCCCGAAGTCACGCAACTTGATCTTGGCCATCCGCCCGTCGGGGTGATGCCAGACGATGCCTTCGATGTCCTTGCCCGCAAGGTAGTCCCGCAGACCTTGGTACGTACGGGGCGCAAAAGGGCTACCGCCCTCGCCAGCGTTTCGCCCGACGGGAGTCAGCGTACGCCCATGAAGGTGCGACTCTCAATGCTTCTCGCTATTCCCCACGCCGGGCACGGGAAGGCTTAACGCGCCGGCGGCGCGGGCGTCGGCAGGCAGCCGGCTTCGGTACCGACGGCCTTGAGGCCGGCGAGGTCGCCGGCCTGGAACTCGGCCGGTCCCCGCTGGACGCCGAGCTCGGTGAACATGATCTCGTCTGACCGGGCGACGTGGCCGAGGCCGACGAGATGGCCGATCTCGTGGATGAACACGCGGCCCCAGGTCGTCCCCTCGCCGAACCCGCTGGCCGGCCGGGTCCGGTCGTGGTCCGTCGCCACCGCGTCGACGTTCACGATCAGTACCCCGCTGACATAGGTGCCGTCGACCGGGACCGAACGCCCCCCGGCCGGGTTGGTCGGTTCCATCCGGAACTGGCCGCCGTGACCCCACACGATCAGGATGGGCGCCCAGCGGCCAGGGTACCGCTGGGGCTGTGCCGCGGGACGGTTCACCATCGCCGGCTCGTCCGTCGGCCCGTCGTTCACGAAGGTCAGGCCCGTCGCCGCCTCCACCTTGCCGATCGCGGCCTGCAGGTCGTCCAGGGCGCCCGGCGGGGCAAGGGCGGCGTTGACCACGTAGTGGATGGGCTCGCACGGGTTGAACCGCACCGGCTGGCATCCGCCGCGTTGCGCCTCCAGGAAGGAATAGTCGACCGGCGTCTCCACCCCTGGCCGCCGCTGCCCGTTGTCCTCGGAAGCCAGGTGGTTGCGAACCGGGCAGTCGGGCGAATCGGGCCCGCTCGCCGTGATCTCGTCGTCGGCGGCCGGTGACCCGGTGCCCGAGGAGCCGCCGCAGGACACGAGCAGGGTCGCCGCCAGCAGGCCGATCAACGCGATGAACCCGGGCACGCTCCTCGATCTCGTCCTAGGGGACCGCCTGGCCTCGATGCCCGAAGGTACACGAAGGGCGCCCGGCGGCTCCTACAGGCCCTTGACGAGGTTGATGAAGGCGGGGACGAGGACGACGATGAACAGGGTGGGCAGGATGCAGAAGACCAGCGGGAAGACCACCTTCACCGGCAGCTTCATGGCCCGCTCCTCGGCGCGGAACCGCCGCTTCTCCCGCTGCTCGACGGCCTGGGACCGCAGGACCCGGGCGATCGGGACGCCGTAGATCTCGGCTTGGGTGACGGCGTGGACGAACTGGCGCAGATCGGGAACCTCGGTCCGGGCCAGCAGGTTCTCCAACGCCTCACGCCGGGGGATCCCCACCCGCAGCTCCTGGAGCAGCTGCGTGATCTCCGCGGCCAGGGGGCCACTGCCGGACCGTGCCGTTCGGGCCAGGGCGGCGTCGAAGCCGAGCCCGGCCTCGATGCAGATCGTGAGCTGGTCGAGCGTGTCCGGGAGCCGGTTGGCGATCTCGGTCTGACGGGCCCGGGCTCGCCGGGCCAGGACGGCGTCGGGCGACAGGTACCCGGCCGCGACGACCAGGGCCCCGCCGGCCAGGGTACGACCGGACGGCGAGATGGCAAACCACGCCAGGCCGCCGGCCAGGCCGGCACCGGCGGCGGCCAGCTTGAGGGCGAGGACACGTTCGACGGGCCACCCACCGCCGGCCAGTTCGAGCCTGCGCTCGAGCCGGGCGACGATGCCGCCGGGGCTGAGGCGGCGCGCCGGGCTGGCCAGCGCCCGGACGAGTGGCTCGATCAGGCGCTCGAACGGCGACGTCGACAGCACGATGGCCCGGAGGTCCCCGCCCGGGGCCAGCCCGGCGGTGAGGTTGTGGCTCACCCGGCGCCCCGGCACTCGGTCCCCCGCCAGGCTGAACCACAGGACCGGCAGCGACAGAGCGACGGCGAGCGCAGCGGCCACGACGTAGATGGGCATCTGGTGCTCCTTCAGAAGATCGGCTTGACGATGCGGCGGAGCCACACGCCGCCGACGGCCAGGAGGACGGCGCCGGCGGCGAGGAAGGCGAGGCCGAGCCCGGTGCCGAACAGCGGGCTCAGGTACGACCGGTTGGTGACGGCCATGACGCCGGCGAGACCGAAGGGCAGGACCATCAGGACCGCCGCCGACAGCCGACCCTCGGCGCTCAGGGCGGTGACCTTGCGGCGGATGCGGGTCCGGTCCCGAATGGTGCCGGTCACCTTGTCGAGGATCTCGGCGAGGTCGCCGCCGACCTCACGCTGGATCTCGACCGCTTCGACCACCCACTCGAAGTCCTCGTTCCCGACGCGCCCCCGCAGGGCCGAGAGGCTCTCGACGAAATCGCGCCCCAGCCGGGTCTCCACGGTCACCCGGCGGAATTCCTCCGCCGTCGGCGACTCGGACTCCCGGGCCAGGGTGTCGATGGCCTGGGCGAGGCTGTGGCCGGCGCGCAGGCTGCCGGCCAGCATCTGCAGCGTGTCGGCCAGCTGGTCGCCGAAACGGGCGCGTCGCCGCCGGGCCAGCTGCTCGACCACCACGCGGGCGACCACCAGGACGACGAGGGCGGCGACCAGTCCGACCAGGGCGGAGATCAGGAGCCAGCCGGCGACGAACACCACCGCGGCCGCCGCGCCCACGGCGAGCAGCAGCTCCCCCACACGGACATCGACGCCGCCGGCCTCCAGCGTGGTGGCCAGACGAGCCGATCCACCACGGGAGCGCAACACAGCATCGGTCAGCGACTCCGCCCGGCGGGCGGCGCCACTCAGGCCGAGGCCCCGGCGACGGGACACCAGCCCCCGAGCCCGCGGAGCCCACCGCGACGACGCCGCCAGCAGGGCGCCGAGCAGCACCAGTGCCCAGAGCGCGGCACCCCCGAACAGGGCCCAGCTCCCCAAGGGACGGCCGGTCGTCCCGCCGTCACCCGCCGGGTCCGCGCTCGCCGGCGGCCCGGCGTCGACCATGGCCGGGAGGGAAAGCTGGGCCCGGCCGGCGACCTGCACTGTTCCCGAGGAAATGTTGACGTCGACGTCCGTCGGCCCATGCCCCGACGAGCGGTAGCCGATGGCGTATTGCCGGACGAGCTGCCTGGCGACGGCGTCGAACGCCCCGCCGAGGGCGGCCGGGTCGCCGGCGGGCACGACGCGCCCGCCCCCGCTGGCGGCCAGGCGACTCAGGGCCGCGGGGTTGCTCTCCCCCGTGCGCAGCTCGACGGCGAAGAGCGGGACCTTGGACGCGGCCAGCGCGGCCGCGGTGGCGTCGAGCGTCGCCTTGCTCGTCGTATCCCCGCCGTCGGAGAGCAGGACGACGACGGGCCGGGTCCCGGCGGTCGCCGACAGTTGGGCCAGCCCGGCGCCGACGGCGTCGTACAGCGCAGTCTGGCCTCCGGCCGACAGGCCGGCGACCGCCGCCTGCTGGGCGCTGCGGTTCGCCGACAGGGGGCTGACGACGGCGGCCTTGGCCCCGAAGCCGATGACCGCCACCCGCGCACCCGCGGGGAGCTGGGCGAGGAACGCCTGCGCCGCCGACTTGGCCGCCGCCAGTGGGGCGCCGGCCATGCTGCCCGACGTGTCGAGGACGAGGGCGACCTCGAGCTGGTCGGCGGGCAGGGCGTCAACCTGGATGGACTGGGGCTGGCCACCCTCGACGACCCGGAAGGACGAGGCGGTCAGCAGCTGATCGCCCATCTCGGCGGGGGCGGCGACGACGAGCCGGACATCGGGATAGCCGGAAACGTCGGCCGAGACCGGCAGCGGGTCCCCCGCCGCCCCCGCGGCCAGGACCGACGGGGCCAGGGCGGCGCCGAGCGCCAGTGCTGCGGCCAGGGCGACGCCGCGCCCGCTGGCACCGGCCTTCACCGGGCCCTTCCCTTGGCCGCGGCCATGGCGTCGGTTGGGCCGAGCAGGCGGGCGGAGATCGCCAGGCCCTCGGCCTTGAGCTGGTCGGCGAAGGCGGGCCGGATGCCCGTGGGCTGCAGGGTGGCGTGCAGGAGGCCGTCCTCGCCGATTTCGCCCCGCTGGAGGGTGAAGATGTCCTGGAGGCCGATCACCCCGGCCTCCATGCCGGTGACCTCGGTCAGGTGGCTCACTCGGCGGGTGCCATCACGCAGCCGGCTGAGGTGCACGATCAGCTGTACGGCGGAGGCGATCTGCTCGCGGATGGCCCGGGATGGCAGGTCCAGCCCGGCCATGAGGACCATGGTCTCGAGGCGGGCCAGGGCGTCCCGTGGCGAGTTGGCATGAAGCGTCGACAGCGACCCCTCGTGGCCGGTGTTCATGGCCTGGAGCATGTCGAGCGCCTCGCCCCCGCGGACCTCGCCCACGATGATCCGGTCGGGGCGCATGCGCAGCGAGTTGCGAACCAGATCGCGGATCGTGACCTCGCCGCGGTCCTCGACGTTGGCCGGCCGGCTCTCCAGCCGGACCACGTGGTCCTGGTGCAGCTGCAGCTCGGCGGAGTCCTCGATGGTGATGATCCGCTCCTCCTCCGGGATGAACGAGGAGAGCACGTTCAGCAGCGTCGTCTTGCCCGTGCCTGTACCGCCGGTGACCAGGATGCTGAGCCGCCCCGTAACACACAAAGCCAGGAGCTCGGCCATGCGCGACGAGACGGTCTTGAGCCGGATCAGGTCGTTGACCTTGTACGGGTCCTTGGCGAACTTCCGGATGGTGAGCGTCGGGCCGTCGAGGGCCAGCGGCGGCACGACGGCATTGACCCGGGATCCGTCGGCCAAGCGGGCGTCGACCATGGGCGACGACTCGTCGATCCGCCGCCCCACCTGGCTGACGATCCGCTCGATGACCCGGCGCAGGTGGTCGTCGAAGAGGAAGCGGCTCCCGGTGGCGTAGAGGCGACCGGCCCGCTCGACGTAGATCGGGCGGGTGCCGGTGACCATGATCTCCGAGACGTCGGGGTCGGCGAGGAAGCTCTCCAGCGGGCCGTACCCGAGGACGTCTTCGGTGATGTCGTCGAGCAGGCGTTGGCGCTCCGCCGGCGACAGGGGCGCCCGGTCGCTCTGGAGCACGAGGCCGAGCTCGTCGATGACCAGCCGGTGGAGCTGCTCCTCGCTCATATCGGGGCGGAACAGCCGGCCGCCGAGCCGGGCGTAGAGCGACTCCTGGGCCCGGCGCTTGATGGCGGTGAGCGGGTCGGCGGCGACGCGGGAGGGTGCCGGCGCGGCAGCCGCCAGCCGGGGCGGGGCGGCCGGGGGCTGAGCAATCGCGGTCTCGGCGGGCGTGGGCTCGACCTGCGGCCCGCTCTCGGCCTGCTTGAGGCGCTGGTTCAGCTTCATCGGGCGTCCTTTCGGGAGAACCGCCGGCCAGTGGAGGCGGTGGCGGCGATGGCGGGCCTCGCGTCGGCGACGAAGCGCTCGGCGAGGGTGGCCAGGGCACGAGCGGCCGGCGACCGGGGGTCGGCCTCCACGATCGGGGAGCCCTGGTTGACGGAGACCTGCACCGAGCGCGACGTCGGGACGGAGACGTCGACGTGCAGGCCGAGGGTGGCCTCGACGTCACGCACGGACAGGCCGACCCGGTCGTCCGACCGGTTGAGCACGAGGTGGCGGCGGGCGCGGGTCATGCCCAGCAGGTCGAGCACGTCGATGGCCTTGCGGAGGGCCCGGACGCTGGGAACGTCGGTCACGCACACGAAGACCAGATCGTCCGCCCGCTCGACGGCGGCCAGGGTGTGCTCGTCGATCCCGGCCGCGGTGTCGACGATCACGTATGCGAACTCGGAGGCGAGCACGTCGAGGACGTGGCCGATCGTGACCGGGCTCACCTCGTCGGCTTCAGCGGGAAAGTGGGGGGCGAGCAGGGCGTAGACGCCGCTCGGGTGGGGCTCGAGGAACACCTTGAGCGCGGTGCTGTCCAGGCGGACGTCGGCCCGCGCTGCGTCGGCGATGGTGGCCTGGGGGCCGAGGGCGAAGGCGCTGGCCACGTCGCCGAACTGCAGGTCGAGGTCGACGATCACCACCTGGCCCGGCGCCGAGGCGGCGAGTTTGGCGGCCAGGTTGGACGCCACCGTCGTCTTGCCCGCGCCCCCCTTGGGGGACACGACGGCGACAAGGCGACCCCGGTCCGTCGTCTCCCGCGCTGCGGCCGCCATGTTCCCGGCGAGTCGCCGGCTGGCGGCCGACCCGGCCCGGACCAAGGCCTGGCGCAGGTCGTTGTCGTCGGCGTCCGGGGCGATGACCTCCCGCACGCCGGCCCGCAGCGCCTGCTCCCAGAGCCGGGCGCTGGGCTTGGCGACCAGCACGACGCAGACGTCGCCGTAGTGGACGTCGAGCGCCTCGGCCAGGGCCAGGCTGACGGCGGGCGGGAGGCCGGGGCCGAGCACGACCACCGCGGCGTCACGCAGGGAGACATCGTGGGCCGCGGCCTGCGGGTCGGTCCGCGGGAGCTTGTCGTCCCACCACCGCTCGGCCTGGATGTCGCCGTCGAAGACCCGCTTGACCCGGGCCTCGAACTCGGCGTCCGGAGTGACGAGGAGGGTACCAATCATCGAGCCACGTCCTTCCGAGCGTGCCCCGACGGGTCCTTGCCGGACCGGCCTCCCCGGCCGCTCACAGATTCACCCCGGCACGGGACTGGACCTTCGTGCCGCCCTCGTTGGCGTCCTTCGGCTCCAGGGCCAGCCAGACCCGGCCGTGCTCGGCGGCGAACACGACCTTCTCGACCGAGGGGGCGTCGAGGGCGAGGGTGACGAACACGGGGCTGGCCGGCGACGGCCCATCGGCCTTGGAGGTAACGGGGGCGCCAGCGTCGGTGCGGACGTCGGTCACCTGAATCTTGTGCAGGATGAGGTGGGTGGACTCCGGATCCTCGAACGACACAGTCACGCCGACCGAGTCGCCCTCCCGGAGCTGCCCGCCGAGGGCCCGCACCGGGTCGAGGGCGATCGTCACCTGGAGCATCCCGGCGGGGATGCCGGTGGCCTCGGCGGCGGTGGAGAACCGGCCCGGCACCAGCTGCTCGCCGGGCAGGAGGTCGACGGCCGCCACCTTGCCCGCGAGCGTCCCGATGGTGGCGAGGGCGCCCTTGGCCAGCACCTTGGCCGGCACCTGCTCCAACTTGACCTTGGCCCCTATGTCCTCCGACTTCGTGCCCTTGGGAATCGTGTCCGCCACGACCAGCACGTCAACCGCCCGCTCGCCCTTGAGCGCCCGGTGTTCCGCGCTGCGCACGTAGGCGACGAGCAGGCCGGTCCCGAGGGCCGCCAGCACGACCGAGGTGATGATGCCGATGAGCTTCTGTCGCTTGATCATTGGTCCTTGCTCCTAGCTGACGAGGATGACGTTGCTGGCGCCCAGATCCGGGCCGCCGGTGGCGTCCGCCGGGGTGACGAAGCGGGTGAAGTAGCCGCCGATGCAGGTCGCGGGGGACGAGCAGGGGGCGACGCCGCCGGTGGTCGAGGGGAACCGGAAGCCGGTCACCCGCAGCGCGCCGAACCCTTCGATGTGGTATTTGGCGTTCGTTCCCGTGCCGACGATGTCGTCGAAGATGGGAACGAGGACGGTCGTGCCCACGAGGGTTGCCGGGTTGCACGTTGGAAGTACGGACGCCCCGGTCTTGGCCTCGGCGATCAGGCTGCCGATGGCGAAGGTCAACTCACACGACGAAGCGTCGGCCCACCCGAAGCCGCCCGGGAGGCGGTGGTCGCCGTCGGAATCCTGCCCGGCATGGGCGGCGCAGTCCGGGGCGGCCTGCCCGCCGGTGTGGAACAGGATCACGCTGATCGGCCCGGTGAACGTCGTGTTGTACGTGGTGCCGCCGTTCGTCGCTTTTTCCCACTCGCACGCCGAGATGACGAGCGGGATGGCTGCGGCCTTGGAGATCCCCGACCAGCTCGCAGTGGCCTTGGCATGCACCGTCTGGCCCGGCGAGCCGGTGACCGCCCGGGCGAAGAAGAACGGCAGGATGGTCCCGCCATTGGAAGACTTCGTGCTGGTGGCGACGGCCACCTTCCGGCTGGCCACCGACGCAACGACCGAGTCGACCTTCGCCGCGCCGTCGCGGGCATTGGCGTTGGCCAAGCCGGCGGCCAGCGTGCTGTCGCAGGTTCCCAGCGCGCAGCTGTGGGCCACGGCGAGGGCGGCGGCGTCGGCCCCGTTCTGGAGCTGGCGGCGCTCGTCGTGGAGGGCGCCGACGTCGACGACGAGGGCGGCCATGGCCACCATGGCCACGGAAAAGGCGACCGTGACCACGACCACCGCACCGCGCTCGTCGCGACGGGCCCGGCCGGTCAGCCCCCGCATCGCATGACTCCGGTGGCGTTCAGGGTCCAGGTGCCGCGGCCGAGCAACGGGATGTCGTAGGCAAAGGGGTAGGTCGCCTGCACGCTGGCGTTCGTCGTCGGGTCGGGGTTGGCCGGGCAGGCGACCGTCGTGACCGTGATGGCGCTGGACTTCAGGCCGCTGGCCGCGTTCTTGGTCGACGCCGCGGCATCGCCCCCCAGGGCGGCGGCCCGAGCGCCTTCACGGACGGCGGCGGTCAGCGTGATGCGGGCGCTGTAGGCCCGGCCAAACTCGACGATCCCGAAGACGAACAGGACCAGCAGGGGCAGGACGATGGCGAACTCGAGGACGGCCGCCCCCCGCTCGTCCCGGCGTGCTGGTGCTCTCATGCTGGCGATGATGAGCGACCCGCCGCCGCCCCGCATCCTCAACATTGATGATTTGCGCGGCTACGAGGGCGGCGTCCATCCCGCGTCGCGCGCCAGGGCGACCGCCGCGAGCTGCGAGGTCACCCCCAGCTTGCGGAGGATCCCCCTGATCTGGCTGCGGACCGTGGCGACGGAGACGTAGGCACTCTGGGCGATGACCTCCGCCGGTTCGCCGGCCATCAGCCCGGCCAGCACGGCCTGCTCGCGGGGCGTCAGCGGGGCAAAAGGGCCGAGGCGCTCATCGTCAGACCGACGCCGAGACCGCAGCTCGGCCAGCAGGCTCTGGCGCTCTTCCTCGGTGAGGAGCTGTTCACCCCGAGCCGTGCGCTCCACGGCGGCGATGAGATCGTCGAACGTCGACGCCTTGCTGACCACGCCACTCGCCCCCGCCTCCACGCAGGAGCCGAGGCGGGCCCTGTCGCCGTCCCCCGACATGATCACCACCCGGGCGCCGGCCTCCACCAAGGGGCGTACGAGGTCGACCCCGTCGCCGAGCACCGGGCCCAGGTCGAGGTCCAGCAGCACGAGCGCGGGGGCCCGTTGCCGGGCCGCCTCGATCACCGCCTCGGCCGCCGGACCGTTCAGGGTGCCGACCTCCAGGCCGCGCTGGCGCAGGGCCAGGGCGAGGGTGCCCGATAGCAGCTCGTGGTCTTCGACGATGAGCACCGGCCAGGGGCGGCCGGCATCCTCAGGAGGCGGCACCCGTCTCCCCGTCGACCTCGGTCAGCGCAGGCAGGCAGATACCGAAGGACGACCCACCGCCGGGACGAGGCTCGACCCATACGTCGCCGCCCTGGGCCCGCATGAGGCGGGCGGCGACCCGGAGCCCGCGGTCGCTGTCTGCCTCCGGCCCCCTCCCGTTGTCGGGGTGGAGGAGGCGGCGGCGCACGTCCCGAGACAACGTCGGCCCCCGGTCCTCGACGCGCAGCACGACCCACTCGCCGTCCCGCTCGCCGCGAACGGTCACCCGGGTGTCCGGGCCCCGGCGGTGGGCGTATTCGACGAGCTGGCGGACGACCTCGGCCGTCTCGCCCTGGGAGCCGGCGGCCACCAGGCCGGCGTCGACGTGGACGTCCAGGCGGCGGTGCCAGGCCGGGTCCTCGGCGACCCTGGCCGCGGCCTCGGCCAACGACACCTGCCCGTCGAACCCCTTGTCCTGGCTGAGCAGGGTGCGCAGCCGGGCCGTCCCCGAGCCGAGCACACGGGCCAGCGTCTGCCGGTCACGCTCGGACAGGCGGTTGAACTCGCGCTCGAGCGTGGATGCCGCCCCGTCGATGGCGGTGATGGCATTGATCAGGTCGTGGCGCTGCGCCCGCAGATCAGCCACCCGCACCCGTAACCGGGCTTCGGCGGCGTCCGCCTCGATTTCCGAGTCCGACAGCTCCAGCGTCTGGTCTTCGTAGGCCCGGGTGAGGTCCAGGTAGCTCCCGGCCACGGCCACGAGCGCGCCGAGGGCGCCGAGGCCGGCGGCCCCCACCGCTCGGCCGTCGGGCCCGCGCGCGGCGCCGGCGATGAGGCCGGAGACGGTGAGCGCGAACAGCATCAGGCCTGCCCAGCCGTACAACCGTCGCTGCGCGAACCCTCGCAGGCAGTAGGCGACGGCCAGGGCGAGCCACGCCGCGGCCACCGCCAGCCCAGCCGCCACCGCCGGGGCGCTGGCCGCCCTGGTCAGCTGGGTGACGGTGAACGCCGACTCGAGGCCGGGCCGGGTTCGCATCAGCACCGCGGCGGCGATCAAGGCGGTCACGGCGACCGCGGTGACGGCCGCGGGCGCCAGGGGCCGGCGAAGCAGGGACGGGAGCAGCCCGGCGGCGAGGAGCAGGGGCGTCAGGGCGGTGCCCGCCGCGCCCCCCGCCACCAGCCAGCGGTTGGACGGCGACGACCCGATCAGCACGACGCTGCCCACCCGGCTCCCGGCGGCGACGGCAAACAGCAGTGCTCCGGCGCCGACCCACAGTGCAGCCCGATCGCCGATCTGGCGCCACGTCGCCCGGGTGAGGACGAACACGCCGGCGCCGCACAAGGCGGAGATGGTGTCCAGCGCCGTCCCCATGTGCGCAGCCCGGCCCGGCTCCACCTCACCTCGACCGGCGAAGCCGGCCACCACCGCGCCGGCGGCGATGACCAGGGCGGCGCCGAAAAGGAAGCGGCGGGCCGTGTCGCTCGGGGGCGACGGTGGCGCGGCGCTTCGATAGGCCGCGCTCGGCGGCGGCGTCGCGGGGACGGACATGTCGGGTCCAGTATCTCCTGCGAGTGGGCTTCAGATTTGATCGGCAGATGTCGATACCGACGTGAGCGAAAGGGGGCCGAACCGCCATGAAGACCGTTCTTGTCGTCGATGACGACTCCGACGTGCGGGAGCTGATCGTCTGGAAGCTCACGAACGCCGGCTACGCAGCCATGGACGCCGCCGACGGCCAGGCCGGGCTGGTCGCCGCCGGAGGGGGCCCGGACGGCTCGGGCCGGGTTCCCGACCTGATCCTGGTCGACTGGCTCATGCCCCGGATGACCGGGATCGAGCTGTGCCAGGCGCTGCGGGCCCAGCCTGCGACCGCCGCCGTCCCGATCATCCTGCTCACCGCCAAGGCCGAGGAGTCCGAGGTCGAGCAGGGCTTTGCCATCGGGGTCGACGACTACATCGTGAAGCCGTTCAGCCCTCGGGAGATGCTCAGCCGGGTGCAGGCGGTGCTGGCCAGGGCCGGGGCACGGGCATGATCGGTGGCGAGGCGGTGCCTCTGGCCGCCGCCTCGGTCACCGTCATCGGGCTCGCCGGCGCCGGCGTGGTCGCCGGCCGGCGAGGCACCCGGTCCAGCCAGGCCGAGGCCCAGGCCGCCGCCCGCCCCGTTCTGTTCTCCACCATGGACAGCGGCGTGATCGACGTCGAGGCGCTGCACCGCCTGCCTCGCCGCCAGCGTCGCGCCCTGCAGGACCAGGCCCGGGCCCTGCTGCCCCAGGTCAGGGGCACGGACCACGACAACCTCGTCCGCCTGCTCGAGCATACCGGCGCCATCGGCCGGGCCCGGCGCCAGGCCGGCAGCCGCCGGTCGGCGGCGCGGGCCAGGGCCGGCCTCTTCCTGGGCGCCGCCGGTCGCCCCACGGAGATGGACAACCTCCTTCGCCTGTTGCACGATCCCGTGCCGAGCGTGCGCTGGGCCGCGGCCCGCAGCCTCGGCCGCCTCGGCCACCCCGGTGCGGTGAGCCCACTGCTGGCGTCGCTCGAAGGCGACCGCCCGATCCCGCCGGACGTGGTGGTAGAAGCCATCGCCCAGATCCGCCAGTGCCCGGTCGCCGTGCTGCGCCAGGGGCTGTCCAGCCGCTCGGCGCCGGTGCGCGCCGTGACCGTCGACCTCCTCGGCCGGTTCCACGCCCTCGCCGCCCTTCCCGACATCGTCCGGCGCCTGGCCGACGATCCCTCCATCGAGGTCCGCACTCGCGCCGCGCAGGCACTGGGTCGCCTCGGCTCCCCGCGGGCGGTCGACGCCTTGCTGGCCGCCCTGGCCGACGGGCCGGCGACCATGCACCCGCAGGTGGTCCGGGCCCTCGGCGAGATCGGGGCGCCCGAAGCGATCCCCGCCCTCCGGCGGGCGCTCACCGGGCCCTCGCCCCAGCTCCGGGCCGCCGCCGCTCATGCCCTGGAAGCCGTGCGGGCCCCCGCCCAGCCGTCCGCCGGCCGCCGGGCCTGAGCCCGCGGGGCGCGGGTCCGCGGGGCGCAACCGCGTTGTCGGTACCGTCGCCGCCGTGACCTCCATCGAGCCCGGGCCGGCGGTCACCCTGCTCAGCTACGTCACCCACGAGATCGGCAACCACCTGGCGGTCGTACAGGGGTTCGGGGAGATGCTGGTCGAGGGGGTCGAGACGCTCCCTGCCGCCACGCTGCGCGAGTTCGCCCAGGCCATCGTGCGCAGCGGCGCCCACGTGCGGGAGTTGTTCCAGACGATCTCCGACCTCCAGCGCATCGAGCAGGGCCGGCTGCAGGTCGACACCCACGAGGTCGATCTGGCGGCGGTGGTCCGGGAGCGGGTCGACCTCTGGCGGCCGCAGCTCGGCGGGCGGCGGGTTGGTGTCACCGTTCCCGACGAGGTGCGGATCGTGGCCGACCGCGACCGGATCGGCGCGGTCGTGAGCCAACTCCTGTCGAACGCCTTCCGGTACACGCCCTCGACGGCGACGGTCGAGATCCACCTGGCGCCGACGGATGACCAGGTGGCGCTGACCGTCGCCGACGACGGGCCGGGCATCGACCCCGGGCGCAGGGGTGAGCTGTTCGAACGCGGCGTGGCCACCACGACTGGTGCGGGCGTGGGCCTGTTCGTGGCCCGCTACGTCGCCCGGGCCCACGGCGGCGACCTGGTGCTCGTGGATCGCCCCGCCGGCGCCTGCTTCCTGCTCCGGCTCCCCCGCTGACCGCTCGGCGCCGGCCTCGCTCACTCCCGCTCGACGGGGGGAGCCTCCAGGTCTCGTTGTCCCGGCGACGTCGGTCGTTCTTCCAAGACCCAGGTGGCGACGGTGCGCAGCGATTCCCCGCTCGTCATCGCCAATGCCCGGAGGCGGTCGAGCGCTTCGTCGGCGGTGCGCCCCTCCTCGGCCATGATCACCCCGCTGGCCTGCCCGATGAGCGCTTGGGTCTCCAGCGACTCGACCAGGCCCTCGACCATGTCGATGCGGATCACCGTCGACCCGTCGATGGCGGCCAGGCAGGGCCCCTGCCCCGTCTCGTATTGGACGAGGTCGACCTCGACGGTGAGGCGGTCGCTGACCGCGGTCGAGGTGGGCTCGCCCTCGATCAGCAGCGCGACCCCGGCCGCGTCGCAGTTCGGCACGGTCTCCTTGGCCAGGGCGACGACGGTCTCCAGCTTCGCCGGCAGGGTGCGCTGCGTCCGCAGCAGCTTCGTCACCCGGGCGAGCGTCTCGGGCCTCGGGGCGGAAGTCGGCTCCGCATGAACCGCCAGGCGTCCGAAATCATGTCCTCGAGCGCCGGCTTCTCCGGCACCCAGCCCAACGCCGCTCGGATCCGCTCGCTCGACGCCACCAGCACCGCGGGGTCCCCCGGCCGGCGCGGCGACTCCACCGACGGGATCTGGCAGCCGGTGACGAGGCGGGCGGCATCGACGACCTCGCGGACCGAGAAACCGGCGCCGTTGCCCAGGTTGAAGACCTGGTGCTCGCCTGGTCGCGCCCGCTCCAGGGCCAGCAGGTGGGCGCGGGCCAGGTCGTCGACGTGGATGTAGTCGCGGACCGCGGTCCCGTCGGGCGTCGGGTAGTCGGTGCCGAAGATGCGGACCGCGTCATGCTCGCCGACCGCCACTTTCAGCACGGACGGGATGAGGTGCGTCTCGGGGTCGTGCCGCTCGCCCTGGCCGCCGGAGGCGCCGGCCACGTTGAAGTACCGCAGGCTCACCGCGCCGAGCCCCGACGCCGCCGCCTCGTAGCGAATGGCCTCGTCGACGGCCAGCTTCGACGCCCCGTACGGGTTCGTCGGCCGGGTGGTCGCGGTCTCGCCGATGGGGACCGACTCCGGCTCCCCGTAGACCGCGGCCGTGGACGAGAACACCAGCCGCCGGGCACCGGCGTGGCGTATGGCGTCGAGCAGGTTGATGGTCCCGCCGACGTTCGTGCGGAAGTACCTCGCCGGCTCGGCCACCGACTCCCCCACCAGGGACAGGGCGGCGAAATGCAGGACGCTGTCGAAGCCCTCGGCGACCAGCGCCGACAAGGCCGGGAGGTCGAGCACGTCGACCCGGCGCAGCTCGGCGCCGGCCGGCACCGCGTCCTCGTGCCCCCGGGACAGGTTGTCGGCCACCACGACCTGCTCCCCGGCGGCGACGAGGTGGGCGGCGACGACGCTGCCGATGTAGCCAGCGCCGCCCACGACGAGATGTCTCAATGCGCCTCCTGGTGTCGCCGCCCTCCCTACCCTGGCGATCGCCCGGTCAGACCTTCAGCAGTTCGCTCGCGGGGCCCAGCCATTCGACCACGACGATGGTGGCGTCGTCCTGCAGGGCGCCCTCCTGGTGATCGAGGATGGCGTGCAGCAAGCGGCGCATGGTCTCCGGGGCGGGCATGGCCGCGGCCGAGGTCCGCGACACCAGGTCCACCAGCCGCTCCACGCCGAAGAACTCGCCGTCGGCGGCCCGGGCCTCGACCACCCCGTCGGTGAAGAACAGGACGCGGTCGGCGGGCTCCAGCATCTCCTCCGACACCACGACGGCGCCGCCGATCCCGAGCGGCGGCGTCACGTCCCCGATAAGGGTCTTGACGATCCTGCCGTCGCGCAGGAGCAGGGGCGGCGGATGGCCGGCAACCGCCCAGCGCAGGCGGCCCGAAGCCAGCTCGAGATCGGCCAGCACGGCGGTGACGAAGCGGTCGGGCCCGAACTGGTCGGCGATGGCCCGGTCGATGGCCTCGGCCGACCCGGCGAGGTCGGCGCCCTCCCGGCGGCTGTTGCGGCAGGCGGCCATGGCCACGCTGGCCAGCAGCCCGGCTTCGAGGCTGTGGCCCATGGCGTCGAACAGGGCGATGCGGGCGCTGCGAGCGTCGACGGAGTAGTCGAAGCAGTCGCCGCCCAGGTCGTAAACGGGGGCGAGGACCCCGCTGATCACCAGCCGGTCCGTCCCGAAGGTGAGGGGCGGGAGGAGCTGCCAGGCCAGCTCCGAGGCCACCGACATGGGTTGGCGGCGCCGCACCCGCTCGAAGAGGTCGCCGTACGCCTGCTTGGTCACGACCAGCTCGCCCACCACCCCGGCGAAGGCCCGGACCTCGTCCATGTCCGGATCCACCGCACCGAAGGTGAGCTCCAACACGCCGAGACGCTCGACACCGTCGAGGACGGGCACCCACAGGCGCCGGTGGTCCTCGTCGGGAGCCGTCTGCTGGATGTCGAGGGTCCGGTAGCAGCGGCCGGCCAGCGTGGCGTCGATCACCACCTCGCCCCGCTCCATCCCGCTGATGCCGGGGACGGGCACCAGCACGCGCTGCTCGTAGTCGACGAGGTACAGGGCGACGTCCTGCGCCCCCATGCTGCCGCCGAACTCGGCCAGCAGGGTCGGGACGTCGTCGGGGACGGCCAGGTGCGACGCGTCGACCAGGCGGGCGGCCTCGTCGGGCCGGTGGCCGCGGAGGCTCATCGGCTCGGTGGGCGGCGGGTGGCCGGGGCCCGACCCTGCGGTTGTGTCGGCCTCGGCCGGACCACGGGTGGAGGGATCGGCCGGCGGACGGGATCGGCCCCCACGACCAGCGCCTCACCATGGTGGCGGAGATGGAGGGGCTGGTCGGCGAGCACGGAATAGGTCGCCTCGCCAGCCGTGGCCGCCACTTGGACGCACGCGTGGCGGTACCAGAGGCGGAAGACCAGGCGGGTGATGGTGGGGGGCAGGCGGGGGGCGAAGGACAGCCGGCCGTTCTGGACCCGGAAGCCACCGAAGCCCGACACCAGGGCCGACCAGCCACCGGCGAGGGCGGCCATGTGCAGGCCGCTGGCCGTGTTGGCGTGCAGGTCGTGGAGGTCGACGAAGGCCGCCTCGCCCAGGTAGTCGTAGGCCAGGTCGAGGTGGCCGAGCTCGGCCGCCAGCACGGCCTGGGTGGCGGCCGACAACGACGAGTCCCGCACGGTGAGGGCCTCGTAGTAGGCGAAGTTCCGCGCCTTGTCCTCTTCGCCGAACGCCTCGCTGCGCAGGTGCATGGCCATGACGAGGTCGGCCTGCTTCACCACCTGCTTGCGGTAGATGTCGAAATAGGGGAAGTGGAGGAACAGGGGGTACTGGTCCGGGCGGGTCGAGTCGAAGTCCCAGACCTCGTGCTCGGTGAAGCCGAGGGACTGGGGGTGGACGCCGAGCATGTCGTCGTAGGGGACGAACATGGCCTCGGCCGCCGACCGCCACGCCGCGATCTCCTCGGCCGCGACGCCCAGGGCCTCGGCCGCGTCGGGGTGGCGCACCGCAGCGTCGGCCGCGGCCAGGAGGTTCTGCTGGGCCATGAGGTTCGTGTAGACGTTGTCGTCGGCCAGGGCGCTGTACTCGTCAGGACCGGTCACGCCGGGGATGCGGAACGCGCCGTTGCGGTCGTGGTGGCCGATGGAGCACCACAGCCGGGCGGTCTCCACCAACAGGTCGTGGCCGATGTCGCGTTCGAAGTCGGCGTCGCCGGTGGCGTCGACGTAGCGGACGACGGCGTCGGCGATATCGGCGTTGACGTGGAAGGCGGCCGTCCCCGCGGGCCAGTACCCCGAGCACTCCTCGCCGGCGATGGTCCGCCACGGGAAGGCGGCGCCGCGGAAGCCCAGCGTCTCGGCCCGCTGGCGGGCGACGGGCAGGGTGCTGTGGCGCCAACGGAGGGCGTCGGCGGCCGCCGGCGGGAACGTGTAGGTGAGGGCGGGCAGGACGAAGGTCTCGGTGTCCCAGAAGGCGTGGCCGTCATAGCCCGAGCCGGTGAGGCCCTTGGCCGGCAGGGCCCGGCCCTCGGCCCGGGCCCCGGCCTGGAGGACGTGGAAGAGAGCGAAGCGGACAGCCTGCTCGATCTCCGGGTCGCCCTCGACCTCCACGGTCGCCCGGTCCCAGAACTCGTCCAGGTACTGGCGCTGCTCGGCCAGGAGGCCGTCCCAGCCGGTCTGGCGGGCGGCGCTGACCGCGGCCACCACCTGGTCGACCAGGGCCTGGCGCGACCGCAGGCTGGACCAGCCGTAGCCCAGGAACTTGACGATGCACAGCTTCTGGCCGGGCTCGAGCAGGGTGGTCACCGTCACCCGCCCGACGTCCGCCGACGCGTCGGCGGTGATGTCGGTCACGCCGGGGCAGCTGACCTCGTGCTCCATGGCCGCAGCCAGGCGCAGGCCGCTGACCGCGCTGCGGTGGGCCAGGCGCACCGCGGTCTGGCCGCGGGTGCCGTAGTCCTCGGAGACCAGCGGCGAGGCCAGGACGGCGGCGACCCGCGGGTCGCTGCTGGCCGGGGGCAGGGGCTCGTTGGCCACGAGCTCGGACTGGACGACGACGCGCGCCCGGTCCCCCACCGCCTCCACCTCGTAGCGGATGGCAGCGACCGCCCGCTGGGTGAACGACACCATGCGCACCGACCGGACGTGCGCGGCCTGGCCGGCCGGCGAGACCCACTGGACATCCCGGGTCAGGGTCCCGGCCCGCAGGTCGAGGAGCCGCTCGTGGGACTCCAGCCGGCCGTAGCGCACGTCGAACGGCTCGTCGTCGACCAGCAGGCGCAGGAGCTTGCCGTTGGTGACGTTGATCATGGTCTGGCCCGACTCCGGGTACCCGTAGCCGGCCTCCGCGTACGGCAGCGGGCGCAGCTCGTAGAAGCCGTTCAGGTACGTGCCGGGGGCGCCGAACGGCTCCCCCTCGTCCAGGTTCCCCCGCAGCCCGAGGTGGCCGTTGGACAGGGCGAACACCGACTCGGACTGGGCCAGCACCCCGAGGTCGAGCGTGATCTCACGGAGGCACCACGGCTCCACGGCGTAACAAGGGTGGTCGATCACCGTCCGGGAGCCTAGGAGTTCCGGCCACCTCGACCGGGCGGAGACTCAGATGGCGTCGTCGCCCATCTCGCCGGTGCGGACCCGCATGAGGCGGCCGAGGTCGGTGGTCCAGATCTTGCCGTCACCGATCTTGCCCGTGCGGGCGGCAGCCGCGATCACCTCGATCACCTTGTCGACCTGGGACTCCTCGACGATGACCTCGATCCGGACCTTCGGGACGAACTCGACCTGGTACTCCGAGCCCCGCCAGGTCTCGGTCTTGCCACCCTGGCGGCCGTAGCCCTGCACCTCGCTGACGGTCAGGCCGAGCATCCCGGCGCCGCGCAGGGCCTCCTTCACCTCCTCGAGCTTGAACGGCTTGATGATGGCCGTGACGAGTTGGGCCATGGGTTGTGTGTCTCCCTCTGTCTGGATCGTTCGGTTAGGCGGCGAGCAGGGTCTCGAGCATGAATCCCCGGCCCCGGAGCGTGTGGATCACCAGCCCGATCTCCTTGAGGCGGGGCCGGAGCCGGTGGACGTGGACGTCGATGGCGTGGTGGTCGGGACCGCCGCCCGGCCAGGTGGCGGCGACCAGCTCGGCCCGGGTGACGGCCTCGCCGAGGTGGTCGATGAGCATCCGCATGATGGCCTCGTGGGTGGGGCTGAGCGAAAGCCAGTGGCCGTCGAACCGCAGGACTCCCAGCCGGTCGATCTGCGGTAGGGGACGGTCGGGGACCGGCTCGCCCGGCCGGTCCCCGATGGTCGCGCCCTGAGGCATGTCAGACGCTCGGCTCCAGGGGGACGGCCTTTTCCGCGGGTGCGTCCCCGTCGGCGTCGTCGTCCCTCCCCAGGGTCCGGGACATCCCGAACAGGCCAGTGGGCGACTGGTACGTCATGCCCTGGCCGAACTCGGTGTGGTAGGCGGTGGTGCCGTGCTCGAAGATGTCGAGCCCCTCCAGCTCCCCGTCCTTCTCGACCCGCAGGCTCCACGGTCCCCGGATGGCCATCACCGCCTTCATGACCAGCATGGCGACGGTGAACACCACCACCACGCAGGTCAGGCTGCCGATGACCTGAGCCCTGAGCTGGTCCGTCCCCCCGCCGTAGAACAAGCCCTTGATCACCGTCGAGGTGTCCGCCCCGTCCGCTGTCGGCAGGCCGTACTGGCCGGTGGCGAACAGGCCCAGGCTGAGCGTGCCCCAGATGCCGCAGAAGCCGTGGACGGCGACGGCGCCGATGGGGTCGTCCCAGCGGCGGGCCTCCATGAAGTCGATCCCCAGGGGGACGACCACCCCGGCGACCGCCCCGATCATCAGGGCGCCGGCGGGTGAGACCCAGTAGCACGGGCAGGTGATGGCGACCAGGCCGCCCAGGAAGCCGTTGACCGACATGCCCAGGTCCCACTTCTTCGAGCGGGGGTACACGAACAGCACCGCCACCATGCCGGCGGAGCAGGCGGCCAGGGTGGTGTTGGCGGCCACCCGGCCGATACCCACCCAGTCCATGGCCGACAGGGTCGAGCCGGGGTTGAACCCGTACCACCCGAACCACAGGATGACCCCGCCGAGGGCACCGATGGTCAGGTCGTGGGCCGGGGTGGGGCCGCCGCCGTCCTTCTTGAACTTGCGGCCCAGGCGGGGGCCGAGGGTGATGCAGCCGGCCAGGGCGATGAACCCGCCGACGGTGTGGACGACGGTCGAGCCGGCGAAGTCACGGAACACGGCGTCGCCGCTCAAGCCGTGGAACCAGCCCATGGTGTTGCCGAGCCAGCCGCCGGGGCCCCAGACCCAGTGGCCGAAGATCGGGTAGATGAAGCCGGACACGGCGGCGCTGTAGAGGATGTCGCCCTTGAAGCCGGTGCGGCCCACCATGGCCCCGGACGTGATGGTCGAGGCGGTGTCGGCGAAGGCGAACTGGAAGAGGAAGAAGGCCAGGAAGGCCACGCCCGTGGTGCCGTAGGCCGGGGTCATCCCGTGCAGGAAGAAGTTGCTGTGGCCGATCAGGCCGTTGCCCGTGCCGAACTGGAAAGCGAAGCCGATGGCCCAGTACAAGACGCCGCACAGGCAGGTGTCGAAGACGCACTCCATCAGGATGTTGACGGTCTCCCGGGACCGGGCGAACCCGGCCTCCAGGGCCATGAACCCGGCCTGCATGAAGAACACCAGGAAGGCGGTGATGAGCACCCAGACCGTGTTGATCGGGCTGACCAGGTCGCTGGCCTCGTGGGCCACCTGGGCCACGGGCGACGCCCCGGCCGCCGTCTCGAAGAGGAACCCGAACACCTTCATGGCGCCCAGGATCCCGACGATCCCCAACATCTTCCCGGCGAGGATGGCGCCGACGACCCGGCGTGTGTCCTTCTCTCGCAGTCGCTGCAGCCTGGTTTTGATCATGCCGGGAACGTAAAGGCTTGCCGTTACCTGACCATTAGCCGGTTGTTACAACACCGCGTCCTCTTGATGAACGGCGTGTGTCGGCCGCGGCGGAGCGAAAACCCTTGCGTAGCGAAGGGCCAGGCGTACCATCGTCGGTGGAGACGACAAGGGGAACGACGCCCATGGTCGACGTGCACGGGCATCCGGTCCAGGAGCTGGAGAAGGTCGTCATCCGCTTCGCCGGCGACTCGGGCGACGGCATGCAGCTCACCGGCGACCGCTTCTCCGTCTCCAGCGCCTTGTTCGGCAACGACCTGGCCACCGTCCCCGACTACCCAGCCGAGATCAGGGCACCGGCGGGCACGCTGGCCGGGGTGTCGGCCTTCCAGATCCACATCTCCGACCACGACATCCTGACCCCGGGCGACTCGCCCAACGTCCTGGTGGCGATGAACCCGGCGGCCCTGCGGGCCAGCCTGCCCGACATGGTGGCCGGCAGCACGCTGATCGTGAACGCCGACGCCTTCGTCGACCGCAACCTGGCCAAGGCCGGCTACGACGCCAACCCCCTGACCGATGGGACGCTGGCCTCCTTCACGGTGTTCGAGGTGCCCATGACCTCGCTGACCATGGAGGCGGCCAAGCCGAGCGGGGCCAAGTCCCGGGACGCCGAGCGGGCCAAGAACTTCTTCGCCCTGGGCCTGTTGTCCTGGATGTACAGCCGGCCGAGCCAGCTCACCTTGGACTGGATCGCGGCCCGGTTCGCCAAGATGCCGGCCGTCGCCGAGGCCAACACCCTGGCCTTCAAGGCCGGCTACAACTTCGGCGAGACGGCGGAGCTGGTGGGCGGGCCGTTCGCGGTCAAGCCCACCCACTTCCTCCCCGGCACCTACACGAACATCAGCGGGAACACCGCGCTGGCCTGGGGGCTGGTGGCCGCCGGCCAGCTGGCCAAGCTGCCGGTCTTCCTGGCGTCCTACCCGATCACGCCGGCCTCGGACATCCTCCACGAGCTGTCGAAGCGGCAGAACTTCGGGGTGCGCACGATGCAGGCCGAGGACGAGATCGCCGCCGCCGGCGCCGCCCTGGGGGCGGCCTACGGCGGGCACTTGGGCGTGACCACCACCAGTGGGCCGGGCATGGATCTCAAGGCCGAGACGCTGGGGCTGGCCGTCAGCCTGGAGCTGCCGCTGATCGTGATCGACGTCCAGCGCGGCGGCCCGTCCACCGGGCTGCCGACCAAGACGGAGCAGTCCGACCTGCTCATGGCCATGCACGGTCGCCACGGCGAGGCGCCGATCCCCATCGTCGCCGCCCGCACGCCGGGCGACTGCTTCCACGCCGCCATCGAGGCGGCCCGCATCGCCCTCAAGTACCGGACCCCGGTCATCGTCTTGTCCGACGGGTACCTGGCCAACAGCGCGGAGCCCTGGCGGCTGCCTCAAGTCGCCGAGCTGCCCGACATCTCGGTGGCGTACGCCGCGGCCCCGACCAACGACGTCCCCTTCCTCCCGTACGGGCGCGACCCGGTGACCATGGCCCGGCCGTGGGCCGTCCCCGGGACCCCCGGGCTGGAGCACCGGGTCGGCGGGCTGGAGAAGGCGAACGGCACCGGTGCCATCTCCTACGACCCGGCCAACCACGAGCTCATGGTCCGGGCCCGGGCGGCGAGGATCGCCGGCATTGCCGCCGACATCCCGCCGGTGGAGCTCGACGACCCCACCGGCGACGGACAGGTTCTCGTCCTCGGCTGGGGATCGACCTACGGGGCGGTGGCCGCCGCCGTCGAGCGCCTGCGGCGGCGGGGCTTCAAGGTGGCGCGGGCCCACCTGGTCCACCTCAACCCGTTCCCGGCCAACCTGGGCGACGTCGTGTCGCGGTACCGGCGGGTGCTGGTGCCGGAGATGAACCTCGGCCAGCTCACCTCCATGATCCGGTCCGAGTTCCTGGTCGACGCCCGGGCCATCACCAAGGTCCAGGGCCAGCGGTTCCTGTTCTCCGAGATCGAGGCCGCGGTGCTGGCCCTGCTGGAGGCGACATGACTGACGTGGCCGTGCCCCTGACCACCAAGAAGGACTGGGCCAGCGACCAGGAAGTGCGCTGGTGCCCGGGCTGCGGCGACTACTCGGTGCTCACCGCGGTGCAGATGCTCATGCCCGAGCTGGGCCTGCGCCGCGAGAGCACGGTGTTCATCTCCGGGATCGGCTGCTCCAGCCGGTTCCCGTATTACATGAACACCTACGGGGTGCACTCCATCCACGGCCGGGCCCTGGCCCTGGCCACCGGCCTGGCCGTCAGCCGCCCGGACCTCGACGTGTGGGTGGTGACGGGCGACGGCGACGGGCTGTCCATCGGCGGCAACCACCTGATCCACGCCCTGCGCCGCAACGTCAATCTCACCGTCCTGTTGTTCAACAACCAGATCTACGGGCTGACCAAGGGCCAGTACTCCCCCACCAGCGAGGAGGGCAAGGTCACCAAGTCGACCCCCTTCGGGTCCGTCGACCACCCCTTCAACCCGGTCAGCCTGGCCCTCGGCGCCGAGGCCACGTTCGTGGCCCGCACCCACGACCTTGACCGGGGCCACATGATGGAGACCTTCCGCCGGGCCCACGACCACCGGGGGGCGGGGTTCGTCGAGATCTACCAGAACTGCAACGTGTTCAACGACGGCGCGTTCGAGAAGATCACCGCCCGGGAGGCCCGAGCCCGGATGCTCATCCCCCTGGTCCACGGCCGGCCCGTGCGGTTCGGGGTCGACAACGAGCTGGGCGTCGTCGTCGACGCCCAAGGCGGGGGCCGGATCGTGCGGGTGGCCGACGTCGGCGAGGACGCCATCCTCGTCCACGACGAGCGCCACGACGAGCCCGGCCTGGCCTTCCTCCTGTCCCGGCTGGCCCGCGGGCCGTCGGAACCGACGCCGATCGGCGTGTTCCGGGCCGTCGAGCGGCCGGACTACGGGTCCCTGGTCAACCACCAGGTCGTGCAGGCATCCGAACGCCGGGGGCCGGGCGACCTGGCCGAGCTGCTCCGGTCGGGCACCACCTGGACGGTCTGACCGAGCCGGTCAGCGGGGGGGCGCGGTCGCCGACAGGGCGGCGAGGAGGGCGGCGGCGTCGTACGGCCCGTCGTGGCGGACGCCGTTGGTGAAGAACGTCGGGGTGCCGCCCACCCCGCTGCGTACCCCGCCGTCGACGTCGGCCTCGATCCGAGCCAGGCGGGTGTGGCCCTCCAGGTCGCGGGTGAACCGGTCCGTGTCGAGCCCGAGCTCGTCGGCGTACCGTCGCAGGTCGGCAGCCTCCAAGTGGTCCTGGCCGGCGAAGAGCAGGGCGTGCATCTCCCAGAACCGTCCCTGCCCGTCGGCCGCCTCCGCCGCCTCGGCCGCCTGAAGGGCGTGAGGATGAATCTCGGTGAGGGGGAAGTTGCGGCAGATCCATCGCAGCGCCGGGCCCAGCTCGGCCCGCACCGCCTCGACCTCGGCCAGGCTGCGGCGGGTGTAGGGGCACTCGTAGTCGCCGTACTGGACGAGGACGAGGGGGGCGTCCGCCGAGCCCTGGGCATGGTCGTCGGCGGCGACCGCCACCGCCAGGTCCTGGGTGTCATCAGCCACGGGTCCCTCCTCGCTCACCCCGGCGGGCCGCGCTCGCCGGTAGGGGGCATCTGAGCACGATTGCCGCCCACGGGGCGCCGGTTCACAGAGCGTTCACACTTCTGACTTGGACCGGCAACCGCGGTACGGCTCACTATGGGGGTTCCGAAACGCGACCCATCAAGGAGTTACGTGGCCTACAAAGCGGAGTACATCTGGATCGACGGCACCGAGCCGACGGCCAAGTTGCGGTCGAAGACCAAGATCATGACCGACGGCGTGACCGAGCTCCCCATCTGGGGCTTCGACGGCTCGTCCACCAACCAGGCTCCCGGCAGCGCCTCCGACTGCGTGCTCAAGCCCGTCTTCAGCTGTCCCGACCCCATCCGCGGGAATGACGACGTCCTCGTCCTGTGCGAGGTCCTGCTCACCGACATGACGCCGCACCCGACCAACACCCGGGCCGAGTTGCGTGCGGTGGCCGAGAAGTACGCGGCCCAGGAGCCGTGGTTCGGCATCGAGCAGGAGTACACCTTCTTCGACGGCAGCCGCCCCCTCGGCTTCCCCGAAGGCGGCTTCCCTGCCCCCCAGGGCGGCTACTACTGCGGCGTGGGGGCCGACGAGATCTTCGGTCGCCCGGTCGTGGAGAAGCACATGCAGGCCTGCCTCGACGCCGGCCTGCTCATCTCGGGCATCAACGCCGAGGTCATGCCCGGGCAGTGGGAGTTCCAGATCGGCCCCAGCAGCCCCCTCGAAGTGTCCGACCACCTGTGGATGGCCCGGTGGCTCCTGTACCGGACCGCCGAGGACTTCGGCATCTCCGCCACGCTCGACCCCAAGCCCGTCAAGGGCGACTGGAACGGTGCCGGCGCCCACACCAACTTCTCCACCAAGGCCATGCGCAGCGGCTACGACCCGATCATCGCTGCCTGCGAGGCCCTGGGCGAGAAGTACATGGAGCACGTGCACCAGTACGGCTTCGGGATCGAGGGTCGCCTGACCGGCCTCCACGAGACCGCGCCCTGGAACGAGTTCAGCTACGGCGTGTCGAACCGGGGCGCGTCCGTGCGCATCCCCTGGCAGGTCGAGGTGGACAAGAGCGGCTACATCGAGGACCGCCGCCCCAACGCCAACTGCGACCCCTACCTGGTCACCAAGGCCATCACCTCGACGGTCTGCTCCGCCCTCGAGGAGAAGTACATGGTCTGAGCCTCCCCCATCGTTCTGGCTGCAGTTACCCGCCAATCGGCGGGTGACTGCAGCCAGAACCGGGAGGAACCGGGAGGGTCAGTCGGCGGCGGGCGGGGTCCGGCGTCGGCGCGGCGGCGGGGGTGCGCCGGAGTTGGTGAGATCGCTGTCCGAGGGCAGCTCGTGCTGGCGGAGCAAGCCGTCGGTGTAGACCGTGCCGCCCGCCTCGTAGTACACCCGGAACTGGAGCTTGCGGGCGTCCGGCGCCAGCCAGACGGAGCCGGGCGAGGCGCCGGTGCCGCGGTAGACGGCGCCCTCGAAGCCGTAGACGTCGCCATCGTCCTCCCCGGCCCGGACGTACCGCAGCGGCAGGGTCTCGGAGCGGATGAGCCGGTCGCCGTCGTCGAACACGTGGAGGTCGAACCAGCTGTACCGGGGCTCGGGCAGGGGGTGCACCCATGCCTGCACGGACAGCACCGTCTCCAGGTCCAGCCCGACCCCGCCGCTGTCCCCGGACGCCTTGCTGTTCCTCTTGGTGGCCGACTCGTGCACCACCGCCACCGCCTCCCTGCTGGGAACGGCACCGGTGCGGAAGCCGACGGACTCGAACGGGATCGTCACCATGGAATCCCCTCCCTCTCGCTCCCCGAGGTACCTACCCCGTCCGGGCTCGGGCTATGTGAGGGTCCACCAGCTGATCGGGAGGCCTGGGTAGCGTCGGGTTCGTGCCCGGCGACGCGGCTCGATCGAGCATCCCCACCGAGCCGGCCCCGACCGAGCTGGGCCGCCAGCGCCGGGCCCGGATGGCCCGGCGGGGGTTCGTGACCGTCCTGGTCGCGTTCCTCGCCCTCGGGGCCCTCGGGTTCGTCGGGGTCAGGACGCGGACGGCCTCGGCCAGCGGCGGCGGGTACGAGCTGTCGCTGCACTACGCGACGATCGCCCGTCCCGGCCTCGACGTCCCGTGGACGCTCACGGTCCGCCACCCGGGCGGGTTCCCCGACGGCGTGACGGTCCTGGTCACGTCGGAGTACCTGGACAAGCTCGACCAGAACGGGGCCAGCCCGGCCCCGGCGGCCGAAACCACCGACGGCGAGCGCACCATCTGGCGGTTCGGCCCGCCGCCCGGCGACGTCCTGACGATCTCCCTCGACGCCCAGATCCAGTCGGGGGTCCAGTTCACCCGGGTCAAGGGCCGGGTCGAAGTGGTCGCGGGGTCGTCCCGTGCCGCCACCACCGGGCTCGACTTCTCCACGCTGGTCATGCCCTGATGGAGATCATCGCCCGGGCCACGGTCATCTACTTCTTCCTGTGGCTGGTGACGCGCGGGGTGGGCAAGCGGGAGCTGTCGGAGATGACCGCCTTCGAGCTCATCCTGCTGGTCACCATGGGCGACCTGATCCAGCAAGGCGCCACCCAGCACGACACGTCGCTCACCGGCGCCGTCCTGGCGGTCGGCACCCTGGCCCTGTGGATCCTCGTATTCGCCTACCTGTCGTACCGTTTCAAGTCGTTCCGCGGGATGGTGGAGGGGGTCCCGGTGGTCGTCGTGCGCCGGGGTCGACCGATCGACGACGTGCTGGCCGTGGAGCGGGTCACCCTGGCCGAAGTGTGCGAGGAGGCCCGCAACCAGGGGATCGACGACCTGGCCGACGTGGAGATCGGCGTCCTGGAGCCCGACGGCAGGTTCTCCTTCCTGAAGGCTCCCGGCGACGCTGACGACCGCCGGGGCACCCAGGAGAAGCACAAAGGCTGAATCGGCCCCGGGCCGCGGCCGCTCGGCCCTGCTCGCTGGAGACCAGCTCGTGGCCCGACCGCCACGCCTCCTTGGCGGCAGCGTGCGAGCATGCCCCCATGACCGATGCAGCCATCGTCGTCGAGGATCTGGGCAAGCGGTTCGGCACCGTGGTGGCCGTGGACGGGGTCAGCCTCACCGTCCCGGCGGGGACGGTGCTGGGCCTGCTCGGGCCCAACGGCGCGGGCAAGACCACGACCGTGCGCATCCTGACCACCATCCTCCGCCCCGACAGCGGCCGGGCCACCATCCTGAACCACGACGTGGCCCGCGATCCCGAGGCGGTCAGGTCGAGCATCGGGCTGGCCGGCCAGTACGCGGCGGTGGACGAGAACCTGACCGGGCGGGAGAACCTGCGCATGGTGGGCCAGCTGACCCACCAGCGCCGGGCGCTGATCGGTCCCCGGGCCGACGAGCTGCTGGAGCGCTTCTCGCTGGCCGACGCCGCCGACCGCACCGTCAAGACCTACTCGGGCGGGATGCGCCGCCGGTTGGATCTGGCCGCCGCCCTCGTCCACCGGCCGCCGGTGCTGTTCCTCGACGAGCCGACCACCGGCCTCGACCCCCGGGGCCGCAACGACCTGTGGGGGGTGATCTCCGAGCTGGTGGCGGACGGGATGACCCTGCTGCTCACCACCCAGTACCTGGAGGAGGCCGAGCGCCTGGCCGACCGGATCATGGTCATCGACGGCGGCCGGGTGATCGCCGAAGGGACGTCGGAGGAGCTGAAGCACCGGTTGGGGGCCACCATCGTCGAGGTCCGGCTGGGCGACGCCGCGGCCGCGGAGCGGGCCCGCAGCCATCTGGGCGGGATCGGCGCGGCCGAGGTGCTCGACGACGGGCGCACGGTGGCGGTGACCGTGACCGACGCCGGCCGAGCCGTGCTGGAGGTGGTTCGCTCCCTGGACGGCGCCGCGCTCACCCCCGAGTGGATGGCCATCCGAGAACCCAGCCTGGACGACGTCTTCCTCCAGCTCACCGGCCACAAGGCCGAGGAGGCCGCCACCGAGGCGCCCCCGGTCGCCGCCGGCCGGGGCGGCCGCGGCCGCAAGCGAGGTGCGGCGTGACCGGCCTCGCCCGCTGCGTGCGGAACGCAACGGAAGGCCGGTCCGACAAGCATTCGCTGGGACTCGCTCCCGAAGGGAGCGTGGACCAGTGACCACGACCACCATCCCCGCCTTCCCCGACACCACCGACCAGCGCTCCAAGCTGGCATGGGCGGTGAGCGACGCCCTCGCCATCGCCCACCGGAACCTGATCGCCCTGTTCCGGGTGCCCACCACCCTGGTGTTCTCCACCATCCAGCCGGTGATCTTCGTCCTGATGTTCCGGTACGTGTTCGGCGGGTCGATCCAGATCCCGGGCTACCCCCACTACGTCGACTACCTGATGCCGGGCATCTTCGTGCAGACGGTCACCTTCGGGAGCATCAACACCGGGATCGGCCTGGCCGAGGACCTGTCCAAGGGGCTGATCGAGCGGTTCCGCTCCCTGGCCATGGCCCGCTCCGCGGTCCTGGCCGGGCGGACGATCGCCGACCTGGTCCGCAACCTGATCGTGATCGTCCTCATGGTCACCGTCGGGTTCCTGGTCGGCTTCCGGGTCCACCGCAACGTGCTCGCCCTGCTGGCTGCGGTCGGGCTCATGCTCCTGTTCGGCTTCGCCATGTCGTGGGTCATGGCCCTGATCGGCCTGGCCACCGGCAACGCCGAGGCGGCCCAGGCCGCGTCGTTCCCGCTCATGGCCGTGCTGGTGTTCGCCTCCAACGCCTTCGTGGCCACCCGGACCATGCCCGGCCCCCTGCGGGCCTACGCCGAGCACCAACCCATCACCGCCACCGTCAACGCGGTCCGGGCCCTGCTCAACCACGGGGCGGTGGCCGAGCCGGTCCTGGCCGCCCTGGCCTGGTCGGCGGCCATCGTCGCCGTGTTCGCCCCCCTGGCCGTGCGCCGCTACCGCCAGACGGCCTAGCCCCCGCCCCCGGCCGCGGCCGCCCGGCGGGCCTCGGCGATGACCTGCAGGGCGGCGGCCCGGCCCTCGTAGCCGGCGGAGGACGGGTCCCGGCTGGGCTCGAGGTCCTTGTAGACGTCGAAGAAGTGGCTGATCTCGTCCCGGCGGTGGGCGGGGACGTCGTCGACGTCCTCCAGGTCGGCCCAGTTGGGATCCTGGTCGGCCACGGCCACGATCTTGGCCTCCCGCTTGTCGTCGTAGGTGATCCAGAACACCCCGATCACCCGGGCCCGCACCCAGCAGCCCGGGAACGTCCCCTCGTCGGTGAGGATCAGGGCGTCGAGCTTCTCGCCGTCGGCGCCGATCGTGTCGGCGATGTACCCGTAGTCGGCGGGGAACACGGTGGCCGAATACAGGTGGCGGTCGAAGCGGATGGCTTGGCGGTCGTCGTCCCACTCGTACTTGATGCGGCTCCCCTTCGGCGACTCCACCAGCACGTCGATCAGCGCGTCGTCCACCGTGGCTTCCTGCCCACTCGGCGCCCTGATCAGCCACCGCACAGGCGGCTCACAGGCACAGCACAGCCATCAGGGCGACAATGGGCCGGTCATGTCCGAGAAGGCTCGCATCCTGGTCGTCGACGACGAGCCGAACATCACCGAGCTGGTGAGCATGGCCCTGCGCTACGAGGGCTTCGAGGTCGACGTGGCCGCCGACGGCCGGAGCGCCCTCACCCGGGCCCAGACCTTCCGGCCCCACCTGATGGTCCTCGACGTCATGCTCCCCGACCTGGACGGCTTCGGCGTCCTCCGGCGCATCCGGGCCGACGGCCAGCCGGTGTCGGTCGTGTTCCTCACCGCCAGGGACGCCACCGAGGACAAGGTCAACGGGCTGACCCTCGGCGGGGACGACTACGTGACCAAGCCGTTCAGCGTGGAGGAGCTGGTGGCCCGGGTGCGGGCCGTGCTCCGCCGCAGCAACGGTGGCGGCCCGGGGGCGGGCTCCAGCCGCCTGACCTTCGCCGACCTCGAGCTGGACGAGGACACCAGGGAGGTGTGGCGGGGCGACGAGCCCATCGAGCTGACCGCCACCGAGTTCAAGCTCCTCCGCTACCTCATGCTCAACGCCCGCCGGGTCCTGTCCAAGTCCCAGATCCTCGACCACGTGTGGCAGTACGACTTCGGCGGCGACGCCAACGTGGTCGAGACCTACATCAGCTACCTCCGCAAGAAGATCGACAAGGTCGAGCCCCGGCTCATCCACACCGTCCGCGGGGTCGGATACACGCTGCGCGTGCCTGCCGGCGGGTAGTCCGTGTCCCTGCGCAGCCGCCTGCTGCTCGGGCTCCTCGGGCTGGTGGCCGTCGGGCTGCTGGCCTCCGACGCCGTCACCTACCGGGCCCTGCAGGCGTTCCTGCTCAAGCGGCTCGACGAGCAGGTGGTGGCCGCCCTCGACCCGGTGGCGGCCCGCATATCGGCCGCCGACCGCCGCGGCGGGCCCACCCGCATCGCCGTGCCGGGCGGGACCTACGGGGCGGTGGTCGACAACGACGGCCACGTGGTGACCTTCGCCCTGTTCGGCTACGAGGGCGACGACCTGGCCAACCTGCCCAAGCCGGTGCTCACCCCCACCGACCTGGACAATCGCCAACCGTTCACCACCAACGCGGTCGAGCACGGCAAGGTGGGCTTCCGGGTGGTCGTCGCCCCCCTGGCCTCCGGCGCCGGCAGCCTGGTCGTCGCCGTGCCCATGAACGACGTGGTCCAGACCCTGCACCGGCTGCTGCTGATCGAGGTGGTGGCCACCGGCGCGGTGCTGGCCGGGGTGGCCGGCCTGGCCCTGGTCGTGGTCCGGGCCGGGCTGCGGCCGCTGGAGGACATCGGGACGACGGCGGGGGCCATCGCCGCCGGGGACCTGAGCCGGCGGGTCGAACGGGCCGAGCCCCGCACCGAGGTGGGCCGGCTGGGCCTGTCGCTCAACGCCATGCTCAGCCAGATCCAGACCGCCTTCGAGGCCCGCCAGGCCTCGGAGGACCGGCTGCGGCGGTTCGTGGGTGACGCGTCACACGAGCTGCGCACCCCCCTCACCTCCATCCGGGGGTACGCGGAGATGTTCCGCCGGGGGGTGGCCGAGCGCCCGGACGACCTGGCCACGGCCATGCGCCGGATCGAGGAGGAGTCGGCGCGAATGGGCGTCCTGGTCGACGACCTCCTCCTGCTCGCCCGCCTCGACCAGGGGCGACCGCTGGAGCGCCAGCCCGTCGACCTCGGCGTGGTGGCCGCCGACGCTGTCCTCGACGCTCGCGCCGTCGAGCCCGACCGGCCCATCGAGCTGGATGCCACCGGTCCCGCCGTCGTCCTGGGCGACGAGCTGCGCCTGCGCCAGGTGGCGGCCAACCTGCTGGCCAACGCCCGCCAGCACACGCCCGAGGGCGCGCCGGTGCAGGTCGGCGTGCACCAGGAGAACGGGTCCGTGGTCCTCGAGGTGGCCGACCACGGGCCCGGCCTGTTCCCCGAAGAAGCCGAGAAGGTCTTCGAGCGCTTCTACCGGGCCGACCCGTCGCGGAACCGCAACCAGGGTGGTGCCGGCCTCGGCCTGTCCATCGTGGCCGCGGTGGCCGAGGCCCACGGCGGCCAGGCCAAGGTGGAGTCGGTGCCAGGCCAGGGGGCCCGGTTCCGGGTCGAGCTCCCGGCCGCCCCCGCCCCTGCCCCCGACAAGTGAGCAGAATTGTACCCTTACGGTACATTTCTGCTCACTTCCTGCCTTAGTGCCCGCCGCCGAACGCCTAGTGCCCGCCGCCGAAGGCGAGGGAGGCGATGACATCCATGCGGACCAGCTCGGCCAGGGGTCGCTCGATGTGGAAGGCGTAGGCATCGGCGCCGGCCGCGGAGGGGCCGATGGCCACCTGGGTGACGACCGGCGAGCAGCGGGGGTCCGTCCCGGGCATCTCGGTGATGGCGACGGTCTGGTCGGGATCCAGCCCCAGCTCCTCCCGCACCCAGACCTCGACCTGGGCTTCCGGCTCGCTCATCGCCTTTCCTGGTCCCCCTGGGCGACTTCGAGCAGGCCGCCCAGCATGCACAGGTTCTTCAGGAACTGGGTGCGCTGCTGGGCCCGGGCCTTGGGGTCGGACTCGTTCCAGAAGGGGTGGCCGGCCAGGGTGGTGGGGACCAGCAACCCGGCGAGCACGGCGGACATGGCCCGCGGCGCCACCCCGCAGGCCAGGGCCACGCCGGCCACCACCATCGCTCCCCCGTTGAGGGTCACGGCCAGCTCCGGCTTCGGGAGCCCGAGGGCGGCCGCCTTCACCGCCCGCGGCCCGGCTTCGAGGTAGGGGTCCCACCCCAGGATGACGAAGGACGTGCCCACCGCGGCGCGGGCCAGCGAGCGCAGTGGTCGGGCGTATCGGGCCATTCCTGCATCTTCTCACCCCGCTCGCAGTGCGTTCCCAGCATGCTCACAGCCGGGATGGGCTTACTAGTCATGTGAGCCCGACCGGCGAGATGTCCGACCGTCCCACTTCGGAGGACGTCCCGGTCGGTCGGCCCCCCCTGGCCCCGGGGCCCCCCACCCGTGGCCAGGGAGGGCCGTCCGCTCCTTCCACCGCAGGTTTGCCCTCCCCGGATTCGAGCCAGGCTCCGGGCATGACCACGGGTTTCGACCGGCCGAACTTCGACATGCCCGACTTCCAGCCCGCCTCGCCGACGACGACGTCCGGCCCGCCGACCGTCCCGCTGCCCCGGCCCGAGCCGCGGTTCGAGTCACCGCCCACGCCCACTCCCCCGCCGGCCCCCCCGGCCCGTTCGGGCGGCGTCGCCCCCCGCTGGCTGGCCTTGGCCGTCGCCGCGTCCCTGCTCGGCGGCGGGGCCGCCGGCGCCGTGGCCGGCCGGGCGGTCGACCACGGGAGCGGCAGCAGCAAAGCCACGCCCGCCGCCGTCCCCACGGGGGGCAACGGCAGCGTCGTCACCCAGACCGGCGACGTGCAGAGCATCCTGGCCAAGGTCCAGCCCGGCGTGGTCTACGTCCACACCCAGGCGTCCGTCGGCGGGCGGTTCTTCCCGAGCACCGGCGCCGGTACCGGGGTCATCCTGACCGCCGACGGTGAGGTGTTGACCAACGCCCACGTGGTGGCAGGGGCCACGTCCATCAAGGTCAACGTGGGGACGGAGACGACGGCGCGCGACGCCACCCTGATCGCCGCCGACAGCGCCAACGACATCGCCCTGCTCCGCATCAACGGGGCCAGCGGGCTGCCCACCGTGACCCTGGGCAGTTCGAGCGACCTCAAGGTGGGCGACGACGTGGTCGCCATTGGCAACGCCCTCGACCTCAAGGGTGGCTTCACCGTCACGCGCGGCATCGTCTCCGCCCTCAACCGGTCCATCGATTCCGAGGACGGCGGCCAGCTCACCGGCCTGATCCAGACCGACGCGGCCATCAACCCCGGCAACTCCGGGGGCCCGCTGGTCAACGCCGCCGGGCAGGTCGTGGGCATCAACACCGCGGTGTCCGGCCAGGCCCAGAACATCGGCTTCGCCATCGCCATCGACGGGATCAAGGCCAAGCTCGACAAGCTGCGGGCGGGCCAGAGCACGGCCACCCAGGCCCGGGCCTACCTGGGCGTCAGCAGCCAGGCGGTCGACGGCACCCCGGGGGCGACGGTCACCGACGTGGGCGCCGGCACGCCCGCCTCGGGCGCCGGGATCCAGCCGGGCGACGTGATCACCGCCATCGACGCCACCGCCGTCAACAACCCCGACGACCTAGCCGCCGCCATCCAGGCCCACAGGCCGGGCGACCGCGTGAACGTGACCATCCAGCGGGGCACGACCAAGCGCACCGCCTCGATCACCCTCGGCACCCGCCCAGCTGGTTAGAAGGGCCGGCCGGTGACGGCCGACTCGGCCGACAGGTCGTGCTCGACCATCATGCGGACCAGTTCGGGGAAGTCGACCTTGGGCTTCCAGTTCAGGTTGTCCCGGGCCTTGCTGGCGTCGCCGGTGAGGATGTCGACCTCGGCCGGCCGGGTGAAGCGGGGGTCGCTCTCGACCAGGTGCTCCCACTCGTCGATCCCGGCGGCGGCGAACGCCAGCGACAGC
Organism: Acidimicrobiales bacterium; assembly: GCA_035494015.1. Classification (GTDB taxonomy): domain Bacteria; phylum Actinomycetota; class Acidimicrobiia; order Acidimicrobiales; family AC-14; genus CADCTB01. The sequence continues at coordinate 37,452 of DATJHJ010000155.1, forward strand.
AGCTCGCGGATGGTGTGGGACTGGCCGGTGGCGATGACGTAGTCGTCCGGCCGGTCCTGCTGGAGCATGAGCCACATGGCCTCGCAGAAGTCGCCGGCGTAGCCCCAGTCCCGCGCCGACTCCAGGTTGCCCAGGACCAGCTTGTCCTGGAGGCCGAGCTTGATGCGGGCCACGCCGTTCGACACCTTGCGGGTGACGAACTCCAGGCCCCGCCGCGGGCTCTCGTGGTTGAAGCAGATGCCGCTGCAGGCGAACAGGTCGTACGACTCGCGGTAGTTCACCGTGATGTAGTGGCCGAACACCTTGGCCGCGCCATACGGCGAACGGGGGTGGAACGGTGTCAGCTCGGTCTGGGGCGTCTCCCGCACCTTGCCGAACATCTCCGACGACGACGCCTGGTAGAACCGGATCGGGTTGCCTGAACCGCCGGAGCTTGGACCGCCGACGATCCGCACCGCCTCCAGCATCCGGAGCACGCCGAGGCCGGTGATGTCGGCGGTGAGCTCGGCCTGGCGGAACGAGAGGGCGACGAAGCTGATGGCGCCCAGGTTGTAGACCTCGTCGGGCTGGACCTGCTCGACCGCGCCGATCAGCGACGAGAGATCCTGCAGGTCCCCCTCGACCAGCTCCAGCTCGGGCGTCTCCTCCTGCAGCATCGGGATCTTGGGGTTCGCCTGCCCCCGGACCATCCCGAAGACGTCGTAGCCCTTGGCGACGAGCATCTGAGCCATGTACCGGCCGTCCTGGCCGGTGATTCCTGTGACTAACGCGCGAGGAGGCACCCACCGACGCTAGCCGCTCCGCCGCAGCCCCTACCCTGTACCGGTGGATCAGTTGGAGGCGACGGGGCGGCTGCCGGTGATCCCGCCCCCCGATCGCCCGCCTGGCGGCCGCAGGAGCGGGCGGCTGCTGCGCTTCGTGGCCGTGGCCGCGGTGGCGGTCGCCGTCGTCGTCGCCCTGTTCCTGGTGGACACGAACGCCCACAAGGGCAAGGTGGGCCGCAAGGTCACGCTGGGCGGCCGCTCGGTGGCCGGGCTGCGGCCCGCCGCCCTCGACCAGGCCGTGGCCGACCTGGCCACCCGCTACCGGGACGCCACGGTCGTGGTCGACGCCGAGGGCGGAGGGTTCCAGGCCAGCGCGGCCGAGATCGGCTTGTCGGTGGTGGGCGACCGGACCGCGGCCGACGCCCTGGCCGTGGGCCGGCGCGGACTGATCCTCGACCGCATGTGGAGCTGGGCCCGGTCCTTCTTCGTGGAGCGGAAGGCGCCGGTGGCCATCACGGTCGACCAGGCGGCCATGGACCGGATCGTGGCGGCGCGGGATCCGCAGCGCACCGCCCCGGTCGAGCCGTCGCTCGTGGTCAAGGACGACAAGATGGCGGTCAGGGCGGGCGAGCCCGGTCGGGGCATCAGCCCGCCGTCCGTCCTCGCCGCCCTGCGCAAAGCCGGGCCCGCGGGCCTGCCGCTGCGCATCTCGGTGTCCCGGGACGCCCTGCCTCCCCGCTACTCCCTCGCCGATGCCCAGGATTTGGCCGACCGGGCCGAGCGGCTGGCCGCCCCGGGGCTGCCGGTCACCGCCGGGTCGACGACCGCGGTCGTCCCCGCACCGACGCTGCGGGGCTGGTTCCGGGCCGACCCGGGCGACGACGGGCTCGAGCTGGCCGTCGACGCGTCCGGTGCGCCCGACCAGCTGGCCAAGCTCTTCTCGGCGCCGGCCGTCGCCCCGGTCGACGCCGGCTTCACGGTGAGCGGCGGCAAGGTGTCGATCACCCCGGCCAAGGCGGGTTCCGGCTGCTGCGGGCCCACGACGCCGGCCGTGCTCCAGGCCGCCCTGCTCAACCGGGCCCCGGACGGCCCGCCCGTCAGCCTGCCCCTCAAGCCCCTCGCCCCCAAGCGGGACGAGGACGCGGCGCGCAAGCTGGGGGTGGTCGAACCCATCGGCACGTTCACCACCAACCATGCGGCCGGCGAGCCCCGGGTCACCAACATCCATCGCATCGCCGACCTGATCCAGGGCCAGGTGATCGAGCCCGGCGCCACGTTCTCGATCAACGACTTCGTGGGCCGCCGCACCGTCGAGAAGGGCTTCGTGGACGCCCCGATCATCGACGAGCACTACAACTTCGCCTCCGACATCGGCGGCGGCATCTCCCAGTTCGCCACCACCATCTTCAACGCCGCCTTCTTCTCCGGCCTCGACATCCCCAGCTACTTCATGCACGGGATCTACATCTCCCGGTACCCCTACGGGCGGGAGTCGACGATCTCGTACCCCGGGCCGGACGTGCGCATCCGCAACAACACCCCGTACGGCGTGCTGATCTGGCCCACGTACACCGACACCTCGATCACCGTCACCATGTACTCGACCAAGTACGTCTCCGGCGACCAGACCGGCCAGACCACGCAGATGAAGGGGGTGTGCACCGCGGTGACCACCGAGCGGACCCGCACGTACCTCGACGGGCGCAAGACCGTCGACCACTTCAGCGGCCTGTACTCGCCGGCGGAGGGCGTCGAATGTCCCTGATCGACCTCGACAAGCTGGACGAGCGGGCCATGATCAAGGCGGTGGCGTTCGGGCGCATCGCCCTCGGCGGGTCGTACCTGCTGGCCCCCAACCTGGCCATGAAGCTGTGGCCGGGGCGGACGGGGACGACCGGCGACGATCAAGCGGTGGCCCGCCTCCTGGCCCGCTCGGTGGGGGGCCGCGACGTCGCCCTCGCCGTCGGCGCCCTACTCGCCGTGTCGCACGACGCCCCGGTCCGGGGCTGGGTGGAGGCGGGGATGCTGGCCGATGCGGTCGACGCCCTGGCCATCGGCATGGCCTTCCGCCACCTGCCGCGGGGCCGCACCGCGCTGCTGTTCGCCGCCTCGCTGGGCACCGCGCTGCTCGGCCGCCGGCTCGCTTCCTCCCTTGGCTGAACCCGTGGTGGTGGTCGGCGGCGGCCCGGCGGGAGCGGCCGCCGCCATCACCCTGGCCCGGGCCGGTGCCGACGTGCTGGTGGCCGACAAGGCCCGGTTCCCGCGGGACAAGTGCTGCGGCGACGGCCTGACCGCCGACGCCCTGCGCCAGCTGGAATCGCTCGGCCTGCGCCCGGAGTCGGTGCCCGACTGGCAGCCCGTCGACCAGGTCTTCGTCCGCTCGCCGGTGGGCCGGACGGTCCGGTTCCCCCTGCCGGCCGACGGCCAGTACGCGGTCGTCGCCCCCCGGGCCCAGCTCGACGCCGCCCTGCTCGACGTGGCCCGGGCCGCGGGCGCCAAGGTGGCCGACGGGCACGGCCTGATCGGGGCCCGGGCCGTCACGGGCGGGATCGAGCTGGAGGTCGACGGGCTGGGCAGCATGGTGTCGCCCTACGTGATCGGGGCCGACGGCGCCTGGTCGCCGCTGCGCCACGCCCTGGGCGCCAACCAGCCCGGCTACCTGGGCGACTGGCACGCCTTCCGCCAGTACTTCTCCGGTGTCGGGCCGGCGGCGGCGGGGCTGTGGATCTGGTTCGAACCCGACCTCCTGCCCGGCTACGCCTGGTCGTTCCCCCTCCCCGGAGGGCGGGCGAACGTGGGGTTCGGCATCCTGCGCGACGCGGGGATCCCCATCCGGGAGATGAAGGACATGTGGCCGGAGCTGCTGGCCCGGCCCGCGCTGCGCGAGGTGCTCGGGGATACCGCCGTGCCGGAGGGGACGCACAAGGCGTGGCCCATCCCGGCCCGGGTCGACAAGATGCCGCTGACCGCGGGGGACGGCCGGGCCCTGTTCGTGGGCGATGCCGCGTGCGCCACCGACCCCATGACCGGCGAGGGCATCGCCCAGGCCCTGCTCACCGGGCGGCTGGCCGCCGAGGCCGTGCTGGCCGGCGGTCCAGGCGCCGGCGCCGACGTGGGCGGTCGGTACGAGGCGGCCGTGGCGCACGACCTGTTCGCCGACCACCGCCTGGCCCGGCTGCTCAGCCGGGCCCTCAGCCACCGCAAGGGGGTCCGCGTCGCCCTGCGGGTGGCCGGGTCGAGCGACTGGACCCGGCGCAACTTCGGCCGCTGGCTGTTCGAGGACTACCCCCGGGCCGCGGTGCTGACGCCGAGCCGGTGGCGGCGGGGCCTGTTCAGCGGGACCGGGGCGTACCGCTCGTGAGGATCGACCGGGTGGTCGTCCCCGGCGTCTTCTCCCTCGACGGGGCCGACTACGACGTGGAGAACAACGTCTGGCTGGTCGGCGACGACGAGCAGGTGGTGGTCATCGACGCGCCCCACGACCCCG